>JALSMT010000055.1 GCA_026987375.1 Thermaceae bacterium | reverse complement strand
CGGCCTCGCCCCAGCGGCCCTTGATCTGCGCGTAGTTCTGGCCGTAGCCCACCGAGCCGCGCGGGTTGGCGTAGACCACCGCCAGCCCGCGGGCCCGCAGCAGGTAGAACTCGAAGAGCATCGCCCGGCCGTAGGCGGCGTGGGGTCCGCCGTGGACGTAGAGCACCGCCGGGTGGGGCCCCTCTCCTTCGGGCAGAAGCACCCAGCCGTGGACGTCGTGGCCCTCGGGGGAGCGCCAGCGGAAGGCCTGGGGCGCGGGCCAGTCCTCCAGAAAGTCGGCGTTGGGGTCGTGCACCGCCTCGGCGCCGGTGTAGAGGACCGGCGGACGGTGGTGATCCTCAAGCAGGGTGTGGCGCACCTCCCCCTCGATCACCGCGAAGGCGGCCAAGCTGCCCGGCAGCGGCAGCGGCCCCTCGACCCCGCCGTCCGCGCGCAGGCGGTAGAGCCGCCCCTCGCCCGCCTCGGTGACGCCAAACCAGAAACCGCCCGCGCCGTCGGGCTCGAGCGCCCTGCCGTAGCCGCCGAAGTGCACGTCGGAAACCAGAGAGAGCCCCACGTAGAGGCTTTCGGGGGTCAAGCGCTCGGCCTGCCCGCCGTTCGTCGGCAGCCTCCACACACCGGGGCTGGCCCCGATGCCCGCGGCCCAGTCGTAACCGACGAAGTACACCCGCCCGCCTGCGACCACCGGATCGCTCACCGGTCCGAAGCCGCCGCCGATCTGGCGCGCTTCCCCGCCCGGCCGCCAGCGGTACAGGCGCTGGATCCAAAGACGGCGCTCCTCGAAGCTGGCGCTCGCCACCAGCACCAGCTCCTCGCCCCGCTCGTCCCAGGCGAGCGCGTCCACGTCGGTGGGCAGGTCGCTGGGGGCGCTCCAAGCGCCGTCCTCGGTGCGCACGCGCACCTGACGGCTCCGCTCGGGGAGCAGGCCCACGCCGTCGAACTTGAAGGGCAGGCGCTCGTAGACCCGGGGCGCGCCCGGTTTCGCCGGCGCCTCGTCGCCGCGGGTCAGCACGGCCACCGCGCCGTTCGGAGCGAGTTCGTACCCTTCCACGCCGGCTTTGAACCCGGTCATGGCCTCGGGTTCTCCCCCCTCCAGGTCGAGACGGAAGAGCTGCTTGACCTTGGCCTGCTTGCGCAGGAAGTAGACGTAGCGGCCCCCGTCCCAGCGGGGCGTGCCGGCGTCGTCCTGCGTCAGCAAGCGACGCCGGCCGTCCTGGTAGAGCCACAGCCGCGACTCGTAAGCCGCTGGCTCATCTTTCTCTGGCTGACGGATGCTCGTTTCGACGTATAAAACTCCTCCTCGCGGGCCGGGTTGCAGATCCGCGAGGAGGCGCAGCCGGTACAGGTCCTTTGGTTTCAGGGGTGGCATGCCCCATGCTAATGACCCTTGGGTCAGTAACGCAAGGTCACGGTGTAAACGAAACTCTTCTCGGCCCCCGCAGCCAAGGTGAAGACGTAGCGATAACCCGAAGGCGTGCGCTGAGCGTCACGCGGCAGCTCCAAGCTCAGCTTCGCGGCCGAAAAGGACTCGCTGATATCCACCTTGACCTGGCTTCCGCGCGGGTTTCGCACCGTCGTGGTAACGCGATAGGACTTTTCTTTGCGCTCATCACGCAGCACCTCTATCCGCCGCGAAGCCTTACCCTCGGGGTCGCGGCCCAACCACAGCTCCACCCTGCCGTTTTTGGCGGTGTCGGGCATTAGAGCCTGCCCCAACAAGACTCCACGACTGCGCAGGTTTACCAGACCCGAAGCCAGTTGCGCGGTCGCGGCAAAGGTATATCCCCTGTTGAACTCTATTTTGTCGCCGCGATAAAAGCCGCCGCGGTAGCTCCAGGTATACACCGGCTCGACCGAGCTCCTTATGAAGGGGATCTCGGTAACACCGGGCTCGAGCGGCGGCGGCGACTGTAGCTCATAGCGGTACACGCCTCCTCCGCTGCCGGCGTAGTTGGGCGCCGGCGCCGGCGCTCCCACGGCTTCCACGTCCATGGAGCGCGATATCTTTTTCATGGCCATCTGCGGAGCCGCGCCGGAACGCAGCGGCACCTGGCCGGCAATGAAGGTCACTTTTTCGAATCGCAAGGTCTGGTTCAGCCTGTTGCTGATCTTGGCCCAGCCAACGAGCCTGCCGCTATCGGTATCCAGGTCGTAATAGAGGCCATAGCCCAAGCCGCGAGTCAGGTAGGCAAGCTGCGCTGCGGGACCGCCGGCGTAGTAGAAGGTCACGCTGCCCTCGCGCCAGGTGCGACGCTTCTCCTCTACCCCCAACAATCTGACGGTACCGTCTACCAGAGTGCCGCCCAGACTGCGGTCGATAAACCAAGTCCAGCTGCCCCCCGGCAGGCTGACCGGCTCGTGCACCTCGGCGAAGCTAGGATAGATAAAAGCCGTTTGCGCTGCAACTATGCCCGCGACCAGCAAAAACGAGGTGATTACCGCTAACGAGTGTTTTTTCATACCTCTACCATAGCAAAGGGGCCGCGCCCAGCGCGGCCCCTTTCAAGACGATGATTTAGAAGATGTCGTCGCGAATGCAGGCCTTGTAATGGCCGGGCGAAACCTCGCGCAGCTCGGGTACTGTTTCGGCGCACTCCGGAATGGCATAGCGGCAGCGAGTGCGGAAAACGCAGCCTGAGGGCGGATTGATGGGGCTGGGTATGTCGCCCTCCAGGACGATGCGCTCGCGCTTGATGGTGGGATCGGGCACCGGCACCGCCGAGAGCAGCGCCTCCGAGTAAGGGTGCTGGGGGTTGGTGTAAAGATCTTTTGCCGGGGCCAGCTCCATAATCTTGCCCAGATACATGACGGCAATGCGGTCGGAGATGTACTCCACCACCGCCAAGTCGTGAGCGATGAAGAGCAAGGTCAGACCCAGGTCGTCCTTGAGGTCTTGCAGCAGGTTGACGACCTGCGCCTGGATGGAGACGTCGAGCGCCGAAACCGGCTCGTCGGCCACGATAAAGTCGGGGTCCACCGCCAGAGCCCGCGCCACGCCGATGCGCTGTCGCTGCCCGCCGGAAAACTCGTGCGGGTAACGGCGCATGTGGTCGGGCGAGAGGCCCACCAGCTTTAGCAGCTCGGCCACGCGGTCGGTGCGCTCTTGCGCCGTCTTCACCAAGCGGTGGATTATTAGGGGCTCGGCGATGATGTCGCCCACGGTCATGCGCGGATTGAGCGAAGCAAAGGGGTCTTGAAAAATAATCTGCATACGGCGGCGAAAGGGCCGCAATTCGGACTTGGAAAGCGAAACTATGTCCGTGCCGTCAAAAACAATCTCGCCCTCGGTCGGCTCTATCAACCGCAAGATAGTGCGGCCCGCCGTAGTCTTGCCCGAGCCGGACTCGCCCACTAGCCCGAGCACCTCGCCGTGGTTAACGTACATGTTGATGTCATTAACGGCTTTGACGTAGCCGACGGTGCGCGAAAGTATGCCGCCGCGGATGGGGAACCATTTCTTGAGGTTGTTGACCTTGATAAGAGGGGCGTCGTTCGCGCTCATGACTTGATCTCCTCTCTAATCTCGCGCCAGCGGAAACAGCGAACCATGTGGCCCGTGCCGGAGTCTTCCAGCTGCGGCACGTCTTGGTCGCACACTCCCGCCGCGGCGTACTTGCAGCGAGGGTGAAAGGCGCAGCCGCTCGGCAGGAACAAGGGGTTGGGAACGTTGCCGGGGATGGCCTCGAGCCGCTTCTGCTCTACCGCGCTTTCGTCGACCCGCGGCACCGAGTTGAGGAGGCCCATGGTGTAGGGGTGTAAAGGGTCTTTATAGGTGCTGATCACGTCCGCCTCTTCAACGGCGCGACCGGCGTACATAACCACTACGCGGTCGGCCATTTCCGCCACTACCCCCAGGTCGTGGGTGATGAAAAGGATAGACATGCCTATTTCTTCCTGCAGCTTCTTCATCAGCTCCAGGATCTGCGCCTGAATGGTGACGTCGAGGGCGGTGGTGGGCTCGTCGGCGATGAGCAGGCTGGGGTTGCAGGAGAGGGCCATGGCGATCATGACGCGCTGGCGCATACCGCCGGACATCTGGTGAGGATAGTTCTTGAGGCGCTTGTGCGGCTCGGGAATGCCTACCAGATCCAGCATCTCGGCGGAGAGCTCCAAGGCCTCTTTTTTGCTCTTGCCCTGGTGCAGCACAATGGCTTCGGCAATCTGATCGCCAACGGTGTAAACGGGGTTGAGCGAGGTCATGGGTTCTTGGAAGATCATGGCAATGTCATTGCCGCGGATCTTGCGCATCTCCGGTTCGGGCAGTTTGACCAAGTCTTTTTGAACGCCGTCTTTGCCCCTGAAGAGTATCTGCCCCGCGGAGATTTTTCCCGGCGGCACCGGAATCAAGCGCATCATCGCCAGCGCCGAGACTGACTTGCCTGAACCAGATTCGCCGACGACCGCCAGCGTCTCCCCTTTGTCAATGTGATACGAAACTCCGTCAACGGCCTTGACGATACCCTCGTCGGTCTTGAACTCGACCTTTAGACCCTTGACTTCCAACAAACGCTTATCGTTCATGCAGGCTCCTTTGTCGCTAATGCTCTGCGCGCGGATCCAGTGCGTCGCGCAAGGCGTCGCCTAGATAGTTATACGCCAGTATACTAGCAAATATAAATAGGCCGGGAATAAAAAGCCACTGCCTGTCGCGCAAAGCTGAAATGCCTCCTTGTTGCGCCTTAGAGAGCAGCAACCCCCAGGAAGAAGACGGCTCCTGGATGCCCAAACCCAAGAAGGACAGGCCGGACTCAGCGAGAATGTAACCGGGAATAGTTAGGCTGACGACTACTATCAGGTAGCCCAATGCTCCGGGGATGATATGGCGGAAGAGCACCCTAAAATCCTTAGCGCCCAAAGCTCGCGCCGCTTGGGCGTAGTCCATTTCTCGCAGCTGCAGCACCAAGCTGCGCACGGTCCGCGCCAACCCCCCCCAGCCGACGAAAGAAAGAATAATAAGCACGAGCATGAAGCGCATCGAAGAAGAAATGTCATATTTGGCGAGAATGCCGGAAAGAATAATCAGCAGGAAGAGGCTGGGAATGGCGGCCAGCACTTCGGTGCTGCGCATAACCAGGTCGTCGGCGTCTATCTGCACCCTGCCGAATAACAGCTGCCAGATCATATACAGCATCAGCAACATAAAAATGCCTTGGGCTATTACGTGCTCCAGGCCTTTACTGACCTGCATATATCCCTGCATAGTAATCCATAATATATATATTCCCCCGCCCCACAGCGCATACTGAACTAACAAGCCTAGCAAAAATAGCGGTAGTTGCCGTTCGCGCCTGGCCTCACCAAAGCCTCGCGCCAGCTCGGAGCCGCTGACTAGCCGCAGTAGCGCGGCGCCGCCCGAAAGACGCCATTCCTCTCTGGTCGGCAAGTGAAAAACCCCTCTTACTAAGTGCGTTTTTTGACCGGCGTAGAACCCGGAGACCGCCCCCATTATCACGCCGATTATCAGCGCCACCAGCGACGCCAGGATGCCTATGGTCAAGCTGATGCGCGCGCCGAACCAGATGCGGCTGAAGAGGTCGCGGCCAAAATCGTCGGTACCCCAAAGGAAGAGCTGCGCCTTCTCTTCAACCAGCCAAGGCCCCCCTAAGAGGTGCAGATCCATTGGTATAAAGCCTAAAAACTTATAGGGATAACCGTGCACTATAAAGTAAATGGGATAGTGGGCGCTGCAGTCTTGCTTGAACTCCAGCTTGAAGGTGTGCTTGTTACGCGTCCGCACGACCTTGCACACGTAAGGCCTGCTCAGGTGGCCGTCAGCCGTGTAATACACCTTCGTAGGCTCAACAAATTGTAGCTTGCGAAAGCTCTTGGCTTCAGGATAAGGCGCAACAAAATCGGCGAAGAGCGCCAGCAGGTAAAGGATTATCAAGAAAGACCCCGCCCAGCGCGCAAACGGGTGGCGACGGAAACGCTGCCAAGCCTTCTGCCAGTAGCTCTGGCTGTGCTCGGAAAGCCCTTCTATCAGGTTTGTCTCTGCATCGGCCATGGCGGGTCTCCTAGCTATAACGTATACGCGGGTCTACCCACGCTAGCAAGAGGTCAGATAGCAAATTACCTATCATCAAGAGAACTATGGTCACCGAGATGCTGCCCATGATTATGTAGACGTCTATGCTGAAAAGCGCTTCCAGCAACATCGGCGTCAACCCCGGCCAGCCCATGACCACCTCGACGAAACCTGCGCCGCCGAAGAGGTCGGGCAGCAAGAAACCGATGGAAGCGACTATGGGAATTATGGCGTTGCGCAGGATGTGTTTGTAAACGACGACGCGCTCCGCAAGGCCCTTGGCGCGCGCGGTGCGAACGTAGTCCTGCATTTTGTTCTCCAGCATCTGCGTGCGCATTACCCTGGTAAGGCCGGCGGTGCCGGCGGTGCCGGCTACTATCACCGGTAAGACGGCGTGCCAGAGGATATCCAGCCACTGCCGCCACTTAGGCGCCGCGGAAAAATCCATTCCTGCGATGTACAAAGAACGCATGCCGCCAATGGGAAATATCTCATGGCCAAACTTGTCCTTGAGGTAAAGGGCGAAGTATAACATCAGCAAGGCAAAAAAGAAGTTGGGTATGGCCATGCCGATGAAAGCCACCGTGGTCCAAAAGCGATCGCCCCAGGAATACTGCCTGAGCGCGGAGTAGATGCCAATGGGAATGGAAAAGGAATAGATAAATATGATGGACAAAACTACCAGCACCATCGAGTTGAGCATGCGCGGCTTGAGCACTTCCCAAACGCCCGTCTGGTAGCTGAGGGAAACGCCCAGATAGCCCTTCAAAAAACCGGACAGCCACTTGGCGTACTGCACCGTAAAGGGTTGATCCAGGCCGTATATGCGCCGCAGGTTCTCTATTTGCGCGTGATTGAAAGAAGGGTCGAGCTCCAGCCGCGTCACGAAATCTCCCGGCGCCAGCTGGATTATTAGGAAGGCTAAAAAGGTGGCTCCCAAAAAAGTTGGGATCAGGTGAAAAAAACGGCGGATGATATAGGCGGTCATGTTGTTTTGCTCCGGCGGGGCGCGCGCCCCGCCGGAGGGTGACTATTTACTTCTTGATGAAGACCGTCTCTACGTAGGGGTACTGCCCTACGATGGAGGTAATTTGGTCCTTGGCGAAGAGGCCGCCCACCTTGTTGAGGCGCGCCGGGTTGTAGGCCGGGGCCACGGTGTAGGTGAGAGGCAGGTTCTCGGCGACGACCTGCTGGAAGCGCACGTAGATTTCGCGGCGCTTGCTCTGCTCCAGCGTGGTGGCGCCCTGCTTCATCAGCTTGTCGATGAGGATCTCGAACGACTCGAAGTCGGGGCCGTAGTTCCACATGTGCAGCGGGCCGTCGAGCTCCCAAACGTTGCGGCCGAAGGCGGGTTCGATGCCGCCGGTCAGGCCGATGAGGATGGCGTCGAAGTCGCGGGTGTTGAGGATCTCGCGCACCAGCTCGTTGAAGGCGATGGGGGCGTATTTGACGTTTACGCCAACCTTCTTGGCGTCTTCGCTGAAGAGCTGGCATATCTTATCGCGGGTGTTGTTGCCCTGGTTGGTGGCCAGGCGGAACTCCAAGGGGCGGCCCGAGGCGTCCACCAAGACGCCCGCGGAGTTCTTCTTGCGGAAACCAAGCTCGGCCAGCAGCGCCGCCGCCTTCTTGGGGTTGTACTTATACTTGACGACGTCGTCGGTAAAGAACTGCTTGACGGGAATGGAGATGGGGCTCCACTGCGGCTTACCCAGGCCGCCGAGGGCTATCTCGATCATCGAGTCCTTGTCCATCAGGTAAGCCATGGCCACGCGGAACTTTTTGTTGCGGAAGAGGCGCGCCTTCCACTGGTCTTTATTGTTCCAGTTGAAGAAGATGAAGTTGGTGCCGGTGGTGACGTCGGCGTTGGGGAAGATCGTTGCGTCGAGCTTCTTGGAGTCTATACGGTCGACTATCTGCGCGATCTGGTCCGCGTCGGAAGCCGTGTACAGGTCGAGCTCGCCCGCTAAGAACTTGGCTAGGGCGGCGTTGCGGTCCTTGACGATGGTAAAGATATAGCGGTTAAGGTAGGGCAGCTTGTTGCCCTTCTCGTCAACGCCCCAGAAGTTGGGGTTCTTCTTGAGGATTACCCGCTCGCCCGGCACGTACTTGTCGAGCATGAAGGGTCCGCCCGAAACTATCTTGGCCGGGTCGGCGCCCACATCCCACATCTCGTTGACCTTACCCGCTTTGTAGGCCTTTTCGAAGACGTGCTTGGGGACGATGTACCAGCTTTGAATGAGCGCCGGTGCGAAGGGCTTGGGGAAGTCGGCCTGCACGGTATAGTCGTCTATCTTGCTCCAGACGATCGGCTTGCCGTCGATCTCGAACGACTTGATGTAATTGGAGCCGACCTTCTTATCGGCGTGAACCTTGGCGCTGAAGATAACGTCGTCGGCGGTGATGGGCTGGCCGTCTGACCACTTAGCGCCCTTACGCAGGTGGAAAACTATGGTCAGGCCTTTGTTCTTGACCTCCCAGCTCTTGGCCAGGTTGCCTTCGGGCTCTAGGGTGTAAGGGTTGTAACCGGTCAAGGTGGGCAGGAAGAGGTCCATGACGTCGGTTGACGAGGTTTCTTTGGCGACGAAGGGGTTGAAGGTCTTGGGACCGTCTGTTGACCAGTCGCGGAAATCGCCGCCAAAGACGGGCGTTTCGCCGGGGTTGGGGGATTTGAACACTTTCGGCTGCGCCAGAGCGATTGCCCCCAGCGCCAGCACCATCAGGATCCAGATACTACGTTTCATTTTGGCTACCTCCTCTGCAATGGCTCGGTCGCGTTTTTGTTCGATCTTCACGCTGACCAGAGCTTATTTGCACGTTACTTTGCGCAAGGACTCGGTGTCAAGAATACACTGAGTGTAAGAAGACGTTTTTATACCGTTGGCAAAGAGAAAAACGGGGTCTCCCCCGTCGATGTGCACAACTGCCGTATACCACTTCAGCGAGGTATCTTACTGAGAATTATCGAGAGCGCCACGAAAGCCGCCCCCAGCCAGATCGTAACGCGGTACATCCCCCCGGCCACGCCCCTGGCGGCAAAGAGGTCGCTCGCTCCTCCGCCGAGCAGGTCGCCGCCGGTCTGCTTGGGCTCCTGCAACAGAACGGCCCACACCAACGCCGCCGCAACCGCCAAGTAGAGCAGAATTATCAGAGTGTAGACAATACCCATGCTTCCTCCTAAAAAGTACCTACTGGTGCCGGGAGCGGGACTCGAACCCGCACGGCCTCGCGGCCGGTAGATTTTGAGTCTACTGCGTCTACCAATTCCGCCATCCCGGCGCGCGTCCGCCCTCTACTATAGGTTGACGGCCGCGCCGCCGTCAACCGTCGCAGGAGATAACCCGCCAATCGCGGCGCGCCGCTTGAAGCGCTAATTCTTTATCTGGGCAGACGGCGACCGCCTGCTGCGCCAGTTGCAGCAGATCGCCGTCGCTGATCGTATCGCCATAGGCCCTTTGCGGCCGGCCCAGGTACCGCCGCACGCGCCGCGCCTTTTCCTGAGCTACGTTGACCGGCCCCGCCAAGCGGCCGTCGCAAACGTCTTGCGGACAGGAAAGAGGCGTACCAAGCACTTCGACGAGCGGATCAATCCTGCCCGCGAAAGCGGCCAGCACCGGCTCGAAGGTGCCGGAGGCCAGCACTATTCTCACTCCCGCGGCCAGGCCGTCTTGCAACTCTTGCATGACGGGGCGGCGCAGACGCGGCCAGAGCTCGTTTTCGACTACCCAATCGGCCACGTCCGCAACCTGCGCCGCCGTCATCCCTGCGAAAAAAGCGGCTAGATCGCTCATCCATTTGTTCTGGTAGCGGCGCTTGTTTATCAGGCCCGCCTTGGCCAGCAGGGCTCCCGGCAGGTGTCCGCGAAAAAAAGCGCGGTATCGCGCCGCGCGGCCGTGCGATTGCAGCCACCTGCCGACGCCTTTCCAGGTTTCGCCGCTGCTGAGCGTGCCCTCCAGGTCGAAAACCCAGACCTGCCTGCTCACAAGCGCTCCGGATGATACTTACGCCAGTAGCGCTCGAGGCCGGGGACGCTCATCCAAGCGGGGTCGGCTATCTCGTACTCGGCCAGGCCCGACTCGTTTAGGCCCGCGGCTTTGAGTTCCGAGGTTTCTAGGTCGTTGAAGCGGCGCGTTAGCTCCTGGTCGTCCAGCCCTTCCTGCAACCACGATAAAAAGGTGTCGGCCCAGCGGAAGAGGCGCTCTTCCAACTCGTCGAGGTGAGCGGCGACGTCACTATAGGAGCCGAAGTGAGTAGGGCGGACCTCGCGCAACGGCAGCGCACGCATCTTGGCGATGGAGTCGGCCCAGGCCTCCAGGTTGATCTCAGGGGGCGGGCAGGGCGGCACCACCGGGCCGGCGCCGATGCGGACGCCGCCGACGTCGCCCGAAAAAAGAACGTCTTCGTACAACCAGGCGTGATGGTGACCGGCGTGCCCGGGGGTTTCTATGGCCCAAAACTCGCTATCGCCAATTCGTATTCTTTCGCCGTCCGCCACCGCTCTGACCTTGTCGGCGGGGATGGCGCCCGGCTGGCCCCAGAGTTCGGACATTTTGTCTTTGTAGATGCGGCCGGCGCTCTCCCACAAGCGACTGGGGTCTACCAGGTGCGGCGCACCTTTTGGGTGTACGTAAACGAGCGGCGCGCCCTCGCCAATCAGACGCCAGACGGCTCCAGAATGGTCCAAGTGGATGTGGGTGACGAAAACGGCGGCCAGGTCGGCAGGCTGGTAACCGTGCTGGGCCAGACGCGCTTTGAGGTTGTGGTAGACCGATTCGGGGCCGCTCTCGACGAGAACCGGCCCGGCCGAGGTTTCTACCAGGAAGGAGGCTATCGTTCGCGGGCGGATGAAATCCAGGTCGAGAGTACGCAACATGCCCTTAGTTTAATGCGGTTGCGTGGAGGACCTAACGTGCAGATAGGGTTCAAAGCGCCGTCGCCGCGGCGGCAACTGCGGCTCTTGCAGCCTTTCAATTAGCATCCGCGCCGCGGCGGAGCCCATCTCTTCGACGGGCTGCTCGATGGTCGAAAGCCGTCGCGCGGCCGTCCAGGGCTGGCCGTCGAATCCGAGCACGCGCACCTCTGTGCCGATACGCAGGCCCTGGCGATCCGCCTCTTCCAGCACTCCTAAAGCCACCACGTCGGCGGCGGCGAAGACGTTAATGGGCGGCGTCGCCTCTTGCAAAAAACGTTGCAGGGCTATTTGTCCGCCTTCGGCCGAAAGACGGGTGCGGAAGACGCGGCTCTCGGCCAGCTGCCTACCCGCCTTGCGCAACTCCTCGCGAAAACCACCGATGCGCGCGGCGAAGACGGTGTTGGAGAAGGCGCTATCGAGCTCTTCTTCTATCTGAATGGCAAACACCTCACCGTCCAGCTCGAGCAGGTGCCTGGCCGCCAGACGGCCGCCCAGGGCGTTGTCTAGAAAGGCCGAGTCGTATTCGGGGCTCTCGGCGTCCACCATCACCACCGGCCGGTCGGTGGGCAGGCGGCCCGCCGGAAAACGCTCCGTGAGGTCGTAGCTGGAGACTATCAAACCGTCGGTGTGATAAGCCAGCGCCGACGAGCTGAGGAAGCGCTCGAGCCTCTTGCGCGATAGCAAGGGGAACAGCGCCAGGTCGTAACGCTGCGCTCCCAGCTCTTTTTCTATTCCCTCCAGCAAGCGCAGATAAAACTCCGTACCTACGAACGGCAACAGCACCGAAACCGTATAACTGCGACCCCCGGCTATACGGCGCGCGTGCGGGTTGGGGACGTATCCCAGTCGCTGCATAACCGCCTCCACCTTGGCGCGGGTGGCGTCTCTAACCGCCGGCGAGTTGTTGATGACGCGACTGACCGTCCCGATACCTACTCCCGCCGCCTTAGCGACGTCTGAGATGGTCGGGGCGCGCTCCTTTTTGGCGTTGGCTTTGGAACCGCTTCCCATTGCGACTTAGTGTATCCTAGGCGCGGGAGTTTGCGAAAGAGACATGACGGCCAAAGACGTATCTTGGATATTAATTAGCTACCTTATCGGTTCGTTGAGCTGGGGAGTAATCGCCGGTTTCCTGCACGGCATAGACCTGCGCAAGCGCGACCTGCCTGGGGGATCGGGGGTGTTCCGCCAACTCGGCCCCGCCTGGGGGGCGGCGGTCGCCCTGCTGGACATCGGCAAGGGCGCGCTGGCGGCTTGGCTGTTGCATTTCGCGGGAGCCGCTCTGGCGCCGTGGCTGGCGGCAGCGGTAGTGGCGGGGCACTGCTGGCCCGTATTCTTTGGTTTTTCCGGCGGCGGCGGGCTGGCGCCCAGTTTTGGCTTTTTGCTAACGTACCGGACGCAAACTACCATACAAGCCTTATTGCTTATTAGCGCGGTCGCGCTCGCCTACTACCCCTACTGGAAACGCCGCGGGGGAGTATTGGGTATATACCCGCTGCCCTTCGCCGCGCTCTTCGGTTATGGCTACGCTCTCTGGGCGCTGCGGGGAGACCCGACGGCTTTCAAAACGGTGCTGGCGACGAGCCTCGTGGTAGTCGTCCGCGGTCTGCAGTTGCTGAAGGGCAGGCGCTAATATGCGCCTGGCGGCGCTGGAAAACGTGACCTACTCCATCGGCGAGCGCGACCTTCTAGAGAAGGTCAGCCTGGAGCTACGGAGCGGTGATAAAGTGGCGCTGGTAGGCCGTAACGGCTCGGGCAAAACAACCCTCATTCGCCTGTTGACGGGCCGCCTCGAGCCCCATTCGGGGCGGGTACTGCGGCGACGCGGGACGGTCTTGGCGGCCACTCGCCAGGAAGCAAACTTCGCCGTGACAAAAACGGTCAGGGACGTGTTGCAAGAAGGTTTCGCCAGGCTACAGCAGATGGAAAACGAGCTGGCGGAGCTTGAAAAGCGCCTCGACGACCCAGAGGTCTACGAACGCTGGGAAGAGCTGCACGAACGCTTCCAGGCCGCGGGCGGCTACACTCGCAACTCGCGCTATCAGGCCGTGCTCAAGGGGCTCGACTTTCTGGGCCGAGAGGAAGAAAAAGCCAGCAGGCTCTCGGGCGGCGAGGCCAGGAGGCTCGAGCTGGGGCGGGCGCTGCTGGCCGCGGCCGACGGCCTGCTGTTAGACGAACCCACCAACCACCTGGACGTCACCATGCGCGCCTGGCTGGCCGAGTTCTTGCGGGAATATCGGGGCGCTTTGCTCTTCGTCAGCCACGACCGCTGGTTCATGGACCAGCTGGCCGCCAGCGTGCTCCACCTGGAGCGCGGCGTCCTGCAAAAATACCAGGGCGGCTACAGCGCCTTTCGCGTCGCCCTAGCCCAGCGAGAGGAGCTGGCCCTGCGGGCCTGGCAAAACTGGGAGAACCGCCGTCGCGAGCTGGAGCAAAGCCTGCAGCAGGCGCGCCGCTGGGCCCACTCCAGCGAAAAACAGGCCGTGCGCAAGCGCGCCCTAGAAACCCGCTACCATAAACTTTTGTCTGAGGAACCGCCAAAACCCGAGGGCCGCCTGCGTAGCGTGCGCATCAACTTTATCGCGGCCCGCGGTCCAGAGCGGGTGCTAGAAGCCGCACGGCTGCAAAAGACTTACTCAGGGCGCGCTCTTTTCCAAATAGAGGCTTTGACGCTGCGCCGCGGCGAGCGGGTGGCGCTGGTGGGGCCCAACGGCGCCGGCAAGAGCACCCTGCTAAGGCTGCTGCTAGGCGAGCTGGGCTCAGACGACCCCGCCGGCTTCGTGCGCATGGGGCCGGGGGTACGCGTGGGTTATTACGACCAGAAACTGAGCGGCTTCGACGAGAACTTGACGTTATTCGAAACTCTGCATCAGCTAGTCGGCGACAAGGAGGCGCACAACCTCCTGGGCGCTTGGCTCTTCCCTTACGAAGCGCAATTCAAGAAAATAGCAGACCTCTCCGGAGGCGAGCGCGCCCGCCTGGCGCTGCTCACGCTGGCGCTTAGCGAAGCCAACCTGCTGGTGCTCGACGAGCCCACCAACCACCTCGACCTGGAAACGGTAGAAGCCCTGGAAGAAGCGCTGCTGCGCTACCCGGGAACGCTGATACTAGTCAGCCACGACCTGGCCTTCTTGCAAAAGCTGACCCAGCGCAGCTGGTACGTGCAGTACGGCGGCTTTACAGACCTGCCCGAACCTCCCAAGCTAGCGCGGCTGCGCACACCCGCTAAAGAAGCCGCAAAGGAGAAGCCCGGGCCGAAAACCAAGCGCCGCAGCAAGAGTCGCTGGCACAGCGAGCGCCTGATCGAAAAACTAGAAGCTGAGATAGAAGAGTTGCAGGAGCGCCTCAAAGCCCTGCACGCCCGCGCCGCCGAGCCCGGACTCGGCCCCGGCGATTACGCCGCCATCGCCCGCGAAGAAAGCGAGCTGAATCATGCCCTGAACGAGCGCGAAGCCGCCTGGGAACGAGTGGTGGAGGAGCTCTAACAAGCGGCTACCTGCGGCGCGGGCTGCGGCCAGGCGCCTTTCCCTCTCTTATTGAAACAGCCTCGGCGCTCAGCGGCGGGCACGTTTCAACCAACTGCGCCAGCACCACCATCACCAGCCGAGCGCCAAACGCCGCCCGATATTCGCCAAGAACCTTTCACGCTTTTTAGCATCCCTTTCTGGGCTTGGAAAATATGACAAGAAATCGGCTGCTGAAGCGATCCGCAAAACCCGCTGACACCGAGTAGCCGCAGGAAACCGCCCAGAGGCTTTATGGCTGTTAGAAATCCAACACGGGCCACGGACCTCAAGCCTCGTTTTCCACCCGCACCGCTTTCCCGCATCTCACATCCCGATTCCTCAGACACCACGAGCTTCTATTGCCGCGCCAAGTACCACACAGCACTTATGCCGCCTGTTTCTCGGAGAAGAAAGTCGCAGCCCCGGAGAGAAGGGCCGCCTCTTCTTAGATCCCCTGGACGAAGCGGCAAAGTCGCCAAGATCCAGGTCCCGCCCGTAAACCGTGTTAGTTAGGCCGCCCTCAGCTGGCCGGCCACGAGCTACAGACCAGAAGCTACGGGCTTCTTTTACTACTCGCCAGGAACCAACTGCCAAGCACTGCTCTTACTACGCCAAGAGCACCTCCACGCCCTCCCCCCCAGGGGTTAGCTGGGCTTTGGCTTTAGCTGCTGCGTAGCGCCTGACACTCTACCCAATGGAGGGCTTATTGGTCTCACCGTTCAATAAGAAGACAGTTACTTTGTCGCTGGCAATGCAAGACCATAAACTACGCACTTCATACGACGTACTGTTTTCCCGCAGGCCGCAAGCTACTAGCCACGAGCTACGAACCGCAGGCTGCTTTTCTATTCGCCCCTGTTTTCCCGCAAACCGCTTGCAGGGTTCTTTTTTTAGCATCGCACCCTACCCGTGTTTCCTGTTAGCATCGTACTCATGAAGATGCTACGTTTCCGCAGAAACGGCGAGGCGCAGTGGGGCTGGCTCGTGGGCGAAGCGCACGT
>JALSMT010000054.1 GCA_026987375.1 Thermaceae bacterium | reverse complement strand
GCGGAGAAGCCTCGCTGGTTATACCCGGAACTACGTCTTCCAGGCCGACGCCCTCACGCGCCAACGCTTCTTGCACCTGGCTGAGGTCGGGTACTTCCTCCGGGGGCGCTTCGTCTTCGGGCTGCGGCGGTAGTTCTACCTCGCCCGCCATGACCTTGGCCAGAAAGGCCAGGATGTCTCTCTCGACTATGTTTCCTTCGGGGCCAGTCCCCTCCAGTGTCCGCCAATCTATGCCGTTTTCTTCGGCTAGGCGGCGTGCAAGGGGGGTAATGTTCGGTTCCGTCATCTCTGCTCTCCCTCTGTTCCTTACATCATAGCCCAGTTCTATGGTCTCGCGCACAGATTAACAGCAAAGCGATCTAGCGGTCGGGTAAGTTAACACGCCTCGCCCCCAAGTAGGCCCGCCGGTACCAGGGCGTACTGAGTTTTTCGATAGCCACTTTTCCCAGGCGGCTGTTGGCGTGGATGAAGTAATTGTCCTGCAGATAGATGCCGACGTGGTCTACCTCGCCGCCCGAGAAGGAGAAAAAAACCAAGTCTCCGGTTTGCGGGCTGCCCGCGGCGGGCAGCAGCCGCCACAACGACTGGGTGGTGCGCGGAAGTTTGACGCCCAGGTCGGCATATACGCGGTCGACGTAGCCGGAACAGTCAAAATACCCGGGGCCGCTCGCCCCCCAGCGGTAAGGTCGCCCCAGGTAGGCCTTCGCCGTTTGCAGGAGACGCTCTATATAAGGGGCAGTATCCTTTTCTTTCGCAGGCGGCAGCCACAACTGCTGGCCTGCTTTTATGGCGTCGCCGCTGAGGGCGTTGAGGCGGCGCAGCTCCGCAGTGGTGGTGGCGTAACGCTTGGCGATGTTCCAAAGGGTGTCGCCTTTGCCGACCCGGTAGCGCCGCGGCAGCAGCAATTTCTGTCCGGGATGCAGCGCGTTGCTGCTCAGCCGGTTGACCATTATCAGCACTGTCAGGTCTACCCCTTGCCTTTGAGATACGCTCCACAGGGTATCGCCGGCTCTTACGGTATAAGAACCAGCCAGAGCCGGTAACGCCAGCATTATTCCCAGTAGAAGCAGTTTCACCTTGACAGACAGTATAGCAGCGCCCCTATTCCTTGGGCGACAGTACCCCCGGGTCGGCCCAGGCTATTACCGGCCGCAGACTCAGCGGGGCGACGATGGTGGTGATGACGACCATGAAGATGACGATGGCGAACTCCTTTTCGTCTATGGCGCCGGCGCTGAGGCCGATGGAGGCGACTATCAGGCCCACTTCGCCGCGCGGCACCATGCCGATGCCGACTACGATGGCGTTCTTGATGCCCTGGGTGAGGCTGCCGAAAACGGCGAAGAGTTTACCGACTATTGCTATCAGGCTAACGACCCCGCCGGCAAAAAGAACCTCGCGGCTGGCCAGCGCCGCAAGGTTGAGCTGCACGCCCATGTAAGCGAAGAATATCGGCGCCAGGAACGACTCGATGGCGTGAATGGGCTCTTCCAGCTCGTATTCTTCGCGCATCTCCGCCATTACCATGCCCGCCATGAAGGCTCCCACTATCGGCGCCAGCCCGATTAAAGAGGCCAGGGTGGCCATCGCCAAACCGAAGGCTATGCTGACGCCGAGAGGGGTTTGGAAGGGCAGTTTGTCTAGTGGAACGCGTTTGACGAAGGGGACCATCGCCATGGCCGCGCCGACGAAGGCGAAGGAAATCAGAACCAGGCGGATTATCGAGCCCGTTTCGAAGCTGCCGGTGGTGGCGATTCCCGAAACGATGGCCAGCACTATCAGACCCTCGATGTCGTCTATTACCGCCGCCCCCAGGATGATGCGGCTGTAAGGCCGCGAGAGGACGTCTAGCTCTTGCATTACCCGCGCGGTGATGCCGACGCTGGTGGCCACCAGGGCGGCGCCCAGGAATAGCGCGGAAACCTGGCTAAAGCCGACGTAAAGACCAAAGTAATAGCCGCCTATGAACGGCACAATGGCGCCAACTACGGCGACGATGAAGGCCTCTTTGCCGACCTTGAGGATGTCGTCGAGCCTGGTTTCTAGGCCCACCATGAAGAGCAAAAAGATGGCGCCCAGCTCGGATATGAACTCGAGCATGCTCCCCTCGGCCACCCAGCCCAGAAGCGCCGGACCCACGATGGCGCCGGCCAACAACTCCCCTATTACCGCCGGCTGCTTAAAGCGCTGGAAGAGCCAGCCCACGAATTGCGTGGCCAGAATGAGGATGAATATCTCGAAGAGGTGCGACGTCAAGGATTTTTCTACCGCCTCGGCGCTTTCGACCGCTTTGCCGGCTGCGCCCGCCGCCATGAAGATGAAGGACTGCAACATGGCCTATTTTCTCCCCGTCAAGAGCATCAGCAGGTCGCCGCGGGTGATTATGCCCAGCAGCCGGTCGTCTTCGTCCACCACCGGCATCCGGCGGTAAGCGTTTTCGATGAGCTTATCGAGAATGACGCGCAGCGAGTCCTCGGGCCGTAGCTTGGGAACCTCGGTGCGCATCACCTCTTCCACCCGCATCTCCTTGTAGATGTCCTCGAAGTCGTGAATGGAGTGATCGTCAACCCAGCGGTCGAAGAGCTGCAAGGCTATTACGTCGGTCGAGCCGGGGATGTTTTCTGGTCTGGGAAGGAGGTCGTCCATTTCCAAGACCCCGAGATATTTACCGCTATCGTCCACCACCGGCATACCGCCGAAGTGGTTGGCGAGCATCTTTTCGGAGGCCCGCCATAGCGTCTCGCCCTCGATAACAACCACGGGATTAGCAGTCATAATATCTTTTGCTTCCATGCTTAACACTATACCGTCAGGGGCGGCGGCCACTTCCTGGCGGCGGGAGTATAATGTAAGTAAGTAGTTACCAGAGAAGGGCGGGTAATGGCGATGAACGCTCGAGAAACGACGGACGAACGCCTCAAAAAAGCGACGGCGGGCTTACTGCGGCGAATATTCGGCGGCGAGAGGCCGCTGGGCCTGCGCTTTTGGGATGGTGATTACCTGCCTCCCACCATAGATAGCGGCGTAACGCTGCGCCTCAACACCCCCGAGGTGCTGGCGCGGCTGCTCGAGACGCCGCTGGACCTCTCGCTGGGTCGGGCCTACCTGCAGGGCCAGCTGGAGATCGAGGGCGGCTTGGAAGAGGCCTTGAGAATCTTGGAGACCAGGGCCAAGGCTCTCTCACCGAGCCAGTGGTTGGGCTTGCTGCGCGAAGCGCGCGGGCTGCGCGCCAGCCTGGGCGATCTGGGCGTCGCCGCTAAACTGAGGGGGCGGATACACTCGAAGCCGCGGGACAGGCAGGCCATTCAACACCACTACGACGTTTCTAACGAGTTCTACCGCCTTTGGCTGGACAGGCGCATGGTTTATTCCTGCGCCTACTTTCCCGAGGGCGGCGAGGACCTGGACACCGCCCAGGAGAAGAAGCTAGAACACATATGCCGCAAGTTGCGCCTGGCCCCGGGCGAGCGCCTGCTCGACATCGGCGCCGGTTGGGGCGGGCTCGTTCTCTTCGCGGCCGAGCGGTACGGCGCGCACGCGGTCGGGGTCACCGTGGCCGAGCAACAGGTGCGCTTCGTGCGCGAGGAGGTTGGCCGCCTGGGTCTCGAGGACCGCGTGGAGGTTCGCCCCGAAGACTACCGCGAGGTGCGCGGGCGTTTCGACAAGATCGCCTCGGTGGGGATGGCCGAGCACGTCGGCGCCGAAAACTTGCCCGAGTACTTCCGCACGGCCTACCGTAACTTACGCCCCGGAGGCCTGATGCTGCACCACGTCATCACCCGCGGCCCCGTACCCAGCCGCTTTTCCGGCGAGCTGGCCTCGGGCGAGTTCCTGCGCCGCTACGTCTTTCCCGACGGCGAGATTTTGCCGCTGTGGGCGCACCTCCAGGCCGCCGAGGAGGCGGGGTTCGAGGTTTGCGACGTGGAAGACTGGCGCGAGCACTACGCGCGCACTCTGCGCCACTGGGTTCGCAGACTGGAAGGGCGCTTTGACGAGGCGGTAAAAGAGGTTGGGCTCGAGCGGGCGCGGCTGTGGCGGCTATATATGAGCGTCTCCGCCTATCAGTTCGCCGCCGGGCACCTGGCGGTGCACCAGGTGCTGCTGGCCAAACCTGATAGTGAGGGAAGGGTGGACTTGCCCTTTTCTCGTTCGTATCTTTATTGCTGAGAGAAGAAGTTGCGTAACCAAGTCA
>JALSMT010000053.1 GCA_026987375.1 Thermaceae bacterium | reverse complement strand
AGCCGCCCGAGGTTACCTACAAGAGCCGCGGCGGCAAGTACCAGGGCCAGCGGGGCATCACCCTGCCCAAGATATGAGTCCCACCCCTTCTTCATTCTCTTCGGTTATCCTTCGTTTATGCGAGTTGCCCTTAGCATTCTCTTGATTGCCTCGCTGGGTATGGGCCTGGCGGGTTGCAAACCCAAGAAAAAAAGCTCCACGCAGAAAGTAGGAAACATGGAAGTCATGGAATACCTGAGCGACAAGCCGGTGCGCCAGTTCAGCAAACCCGAAGTGGTCACCGAGCACAAAAAGTACGACTATTACGCCGAGATAGACACCAGCAAAGGCAAGATAGTCATCGACCTGCTGGAAGACAGCGCCCCGGTCACCGTCAATTCCTTTGTTTTTCTAGCGCTCAACCACTACTTCGACGGGCTCAAGTGGCACCGCGTGGTGCCTGGCTTCGTGGCCCAGACCGGCGACCCCACCGGCACCGGCGCGGGCGGCCCCGGCTACCAGTTCGGCCTGGAGATAGACCCCAAGCTAAGCTACGACGCCGCCGGCTGGGTGGGCATGGCCCGCACCAACGACCCCAACAGCAACGGCAGTCAGTTTTTCATCACCTTAGCGCCAACCCCTCACCTGACCGGCGCTTATACCATCTTCGGCAAGGTGACGGAGGGGCTGGACGTGGTTAAGAAGCTCAGCCAGCAAGACACCATCAAGACGGTCAAAATCATGCGGAAGCCTAAGCCTTGAAGCCTGTCGTAGTCTTTGACCTCGACGGTACGCTGGTGGACTCGCTGGCCGACATTCGCGCCAGCTTTCGCCACGTCCTGCGCCAGGCCGGTTATCCCCAGCCCGACGATGCCGCCATGAGCCGCTTGATAGGCCGCCCCCTGGCAGAGATGTTCCGCGAGGCGGCTCCCGGCGCTAACGAGACCCGGCTGGTGGAGGCTTTTCGCGACTACTACCCGCATCACCTGGCCGACCACAGCCGCCCCTACCCCGGCGTTCGCCATTTGCTGGGCGAATTGGGCAAAGCCGGCTACGCCCGCGTAGTGGCCACCACCAAGAAAACGCCCGTGGCGGAAAAGCTGCTGGCGGCGGTTGGCCTTTCCGGTCTCCTCGACTTCGTACAGGGGACCGACGGGCTTCCGCCCAAGCCCGCGCCCGACGTTATCTTGCGGGCGCTAGCCGCCGTTGACGGCAGAGGTTTGTGGATGGTGGGCGACACTACTCACGACGTTTTAGCGGGTAAAGCCGCGGGACTAAATACCTACGCGGTAACCTGGGGCAACCACGACGCCGCCACACTGGCGGCGGTCCAGCCCGACCGCCTCGAGCCCGACCTGGAAGCCCTGGCCGAGCTGCTCTTGCAAAAAGCCCCCGCCTGAGGCGGGTAAGAGTCCTTCTGCACGCCCTCAGCCCAGCCTGGGGGCGTTGACGTTTACCTCTAGTCCCATCTCCCGCAGCAACTCGGCGAAGCCGCCCAGGTTCACCAGCGCCTGGCCGCGCGGGGTGTTGTGGAATATCACCCAGGCCTCGCGCAGAGCCTCCGCGCGCTGTGCCAGGCCGCGGACGTAGGGGCGCAGCTCCTCGGGGGTGTAGAGGTAGTCGTAACGCTCCTCGCGTTCTTTGTGATCCCACCACTTTGCGGCGTTGCGGCCCATCAGGCGCAGGTAGGCGGTCTCGGTGGTAACGATCAGGCCGCTTTGCGGCAGGCCCGAAAGCGGCGGGTAGTCGGCGCTCACCCAAACCAGGCCCAGCTGGCGAAAGGCCTCCCAGACAGGCTCTACGGCCCAGCTGTCGTGACGCAGCTCGACCGCCAGGCTGCGCCCCTCGAAGCGGCGGACCACCTCGAGCAGGTAGCGCCGGTTCGCGGGAGTGCGCTGAAAGCTGTAGGGAAACTGGGCCACGAAGGGCCCCAGCACGCCGGCGCGCTCTAGGGGTTCTACCGCCGCAAAGAGGCGCTGGTATAGCTCGGGCGCGGCGTCGCGCGAGTGGGTGACGGAGCGGTGCGCCTTGACCGCAAAGCGCACCCGCCCGCCCGAGCGCTCGAGCATACCCGCAAAAGTCTTGGCCGCGGGCACGTGGTAAAAGCTGGCGTTCACCTCGACGGCGTTGAAGTGGCGGGCGTAGTGCCACAGGTAGTCGCGCGGCTTCAGCCCCGGCGGGTAGAAGACGCCCTTCCAGTAGGGGTAGCTGAAACCGCCGCTGCCCAGAAAGACTTCCATACTCCAGGATATGCCCGTCTGGGGGCAAAATGGGTAAACTGTATTCCATGAGCAAACGTCTTGTAGTCATCGGCGGGGTCGCCGCCGGCATGAGCGCCGCCGCCAAGGCCAAGCGCAGCAACCCCGAAATAGAAGTAATTGCATTCGAAAAATCACATTACGTCTCTTACGGAGCCTGCGGGCTGCCCTATTATCTGGCGGGCTGGATACCCGACGTCGAAAAACTGGTGGCGCGCACGCCCGAGAAATTCGCCAAACAAGGCGTTAAAGCGCTGGTGCGGCACGAAGTCGTGGAGGTAGACTACCCCGGCCGCCGCGTCAGGGTGGCCGACCTGGAAATGGGTCGCGAGTTCTGGCAGCCTTTCGACTACCTGGTCGTCAGCACCGGCGCCAAACCGTTGCGGCCTCAGCTGCCCGGCTCCGGGCTGCAGGGAATCTTCACCCTGCGGAAGCCGGAAGACGGCGTGGCCATTCGCGACGCCTTGAGAAGGGCTAAAAAGGTGGTGGTGATAGGTGCGGGATACGTCGGCCTGGAAGTGGCCGAGGCCTTCCGCGTCCAGGGTAAGCAGGTCGCCATAGTGGAAGCCAAAGATCGCGTGCTGCCCGTCGCCGACCCCCGCATCAGCGAGGTGGTGCAGAAAGAGCTGGACGAGCACGGCGTTCAGGTGCTGACCAATACTACGGTCGAAGGCTTTCGCGGCCTGGACCGCGTCGAGGCGGTGCAAACCAGCGCCTTCGAGCTTCCCGCTGACCTGGTGCTGCTTTCGCTGGGGATAAAACCCAATACCGACCTGGCCGCCTCTTTTGGAGTGGCGCTGGGGCCTACCGGCGCGATAGCGGTAGACTCGAGCCTGCGCACCAACCTACCCGGCGTCTGGGCGGCCGGCGACGTGGCCGAGAGCGTCAACGTGGTCAGTAAGCAACCCCAGTGGCTGCCCCTGGGCGACGTCGCCAACAAACACGGCCGCATCGCCGGCAGCGTTATCGCCGGGCTTAGCGCCGAGTTTGGGGGCGTTGTCGGCAGCGCTATCACCAAGGTCTTCGGCGTCACGGTGGCGATGACCGGCCTGGACGAAACGGCGGCCAAGCTGGCCGGGTTCGAGGCCAAGAGCGTCTTCATCAAGTCGGCGGACCGCGCTCACTACTACCCGGATCCTCATCCCTTCTACGTCAAGCTGGTATACGAAGGCTCCAGCGGACGCCTGCTGGGAGCGCAGGTAGCGGGCCACGGCAACGACGCCCTGCGTATCGACGTGGTGGCCACCCTGTTGCACCAAGGCGCCACGGTGGAAGATTTGCGCGCCCTCGACCTAGCCTACGCGCCTCCCTTCAGCCCCGTCTGGGACCCTTTGCTGGTGGCCGCCAATCAGGCAAAATAAGGTATGCGTCCGCGCGTAATCCTACTATTCTTGCTGGCGGTCCTGCCGGTATGGGCAGGGGGATTAGTCGGCAGGCCCGCGGTTCCTTTTGAGGGCGTCACCCTCGAGGGGCGGCGCTTCGTACTCAGCGATTACCTGGGCGAAAAACCGCTGGCGCTGCACTTCTGGTCCAGCAACTGTCCGCCCTGTCGCATGGAGGCCTCTTACTGGGCCCAGGCCCAAAAAGCCTACGGCGCCGAGCTGCAGATAATAGCTATAGACGTTCAAGACATCCCCACCATGGCCCGCGACTTCGTAAATGAGTTCGCCTGGACCTTTCCCGTAGTGCAAGACGGCCGCGGCGACGTGGCCGCCGCCTACCGCGTCACCATGAAGCCGACGACCGTCTTCGTAGCCAAAAACGGTACAATAGTCGGCTATCACCTAGGGCCCTACAGGAGGGCCGCCGCGTTCGAGCAGGACCTGATACGGCTGATCAACTGGAGGCCCTGAGGGCACGTTCGCAGGCGGCGCCGTCCGGAGCGCCAAAGCAGCTTTGTTACGAAGGGGCCGACCGAACGTCTTCTCCAGTCCTGTTAACTTAGGGGGCAGCTTAATTCAACCAGATCCCGTTATCGGCAAAACCTTTATGGCTAACCCGTAGAGCGCGCCTAACCCGCGGGGAAACCCTTCGCGCTGCGCTTTTGGATAGACCCCTGCCGTAGTCGCCCCTACCGAAGCCGGGGCCATGAGGCATGCGACGCCCGGATTCCCATAGCCAAGCGAGGCCACCCATGACTGGCGGCTTTCAGGAGGGGGTTCACGGCCAAGTACGGTTAGGCCTTGGCGGCGCTTTTGACGAGGCCCTGAACGTAGCGCGCGCCAGTTACGCCGTCGGCTTGTCCAGCCGGCCGCCATTCTGTCGGAGCCGCCGCAAGGCGGCGGGTAAAATCCCGCCGCAGCGCATGGCTCCGCACAGGGCTTGCCGGGCTTATTCGCCCCTCGCCCCTAACGGTACTTGAGGACCTCCATAAGCTCGTCTACGATCTCGCTGGTGTCGCCGCGCTGAGCCGCGGTCACCACGTGGTCGCGCAGGTGGCTCTTGAGAATCAGCTCGCCCACCTTGTCGAGGGCGCCCTCCACCGCCTTGATCTGCTTGAGCACGTCTACGCAGTAGACCGAGCCGTCATCGAGCATCCGCAAAATACCCTCTACGTGGCCGCGCACGCTCTTGAGGCGCCGCTGCGCTTCGGCGCGGGCGGCCTCGTCCAGGTGCAGATGGCTATGCTCGCTCACCCCTAAAGACTACCTCTAAATCAGGTCGGCCTGGTAGCCCTCCCCCGCCACCGCGGCGATCAGGCTGGCTGCGTCGGCGCTGCCGCCAACCACGGCCTCGCCACGTTGCAGGCTCACCTCTACCTTTTCGACGCCGGGAACCTTGCCAAGGGCCTTGGAAACCGCCATGACGCAGTGCTCGCAGGTCATGCCCGTTATCTTCATTTTCGTCGTCATATCTCACCTCCGCTTGTAGTCTACCCCCTCCCCCTGGGGGAGGGATGAGAGCCAATGAACCCATCTCCCAAGGCGGCTCAGCCGCGACTTCTCATGGGAGCCAGCAACGGCTAACTTCTCCCATATTGCAGGCGGTATCATCTAAACTGCAATGAGGAGAATCGCGCCTCTGGCGCTGCTGCTGGTGCTGGCTTCTTTTTCACTGGCGGAGCCCGCTCCGCCCTACCGGCCGCCTAGCAAGGCCATTCCCTTCTACGGTCATCTGCTCGACGGAGGCCGCTTCGACCTGGCGGACTACCTGGGGCAGACGCCGCTGGTGCTCAACTTCTGGGCTTCTTGGTGCGGCCCCTGCCGCCAGGAAGCGCGGACGCTAGAGATCGCCAGCAAGCGCTACCGAGAGCGCGTCGCCTTTGTCGGGGTCAGCGTTCAGGACCCAAGCGAAAGCGCCGCCGCCTTCGTGCAAGAATTCGGCCTCACCTTCCCGGTGGTGCAAGACGGCGCCGCGGATGTAGCCTGGGCCTACCGCGTAACCGGCCTGCCAACGACGTTTTTCATCAACGACGCCGGCGAGATAGTGGCAATCCACCGCGGGCCCCTCTATCCGCAGAGGCTCGAGCGCTATCTGCAAATTCTGCTAAAAGGCCAGGAGGAGCGGTGAACGCCGTCTCGCTGGGGCCGCTGATCATCTCCAGCGACAGGCTCAGCGCCATCCTGGCGCTGCTGGTTTTTTTGGCGCTGGCCGAGTGGCTGGCGCGTCGCGAAGGAAACCCCGGCCTTTCGGCGTGGGCCTGGAACGCCGTCTTCGCCGGTTTCGTATCCGCCAGGCTGGGTTTTGTGCTGCAACATCTGGGCGTCTACGGCAGCGAGCCTTTGAGCGCGCTCTACGTTTGGCAAGGCGGTTTCTCCTGGGTTTGGGGCGTCTTGGGAGGCATGACCTACGCCCTTTGGTATTTCCGCAGCGACCTGGAAAAGCTGCGCCGGCTCGGTACCTGGCCCGCCTTCGCCGCCGCCGCCAGCGCCTTGCTGCTGCTGTGGGCCTTTCACCCCAAAGAGGCGCAGCGTCCCAGGCTGCCCGAGCTAGAGCTGGTCACGCCAAACGGCCGCCTGGTCAACCTGGCGGATTTTGCCGGTAAGCCTTTAGTCCTCAACGTCTGGGCGACGTGGTGCCCTCCTTGCCGCCGTGAGCTGCCCATGCTGGCGCGCGAAGCCAAACGGGCTAGCGGCGTCAACTTCGTCTTCGTCAACGCCGGCGACAGCGCCGCTAAAGTACAAAGTTACCTGTCGCAAAGAGGTCTGGAGCTGCCCAATCTGCTGCTAGACCCCCAACAGCGGCTGCGCCGCGAACTGCGGCTGGTGGGCTTCCCCACCACCTTCTTTTTCGACGGCGAGGGCCGCCTCCTCAGCAGCACCACCGGCGAGCTGGGGCGCGCCAGCCTGGAAGACCTCATCGCCAAGATTCGCCGCTAGAATGGGCGTATGCCTTTCGACAGCGTCCTCTTCGTCTGCTTGGGCAACATCTGCCGCAGTCCCCTGGCCGAGGGCGCGGCCCGCAAGGTAGCCGGAGAGCGCGGCCGGGCGCACCGCTACGTCTTCGACTCCGCCGCCACCGCCGACTACCACGAGGGCGAGCCCTTCGACCCGCGCGTGGGCGCGGTGCTAAAAAAGCACGGCGCCTATTTCGAGCACCGCGCCCGGCAAATTCAAGCCGCCGACTTCCACGATTTCGAGTTGATCCTGGCTATGGACGAAGAGAACCTGCGCGACCTCGAGCGCCTAGCCCCGACCGGCGCCACGGCGCGCGTCGCCCTCATCACCGAGCCCTGGGGCGGAGGCCGCGTTAGCGACCCCTACTACGCGGACGACTGGGCCTGCGAGCAAACGTACCTGGAGCTAGAAAACCTGGTGTCCCGCTGGTTGGGGGAATAGTGGCCGACCCTTGCGCCCTGCTCGCCAGGATAGCGCCCGAAGCGAACGGCGCGGCCGTCCGTCTCAGCGGCGGCGACATGGGCGAGGTGTGGCGTTGCGGCCATTACGTGGTCAAGACCCACGCCAAAGCGCCGCCGGGCATGTTCCCCGCCGAAGCACGAGGCCTGGAGGCGTTGGCTGCCGAGGGAGTTCGCACACCCGCAGTCTACTGGGTCGCGGAAGAAGGGCTGGTAATGGAATACCTGCAGCCCGGCGTAGCCGACTGGCGCGGTTTGGCGCAGACTCTGGCGCGGCTGCACGCTTCCGGCAAGCCCGACTACGGCTCGAGCGAGCCGGTCTTCCTGGGGCGCTTCGGCCTGCCGGCCGGCTCGCTTGAGAACTGGCGCGAGTTCTGGTTGCACTTCCGTTTGCTGCCGCTGCTGCGCGCCTCGCGCGCGCGCCTGGGCGGCCTGGCCGCCAGGCTGGAGCGTTTTGTTTTAGAGTTCAACTGGCCCGCCGAGGGCGCGGTTCTCATCCACGGCGACCTCTGGCACGGCAACGTCGTGATGAGCCAGCAAGGAGCGGCGCTGATAGACCCCTCCGCCTGGCGCGGCGAGCGCATTGTCGACATCGCCATGATGCGCCTTTTCGGCGGCTTTCCCGAAGAGTTCTGGCGTCACTACCTGCGGCTCGCGCCTTTAAGCGAGGAGCTGGAAAGGGCGATACCCGCGTACCAGCTGTATTTTCTGCTGGCGCACGTATACTTCTTTGGCGGCGGCTACCTGGCCTCGGTAGAAAAGATAATCAGCAACTACCAAGGCGTCGATTAGAATAAGAAGGCTGATATGGAAGGCACCTTCGAACTCCTTGGCCCGCTCGACCTGCTGCAGCTCATTGCTCGCGGCGGCAGGCAGGGCTCATTCCAGGTTATCTCGCAGAACGGCAAGGGTCAGGTTTTTCTACACGGCCCGCTCGTCAGCCACGCCTACTGGGGCGTATTAGAGGGCGAGGAAGGCCTCATGGAAATCTTGACGCTCAGGCAAGGCCGTTTTCGCTTCGTTCAGGGCGCCGAGAGCGAGAAGCGAACGATCGACAAGCGACTAGATTATTACCTCTTCCGCGCCGTCAGGCAGCTTGACGACCGGGTCGAGGTGGGGCCTTTCGACCTGGTCGGCCTCAGCAGCAATAGCAGCATCGGGCATCTAACCTTAAGCCCAAAAGAGCTCTCCCTCTTTACCCACCTCAGCAAGAAGATAAGCGCCCTGGAACTCTCCGCCAAGAGCGGTCAGCCGCTGCACAAGGTGCTGACCATTTTGGGGCACCTGGCCCGGCTGGGCAGCGTTGAGCTGGAGAGGCGCGCGCCGCGCACCGCCAAGCTTACCCTTTCCATCCAAGACGACCTGCCTCCTTTCGCCCACGTTGACGCCCTTCTCATTCGAGCGTGGCTAAGCCACTTTGGCAGGTTCGACAGCGTCTACCTGCGCAGCAACGGCCGCACCCTGACGTTGGGCGTGCGCGCCACAGAGAATCTGGGCGATAAATTGATGCTTAGCACCGAACAGCTGATACTTCACGGCCTGACCGCCGGCGAGGAACTGCTGGTCTGGCCCGCGCTGCCCGGCTCACAGCCGTAAAAGAACCCGGCCGCAGCCGGGTTCTGGAACTGCAGGCTCGGGGTTAGTTACCGCCAAAGACGTCCAGCCGCAGGTAGACCCCGGGGCGCGACTCAGGAGTGATACCCGTGAAGCCGCCGAAAGTGTAGCCAACGTTCAGCCACAGCGGGTCGATCGCGCGCAGGCTGCCCTCGATATTGAACGAGACGTGGCCCGCGGAGAGAGCCGGCTGCCAGATGTAATAGGCTCCGGCCCCGATGCCCACTCTAGGCGTGAAGTAAACGTTGGCCCCCAAACCCAGCTGATAGATATTGCTGGCGGGGTCCGCCAGGCGCACGCGGTAGGCCGCGCTGGGGCGCAGCTGGAACGACAGGCTGGGGTGCCAGGTGGGAGCAATCTCGCCTTCGAATGAGGCGCCCGAATCGTCGTGACGCACGCGATGGTAGGTGAGGAGTTGCAGCGAACTGCCGCGGTAAGCATACGCCAGGGTAAAGCGCCCGTGCGGATTGCCGGAGAAGAGGTAGTTGGCGTCGAAAGAGACCACCTGGCGCTCGTCTATCTTGCCGGCTGCGCCTGCTCGAAGAGTAATCTTGCTGCCGTGACTGCCCGCGGCTCCCTCGACGCCGACGCTGGCGCTGAGCGCTTTCTCGTGATAGCGCACGCCCACGCCGGCGGCGGCCTGGTAGTCGGCGCTGTTAAAGCTCTTCTCGTAACCGGCCGAGAAGGTGAGGGTGTAGCGCTCGCTGAGGGGGAGAGGCGCGACTATCCCAAAGCGGGCGCGGTTGCCGCGGCCGCTGGCGCCGGGCAAAGTGTAATCGAGGCTGAGGTTCGCCGGTCCCAGACGCTGTTTGAGGCCGATTACACCGTCGAGGCCCTTGCCCCAGTTATAAGCCAGTTCGCCGCTCGCCAGCAGGTTTTCGTCGATGCGGTAACGCGCCGCGAAGACGCTCAGAGATGGAGCGGTGGAAAAGCTCTGCTGGTGGGTCAGTTTGAAGGAGGCGCGTTGCGAGGTGTAACCCAAGCGACCCACCGCCTCCAAGGAAGAGGTGTTCCACTCGTAACCGGCGCCCAAAGCGGCTAGGAACTCCTTGCTAAAGCGGCGCTCGTAGAGTACGCTCGTGCGGTTGTAGCTGCTCGAACCGCGGTGCTCCAGGGCCACGGCGTCGTTATCGCTGAGGTGTCCCGCCAAGCGCAACTTGCCCTGCAGGCTGCCGTTGTATCGCATATTAGCCGAGGCCTCGAAGGGGCCCTCGCGGCCCGAAGCGCTCAAGCCCAAGTTTACCGCTCCCGCTTCTACGCCCAGTTGCAGCTTGCTGCTGAAGTTGGGGGTGCGATAACCGGCGGAAGCGCCAAACTTCCATGTGCTGCCGCGATCCAGGGTGGCGGCGGCCAAGCCAAAGCTGAAGTGACCGTTGTCGTAGACCGCGCCGGCTCCCGCGGCGAGCGTGTCGCGCGGTGCGGTTTCGGGGGCGTAGGTGACCAGCAAGCGCACCGGCTCCAGGTTCTCCGCGTTCGGCCACAGCGGCTGGGCGAGCGTTATCAGGCCGGTGGGGTAGTCCAGTACGTAATCCCGCAGGGGCTCGAGGCGCCTCTCCTCTGCGCCGACGCGCAAGACCACCTGCTCGCTGCCGCTGCGCGCCGGGTGCGCCAGCCGGTATATACGCGTTCCGTCGGGCACTATCTCCTCGCTTAGCTCGTTGCTGGGCAACAAGGTTACAAAGGCTCCCGTGCGCAACACGCCGCGCGTCTGCACGAACAAGGCTGTGGTATTGGGCATACCGCTCAAGCCCGGCAGCGCCAGTGAGGTGCGCTGATAACCCACGGTCAGGTTCTTGTCGTCGTAGCGCACGGCTACGCCGTCATCGGAGACCAGCGGCAGCTTTGCTTCTTTGCCCGAGCCTACCAGCGGGAACCGCTTTGTGGGCTTTTCCTCGTGGTTGAGCTCGGGGAAGTACGCCAACCCGCTGGGACCCAAGTTGGCATTGGCGTCAACAGCTCCGCTGACGGTCCCCTGGGCCAGCGGCGCCTCCACATAAGCGCGTCCCAGTCCGCCCACCTCGACGCTGCCGTTGTAGCGGACGGTAATGCTGCCCTGCGCCAGCCAGAAGAGGTTGGACGTTCCCTCGGCGTAGAGCTTCTGGGAGTAGACCTTATCGCCGCTGGCCATCTGTAGCGATATTTCTCCCGGCACCGCCATCGGCTGCAGCTCTATTTCTGCGCGGCCGTGGTGCAACTTCACCTGATAGCCCGAAGTTAGCGGGTCGGCATCGGGCGTCATCGGCTCCGGCTGCGCCTGCAAAGTAACGTAGCCCTCCCCAGCAATCAGGCCGGAAGCGTCTTCTTGCTCAATGCGCAAACGTATCGGCGAACGCCCGTCGGCAACGGCCTTGAGGGGAATCGCCTTAATAGCCGCCGGTTTGCCTGCGCGGAAAATCTCAATTTTCTCGCGCTCGGCCCCTGCTACCACCTCAACGACGTTCTTGCCTTCATTAAGGGGCAGCCCCTGGTAGCGTATTATCTGCTTGCCGGTGGCGGCGTCGCGCTGCTCTTCGGCGACTTCGCTCAGCGGCGCCTTCTTGCCGTTGACCAACACTACGACGTTTTCGCCCTGTGGAGCGGCTACGACGAGCGGAACGTCTGTTTTGTAAGGCAAAACCGCGCCGTTGGTCGGCTCGACAATGACGTTCTGCGGGCGCTCTGGCTTGACCGCCTGGGCCCGTTGGTAGTCTTTGATGCTGGCGTCGCCCTCAAGCGATATCTCGCGCCCGGAAGCAAGCAGGGTCAAGGATGGCTCTCCTAACTTCGGCAGGGCAGAGTCATGTTCCAGCTCGTACTCGAGCACCCCCTTGTTTTCAAAGGGGATCTTCCAGTAGAGGCGGCCTTCTTTGTCAACGCGCGGGTCGGCAATCGGACGCCCGTCCAGGCGGCTGCTGCCAAGGCGGTAACTGGAACCAGGCGGCGGGCGGTGGGCGATCAGCAAAGACTCACCGCTTCCCTCGACGGCGAATGGCAAGCGCACCCGCGAGCTGCGGTGTATGACCACCCGCGGCATTGCCTCAAGCGTGGCGCTGGCGGTCTGCGCCGCCGGCGTATCGTTCAAGAAAACCATCGCTTCGTTCTCATAGCGGCCCTGCTGCTCGGTCTTGGTGCTGTAGCGCAGATCACTGCTGCCGCCGGCGGGCAGGCTAACGGTCTTGCTGAACAGCGGCTTGTCCTGCCCGTCGGGGAGCGTAATGACGTCATTGAGGAGCAACGAGAGGTCACGATCTGTTGGGTTGTGCAAGCTGATTAGAAACTCGGCCTCGTCACCCGCCTGTACCCGTTTCTTGAGGGCTACCTTCTCCAACCCCAGCAACACTCTGCGGATGGTGTCGGGAGCGGTGCGCTTTCCCGCGTTGGAAGAGAGGGTCGCCAAGAAATCTCCTTGAGCGCCTTCGCCATACTCAACCTTGGCGTCGTAGCAATGCTCTTCTCGTCCCGAAGGGGGTATCTCCCCCTGGAACTCGGGCAGCGCATCCGGCTTCAACCAGCCTGGCGTCTCGTCGCGCAGGCTATACCTCAGTCTCGACTGTCCGAGATTCTTTACCAGCAAGCAAACGTGCACCTTCTCGCCAGGAATTACTACGCGCTTATCGAGGGTGCGGCTCAACTCAACCCGCGGCGGCAGAACCTTAACGGTCGCCCGCGCGCTGGCCAGCCGCTCTCCACCTTTGCTAAAAAGCAACGCCTCATTAACAATACTGCCCGACGCCTCATCTGCTACCCTAGCCTCCACCACAAACTGGCGCACCTCACTAGGAGCCAGTTCAAAGGTTTGCTCGAGCCCCTGGCCAAGCAAACCGGCTGGCAGCTTGTCTTGCAACCTCACCAAAGCCGCCGTACCTCCAGTGTTTTCCACCCGAATGGCGAAGCGGGCCTTGCCGCCTTGAGGAACCTCAGGCGTGAACGCCTTCTTGCTAAGTTTGAAGCTGGCAGGGTTATGAGCGGTGACAGAGGCGACCGCCGCCGCAGCGCAGGGCGAACCGGAAACCTTGATTAGATACGCTCCGGCATGGTCCGCACGGACCTTAGTGCGCAACTCCACCCTCTCACCGCCGCCTACCTTGCCGCTGATCTCCGTAGGCCCCTCAGCCTTAATGCCCTGCGGAAGCTCGAGGCTAAGACGTGCAGGTATTTCCACCGGGAAGACCGAATGCAGTGTAGCGTGTACCTCAACAAGCTCCCCTACCTGAGGCTCAGCAGGTTTAACCTCTATAGAAACGTCCGTTCGCGGAGTCAAGCCAATCCGTAAATAACTAGATTTTCCAGAGGCTACCTGCACCTGCTCCGGGGCGCTTACGCTAGCGCCCGATGCGTCGACTCGTACGGGGTACTTACCAGCTGGCAACCGTAGAGTCGCGCGACCCTGAGAATCAAGTTCAACTTTTTTCCCCGCGATCACGACATCTACTGGCGCGGGCGCCGCCGTGTCTCCGCACCTGGCAGCGGATTCGATCTGCAACAAACCGGTTTTAGAACGCAAGACAAAACGAACAACGCCTCCGCCAGGACCAAAGAGAACGCGCGTATCGTCTAACTTCTTGCCGTATTGCGTCTCGGTGGCGACGTGGTCCCAACCTGACGGGATACGCGTCAGCGTTACCAAGCGGTCGTAATAACCCTTAACCTGGTACGCCCCTCCCTCGACCGGATTGCCGCCTTCATCAACTATCTCTACCTTGACGGGTTTCAAGAAAATCTGAAAGCCGACGGTATTGGTGTACTGCTCTGCCCCTATAGGCTGTCTAAAACCGAAGCTGTAGTCACCCGGGTCGTCTATAGCGTAGCGTATCCACTCACGGTTACCCGGAACGGGCAGCTCCGCTTCCTTGCCTCCAGGTCTTCTAACGCGTATCTGCAGCTCACGAGGACCGTCTCCATCGTATATACCCACAACAAACGTTCCGCTCCAATCGCGTTTGGTAATTGAGAAGGGGAATGTCCACTTCTGACCGTGGACGTTGTACGTTTGCATGGAGCCAGGCTCTACCTGCAAGGTAACTTTGCCGGAAGAGTCGAACAACTTGAAAGCGAGCGCATTCTTGCCGTCGCCGAAGAACCTCATATTAATGAGGTAGTCGCCGGCGGATAGCTGACCGTCAATCAATTTAACCCAGCGGTGGGGTTCAATGAAAAACTCCCTGTCCAGGCGAACCCTTCCCTTATCATCAAGTATGCGCAACGATGTTTTGAGCTTGCCGGTTTTACCGTCATAGCGCTCATCGCCCAACTCGTCAGCTGAACGGTAGTCATTAGGGTCAAACCCTGGGGAATAGACCTTAAGCGCAATATGGGTCTTCTCGGCCACGCGCATAACAAGGTTTAAGTCAGGAGATTCCCAGCCCAGTTCCGTGCCCGGAATAACCAAAGGGTGTTCCGTAACCTGGCCCAAGGCAATAGCCGAAAGGACGAGCACCGCTAAGATGGCAAATACTTTCCGGGCAAAAGTCATTGTGAGTACCTCCAGCTGATGTTAGGATCCGTCATTATTGGCTCGCCTCTTAGGTCGTACGTCAGGGTTTTCTCCCCCGCAAACGATTCGAGCTCAAAAATCTTCACTCCTCCGTTCGGTAACGGGTCACGTACTACTACATCGTATACCGCCTGGTTGCTCTCAAGGTATAACGCTACTCGGTATTTGCCTCCACCGAGAGGAATCTCTTTCTTCACCAATGTCAGCGGTCCCGCAGAAACCTCAGTCTCACGAATAGCGTTAATAATTCCCTTCGGCGCCTCCAGCGGGAAGTCGCTTACCGTCATTCCCCATGCGTATACTCGATGTTTGTATCCTCCACCTATCGACTCAGGGCTAGGTCTTGGAGGATATGGCGCAGAGGCGGCGTCAAGGGCGATTAACCAGATTCCGCCGGTAATGTCACGGAAAGCGTATCTGCCTTCCATATCGGTCACCGCTTGCATGCCGTTAGCAAGAACAATCCTGGCGCCAGGAAGCGCTATATCTTCCTCGTCGTACACGCCATTTCTATTAGCATCTAGGTACACCCTACCAACAAGCGTCGTCTTGCGGGTATTGAATACGCCTTCAGATACTTTTACATCGGCATGGGCTTCTGCTTCTATGGTAGTAAACGTTCCTCCCTCAACTGGCCCCACCCTAGCCACATTGCGCAAAACTCCGCTTGCGCTAGACAAAACTCGCATCTGGTACGTGTAGGTTATAGATTCTCCTGCGGCTATACTAACATCGCTCCAGTTAAGTGTCGCGCCATCAATTGACGGCTCGCTTGGCGTTGCCGAACCTATCACGTACTGCAATCCTTCTGAAGGATGATCGCTAAGGTTGAAGTTTAGCGGAACGCTGCTAGGATTGCTCACTCTTAGCGTATACGTCAGCACATCTCCGTAGTGGACCTCAGTCTTATCTACTTCTTTTTGTAACAGGAGTGGAACGCTAACTCGCGGCGTTGCACTGCCAAAGTCGTCCTCATTGGGGTCGTTGTTACCCGGCGCGCTATCGGGGTCGCCCTGGTCGGAGTGGGTGACCTCGGCTGTGTTTGAATAACCGCCAGTCGCGTTCACCGTGGCGGTGATCGTCAGCACGGCGCTGCCGCCGCTAGCGATGCTGCCCACAGCCCATTTACCTGTGGCGCTGTCGTATGCGCCGCCCGAATCATCCGAAACGTATGTATAGCCGCTCGGTAGTTGGTCGGTGACTTCTACTCCGCTGGCGGCGTCGGGACCGGCGTTGCTGACTGTGATGGTAAAGGTAACCGTGTCGCCAACGTTGGCGCTGGCGGGGTTGACCGTCTTGGTTAAGGAGAGATCTGCCTGCGGGTAGTCGATGGTGACGGTTGCCGGGTTAGAAGTCAGCCCGCTTGTGTCTTTGACGGTGTACTTGATCGGAGTCGGGTCGCCGCTGAAGCCGCTCTCAGGCGTGAAGGTCAGCTGGCCGTTGTTGTCTACGGTCCAGGTGCCCTCACCGGGAACGACAACCTTATCGATGTCGCCGTCGCCGTCGGTGTCCGTGCCCGTGGCGTTGGGAACCGAGCTCGGGTCCAGATTGACGGTGGCAGGGTCGATGTTGTTCTCGGGGTCGCTGTCATTATCCAGGACGTTGACGGCGCTGGGCTGACCGGCGGTGCCGCTGGCGGTGTCGTCGTTGGCGGTGGGCGCAGTCTGCGGGTAGTCGATGGTGACGGTTGCCGGGTTAGAAGTCAGCCCGCTTGTGTCTTTGACGGTGTACTTGATCGGAGTCGGGTCGCCGCTGAAGCCGCTCTCAGGCGTGAAGGTCAGCTGGCCGTTG
>JALSMT010000052.1 GCA_026987375.1 Thermaceae bacterium | reverse complement strand
GGCCCCACCAGGTAGACGTTGCCCCAGGGACGGTAGACGCTCTTGAAGACGCCCTTTAGCACGCGGCCGTCGTCGTAGTTGACGGTGCGGCGGATTACCGCGGTGACGCCCGGGGCGGCCCAGTCTACCTGCTTGCGGGCGCCCGGTTTCAACGTTTCGTCTACTATCTCGCGCGGTTTGAGCGGAGGTTTGCGGTCGCTGACCTCGGGGCCGCTCCACTCGACCTTGCGGTCGGGGCTGCCGAAAAAGCGCACGTAGAGCTTGTGGCCCTTCACCTGCGTGAGGATAAGGATGTCTCCCGGAGTGTCGTTTTTGAACTTCAAGTCGCGCCAGGGCTGATAGATGGTGGCGTCCAGGCCCAGAGGCTTGTAGTAGTGCAGCACGTAACTGTGCGGGTGCCGCTCCAGCACGGGCAGGCCGGCGAAGAACCCGGCCCGAAAGGTGGTCGTGGAAACCTGGCAGATGCCGCCGCCCACGCCCTTTTCGGTGGCGTCGCCGACTATTACCAGGGACTCTACGAAGCCGTGCTTTTCGTCCACCTCGCCGACCGCCTTGTTGAATGAAAAAACCGCGCCTTGCGGAATCCAGGTGTCGTTGAGGCGCTTGGCGCCTGCGCGGATGTTGTGTATCCGCGCCCAGCTCGAGCCCCAGAAATTGCTGACGCCTTCGCCTATCAGCGCGACCACGCCGCGGTTGGCCCAGTCAACGACGCTGGGGCTCGGATCGCTGATGCGTACGGGGATGATGAACTGGCTGCGCCCCTCGCTGACGGCCTGGTGGAAGGCGAGTAAGGCCGCTGCGGGGTCCATCTCGTATCCGCGGCGCTGCAAAGCCACCCAACCGCGCTTTTTGTCGTAGACCCAGCGCGCCGGCTTGGCCTGACGCTTGACCTGGCCGGCCAGCGCCAGTACGTCGTCGTCGCTGGCTACTCGGAAGGTCTTGGAACCCACGTACTCACGCAGCCGGCCGCCTACAATCTCGTAGTCGCGAATCACCCAGACGGCGTTGAGCTGCGCCAGCGCCAGGCTACCGGTAAGCGATACTGCAATGATAAGTAAAATTTTGCCCATATAATCTCCGCTAAGTCCCATTCTATCTCACGCCTTGCCGCTTTTCGGGTCGGCCTGACACCCCCATCAGGGGGATTAGACCACGGCTGTGTAAAGGTACAATATAAAACAGGTGAAACGCGTATTCGACGCCGCTTTTGTGCTCGTTCTAACCTTATCCTTTTTTTCTGCGGGGCTAGCGCGGGCCGCCGAGCCGCAGGTAATTCTCACCTCTCCCCCCAAGCGCAGCGCCTCTCCAGGGCAGGCGGTGACGCACGTCTTCGCGCTGCGCGGCAGCGGCGAATTTACCCCAAAAGTACTTTCCGAACACGGCTGGCCTATTCTCAGCGCTATCCACCCTGTCAAACTCGAGCCCGGCAAGACCAGCTACTACCCCGTCACCGTGCGCGTGCCAAGCGGCGCTGGCGCCGGTCAGAACGACGTCTTGCTATTTCGCATCGGCGACGGCGTCGCCCAGGCGCTTACCAGCGTGCTCTACCGCCCCAGGCTGGAGGTCGCGGTTCCCGCGAAGGTCGAGTTCGTCCCCCCGCTCAGCTACGTTAGGGCGCGGATAAAAAACGGCGGTAACGGGTCGGACGTCTTCGTGGTCAGCCTGCTGGACGCGCGGGGCGCGCCGCTTTTTAGCGAGCGTTTGCAAATCGCCGCCGGTGAGCAAAAAGAGGTTGCCGCACCGGTAGAGCGCGCCGACGTCTACCGCCTGGTAGTAACGTCTACGTTAGGGAAAACGAAAAAGGCCGCCTTGGTCGTGGTAGAAGCGGCCAGCTACAAACCCGGCGGGCCCTTTCGCCTGACGGGTCACCTAACCGCCGCTTACGCTTACCCGCGCAACCTCTCTTTCTCCGTCGCCGCGGCGGGGGCGCTATCGGACTTCGTTTACTTCAACGGCGCCGCCGGCTACGCGCTCGGCGCTCTGCCCGCCGCCAGCGCCAGCTTCAGCTGGCGAGAGGGCTACTTTACGGTAGTGGCGGGCAGCAGCTATGGCGTCGCCGTCGGCCTCCACGAGGGCGGGGTGGCCGCCAGCCTCTCGCTTTCCGGACCCGTGCCGCAGGGTGGGGCGTCACTAGACATCAGCCGCGCAAATGGCTCCTATGGCGCCTCTTTGTCTCTTAGCCGCGACCCCGCTTTTCGTTTGCGGGCGCGCATCGCCCTGCGAGCCAGCGCCGACGACCTTACCACGGAACTGGAGTCCGACGAACTCGGCCTCTACCTGGGCTACTCGCCCACGCAAGGGCAATTGAACGGCAGCGCCGTTTATTCGTTCGTCTACCGCGCCTGGCCGCTCGATTTTCGCGGCGCTTTTGACTGGCGCGAAGGCCGGCCCGTCAGCTTTTCTCTCGCCGCCGACGCCAACCCCCGGCGGCTGAGTATGGGCGGTAAAATTTCCTGGAACGGCAACGGCCTGGAGCATTGGAGCTTGGCCGCCGCCAGCTCCAGCAGCCGCCTCCAGCTACAGTCGCCCCTGCCCCTCGCCTTCGGACTGCGCCTTAGCGATACCAGGCTGAAAGCATTCGCCAACGCCACACTTAAGCTGCCCTCCCCCTGGAGCGACCTCAACGGCGGCGTCGACGCCGAGTACGCCGACGGGAGCTTTTCGCTGGTCGCGTCGGCTAGCAGCCAGGCCAGCAGCAACAAGGGGATGGCCTTGTGGGGCGTTGCCACGAAGCTCGGGTGGCCCGCCAGCGTGAACGAGCTGAGTTTGAGCGCCAGCCTGGGCGGCTCCTACCTGCGCACGCAAGCAAGCCTCCTTTGGTCCCCCTGGAAACCCAGCCTGGGAACCGCCCTCAACCTTACCTGGCCGCTAGGCGGCTCATTGCTGAGCGCGAGCGTTAAGCGCGAGTGGTACAGCGGTGAAACGCGTCTGGGGGTTTCCGCCTCCATGCCGCTGGTCATAGACCTTACGGACGGGTTTAGCGATCTTTTTGGCGGCAGGCGCAGCGGGGTAATAACGGGCAGAGTCGTCGTAGACGGGCCCGCGCGTTTCAAAAGCGGCATACCCGTTCGCGCCGCGGGGGTAGAAGCGCTCACGGACGACAAGGGAAATTTCAAGCTGCTGGTCCCTCCGGGCGAGCACGTTGTGGAAATAGCCGCCGGCAAACTGCCCGCCTACCTGGTGGCTACCCGCGCCAAAGAGAAGGTGACCGTTCCGCTGCACAAGACCGTTTCGGTAAGCCTGCGAGTGGCGGTACGCGCCTCGCTGCAGGGCCGCGTCGCGGTGGAGGGCGTCAAGGGCGCTCCGCAAAGAAACCTCAGATTCGCCATCGCCCTGGAAAACGAATCTGGCAAGTCTACCTTTTTGTATACCGACAGTAGCGGCGCTTTTGCCTTACCCGCTCTCCCCCCGGGCAGGTACACCGTCAGACTGCTGGCCGACCTTTTGCCGCGCGGCTGGCGCGTCCTCAAAGGCGCGGCCAGCGTCGAGCTTAAACCCGGAGCGAGCAGCGCAGTGACGCTCCGGGTGGCGCCTCCGCCGCCGCAAATATTCAAGGGCGCCGCAGTGCAAATCATGGAAGTCAAACCAGAGGCGGACAGCGTTCCCCCGGGCTCGAGCCCGCTCGTGAAGGTACGCTTACGAGGCAAAACCGACAGGGTCGTAGTTGTTGGGCTGGGTCGTATCTTGGGAGTCCTCCTGCCCGACGCCAAAGATCCCACCCTCTGGCGTGGCCGCATTCGCGTTCCCAGTGATTTTCAAGGCGCGCTGCCGCTGAAAATACTAGCGGGCGACGGCAAAGACGGCGGTTATCCCTTCTTTTTGAACGTCAACCCGCATGCTCCTTGGGGGCTCTTGCGCGCCTACCCCCTCGCCAAGCCGGGGCAGACTCTACCGCTGCTGGCGCACTGGTACGCGCCGGTAAAAGAGTGCTGGCTAAGCGTCCAAGGGCGCGACGTAGCCCTCAGCGGAAGCGGTTCAGACTGGCGCGGCGGTCTCGCAGTCCCCAGCGACGCTCGGGGGCGGTTACGGCTCAGGGTAAAAGCCCGGCTTAAAAACGGAAAGGTAATAGAGCTAAAGGGCGTAGTTCTAATCCGTGAGCGCTAACGGCCGTAAGCCTTCAGCTCGGGAAAGCTAAACTCTCCTTCTCTAACGCTGAGGGTAGACGCCGTCTTACGCTCAAAATACCCCGGCGTAAGGGTTATCTGGTAGCCGCCCTTCTCGCCGCCGTGAACCTGCAAGCGCACCGGCAGCGCCCAGGTAAACACCGCGGACCAGCACCTGTCGTTGTACAGGTCCCTGCACGTCCTGTTCCAGAAGCCGTGGTTTTGCACGTCGCTCACCTGAGGATCGGCCAGCGAGATGGTTTGCGAAGAACGCCAAGCGTACCAGTCGCCCGTGCTCACGGGAGCGTTCTGGGGCGGGCGGGTGAAAGGAGGGTGGAACTGGTCGTCAACGTCGTCCAAGTCTCCCGAGGCCGTTACGCTGAGCGCGTAAGAGTTTTTTATCAGGTTGATCAGCGGCCTGGTGCCGTATGTGCCGTTGTTGGCGCGCTTGCGCCCCCAAAACTTGACGGTCAGCAGCGCGGCGTAAACGGTGTCGCCGCTGTCGGGGTCGACGGCGTAAACCACCAGCGGCGGAGTTTGCGGGCAGCCGGCGGGCGGCGCAATGTTAGCGAGCGTCACCGCGCCCGCTGGCGCGGCCCCGGGCTCTAGCAGCGCCGCGCAGGCAAGGTCGGCGGCGCTGGGGTTGAAGTCGAGGGTCGCCGGCGTAAAGGCGTTGCCTTGGTCTACGTCGTAGTACCAGGTGACCCGCGCAAAGGCCAGTCCGCCAAGCAAGGCTATCAAGAGCGCCAGCCGCCTCACCGCAGCGGCGCCTCCCCATAGAGCGGCGCGCCGCCAAAGCCGCCCGCCGGCCCTTTCGGCTGAATCTCTATGGCCGCGAGCACCGCGTCCTGCGGCGGCCCTTTAGGAAGCTCCAACGAGTAGCGCACCAGGCCGTCGCGCAACAAAACGCGCTCAGGCAGCTTTTGCCTCTCTATAACCTCGCCCTGCGAATCGATGAAACGCAACTCTCCGTTTAGCCGCAGGTAGACGTTGCCGGTATTGACCACGTCGGCGATCAACCTCTTCACCCCGTCTTTCCCCGAGGATAACGTCACCCCCTGCAGGCGCGAGCCGGGCTTTTCCGTGCCCTTGATGGTTAGGTAGACTACGGCCAGCACCCTGGTGTTGACCATCACCGATACGCCCTGGTATCTACCCGGTTTTGGCTGGGTGGTAAAGGCCAAAGCCGCCCAGTAACTGCCCGCCAGCGGCCGCTTGGGCACCTCGACGGTAAAAGGAACCTTGACGGCCTTGCCGGGTTCCAGCTCAAAGGGGTCGAGGGCGGCGCGTATCCACCCCGCGGCGCTGTAGGAAACCGCCTTTTTGGCGGGATCGATTATCTGCAGCTCGTTCTGCGGCGCCAGCAGCCAGTCCAGCACCGCGGTATTGATCGTTTGTTTGCCGGCGTCTTCGGCAAAGACGGCCACTTCCTGCTCCACGACGTCGCCGGGCGACGCCAGCAGCTCAAAGCGCGGGGGGGCCACCGCCACCCCCTGCACCGCCAGCGCCGCGCCGCCCCATAAAATTGCGGTCAGCCCCCAGACGAGGGCCGACCCAATCAGCTTGCAGCTATGTTTCATCTCCACATCTTACGGTGAAGCCATACCCCAGGTCACCGTCATGGTCTCTGCGGTAGTTATTTCGCTGACGTTGAGAACGTCCACCTGGGCGTAAAAGAGCAGCGGAATCACTTTGGCCGAGGCGTACTGGGTGTCGTAGGCTTGGCTTTGGACAAAGCCTGCGGACGAAACGTCCTGCGCAGTCGTGTCGCCCGCGCCCGCCACGCTGCCATCGCTTTTAACGTAACCGGGGATGACCTCGATGCTCGCATCGGTTATGCTGCCGGATACGCTGACGTTCGTAGCAAAATTACTGGCGTTGGTGATTATCAGCAGCTCGCCGTCGGTGTCGGGGTCGGCGGCGTCCTGGTAACCGCTGACGCTGAAGCCTTGGTCTTTGGTTATGGCGTTGGGGACGAAGCTGCAGTAAAGATTGGCGGTCGTGCTGGAGCCGTTAATGGTGTAGTTGTCCGGGAGGTTGGCGCTGTCGTCCATACACTGAAGGAGCGCCGTTTTTGTGCTGGCGTAATAACCGCCGACCGCTTTTAGAGCCCCCTCGGTACCCGTAGCGGAGTCAAAAAAGTTTACCTGGGTGACGTTGGTGTAGATGGCGGCGTACTGCGGGAACAAGAAATTGAACTCGCTGGACTTGTGCGAAGGAGCCGCCATGGCTGCGGCTGCTAAGAGCGCTCCGGCCAGTACCACGAGCTTGATCGTTCTCTTCATCGTCTATTCCTCCTTGAGGTGGTTTGGTCGGTCGCGCCACTGGCTCGCCGCTCGTCCCTTGGCGCCCGTGTGGGGACCTGGCGGGTCATCGCCTCCAATTACACCTTAGTGTAGGGCCTCAGCAAGGGGGTTTGTACCCCCAAAAGGGGGTGAATTAGCGGGCAGGAAACGATATTAACATTATTTTGGTAATGCCCCAATTTGGGGGTATTATTGGACTGCGCCCGGCGCTACGATGGTGGCGGGCGGCGTAATTAATTGGTACGCCGCACCTGCGGGTTCGAGGATCGGACCTGAGCTTGGAGGCGTTGAACCGTGAATATCCCAATGTGGGCACCAAGGGATGCGGGGAGCCAGTGGTGCAACCGGCCAAGGAAAATACCATACATTCGCGATATCTTTCGTACCCCCAAAGCACGACCGGTTGCATTCCACCCACGAAGGAGTGGTAGGGATGCAAAGAAGATTACTGCTGATGGTTTACTTGCCGTTCTTTTTTTCGCTGGTCTCGGCAAACGGTTTTACGAACAGCACCCGCTTTGCGCTGCGGCCGCCGCAGGTGCTCCTCATGGAAGTAAACGGCCGCCCTGGCGGCTGGGCGCCGTTTTTCGCGGACAATGGGCGGGTCGTTACCGGCGCGTTGTATATCCGCATTGTCGCCAGTGGAGCGTGGCGCTTGGCGGTCAAGGCGGGCTCATTGACGGGGCCGGCGGCGCTCTCCGCACGACGGCTGCTCCTGGGTTCGCGAGAGCTTTCCGAGCTCGAAACCACGGTGCGTTTGGGCCGGGGCGGCCGCGCTATTGTGCTGCCCTTGACGTTGCGGCTGCGGCCCGGGGAGCCGGCGGGGCCCTACGAGGGGCTCTTGACCTTCGTACTCTACGGACCGTGAGCTAGTTGTAGCCCAGCTCGCGCAGCGCTTCGGGGTCTTTGCGCCAGTTGGGGTAGACCTTGACCTCCAGGTCGAGGAAGACCGGGCGGTTCAAAAAGAGCTCGAGCTGCTTGCGGGCCGCGCGCCCTAGCTCCTTCAGCATCCTTCCGCCCTTGCCGATCAGGATCGGCTTATGCGCCTCGCGCTCCACGTAGAGGACGGCGCGCGCGTAGAGCGTGCCGTTTTCGCGCTCGGCCGCCTCTTCCACCTTGACCGCCACCGCGTAGGGCACCTCCTGGCGCAGGCGCTTCATCACCTCTTCGCGGATCGTCTCGGAGATCCAGTCTTCTATCGACTGATCGCTCTTGGCGTGCTCGGGCGGGTAGAAGAAGGGCCCTTGGGGCAGGAGCGCCAAAATCTCGGCGCGCAGGCGCTCGACGTCTCGCTGCGAGAGCGCGCTGATCATGCGGGCTTCTACACCCGGGAGCAGCCGCTGGTAAGCTTCTAGGGCCTCTTCCGGGTACTTGGCGGCGTCGGCCTTGTTGCCCACCAGCAGGATCGGCTTCTTGCCGAGCAGCGGCTCCAGAACGCGCGCCACCAGTTCGTCTTCGGGCGTAGGGGGGTGGCGCAGGTCCACCAGCCAGAGGATTATGTCCACGTCCGCCAGCGCCTCGGTGACCTGGCGGTTGATGTACTCGCCGAGGGCGTCGGCGGGCTTGTGGAAGCCGGGGGTGTCGACGAAGACCACCTGGCGATCGCCCTCGCTGAGGACGCCGCGCACGCTCTTGCGCGTCGTCTGCGGTTTGGGGCTGATGGGGGCTACCTTGACGTTCAGCAGCTGATTCAAAAGGGTGCTCTTGCCAACGTTGGGTTTGCCCAAGATGGCTACGAACCCGGAGTATGTTTGCGGAGAAGCGTCGTTCATCGCCTTCAGTATAGGGGTAACCGCGGCCGCTCCTGAGCGTATTGCTATAATGTGCAACACGATAGGGAGACCTATGCCGCTGACCGACAGCTACGGACGAGTTCTCAAGGACCTGCGCATATCTGTAACCCCGCGCTGCAACTATCACTGTCTCTACTGCCACCCGCTGGGGATGCAAATGAGCGACCCCCCGGGGACGGTGAGCGTTACGGACATAAAACACCTGCTGAGCGCCGCCGCCGCTTTGGGGATGGACGCGGTGCGCTTCACCGGCGGCGAGCCGTTGGTGCGCCGCGAGCTGGCCGACATGATAGCGGCGGCGGCAGAGACTCCCGGCGTGAAAGACGTGGCCGTCACCACCAACGGCTCCCTGTTCCGAAAGCGCCACAAAGAGCTGTTGGCCGCCGGTTTGCAGCGCCTCAACTTTTCCTTGGACGCTTTGGACCCGCAGATCTTCGCCACGCTGACCCGCGGAGCCGACATCAAGCAGGTTCTCGACGCCATAGAGCTGGCGCTCGAGCTGGAACTGCACCCGGTCAAGATCAACGCGGTGGTAATCGGCGGCGTCAACGACTCCGAGGTGGTGGCGCTGGCGGCTCTCAGCCTGGAAAAGCCGCTGCACGTCCGCTTCATCGAGTACATGCACCTCAACAACGCTCCCTTCGAGGAGTACCGCCGCCAGTTCGTCCCCGGCGAGGAAACCCGCAGGCGCATCGAAGAACGCTTCGGCCCCCTGCAAGAGGTGGCCACGTCTCCCTCCGCACCGGCGCGGCTGTGGCGGATAGCCGCAGCAAAGGGCACGGTGGGCTTCATAAACTCGGTGTCTCAGCCATTTTGCAGCAACTGTTCGCGGCTGCGCCTCACCTCGGACAAGAAAATCCGCCCCTGCCTGCTGACCGACCTGGAGCTGGACGTCTCCTGGGCCTTCACCGCCGCCGATCCCGTTGGCGCTTTGCGCCAAGCGCTGCTGACCGCGGCCGGGAAAAAGCCCGAGAAGGGCTCGACGCTGCCCACCATCCGCCAGCGGGTGATGCTGGGCATAGGCGGCTGACCTCAGTCGAGCAGCTGCGCTATACGCCGCCCCGCCTCCGCCAGAACCTCGGGGGGCTGAACCAGGGCAAAGCGCACGTAGCCTTTGCCGCCGGGGCCAAAACCCTGCCCGGGGGCCAGGGCCACGCCGGCGTGCTCCACCGCGCTCAGAGCGAAGCTCACGTCGTCCATCCCCGAGGGCAGCCGCAACCAGAGGTACATGCTGGCCTTGGGCACCTTCACCGGCACGGCGGCGCGGCGCATGGCCTCTACCAGAGCGTCGCGGCGGGCGCGGAACACCTGCACGTCCTTCAAGACCCGCTCAGGCGGCAGGCGCAGCGCGGCTATCCCCATGCGCTGGATCCCCAGGTACTGGTTAAAGTCAACAGGGGCCTTGGCCGCCTCCAAAGCGGCGACGGCGTCGGCGTTGCCCAGGGCGAAACCAAGGCGGAAGCCGCCCATGTGAAAACTCTTGGAAAAGCTGAAGAGCTCGATGGTGCGTTCCAGCGCCCCCGGCAGGGTGAGCGGGCTGACCGCTTCACCTTCGTAGACCATGTCTATGTAGGGGTTGTCGTGCACCAGCAGCAGGTCGTGCCGCTCGGCAAACTCCAGCGCCCGCCGCCAGAAGGGGCGGTCGGCTACGGCGGCAGTGGGGTTGTTGGGGTAGTTGAGCAGCAAGACGCGCGCGCCTTGCAGTGCGGTTTCGTCTAGGTCGTCGAAAACCGGCAACAGGTCTTCGCCCAGGGGCAGGGGTACGGTGCGCAGGCCAGCCAGCGCCGCCGCGCCCCAGTAGCTGGGGTAGGCGACCTCGGGCAGCAGTATCGCCTCGCCAGGATCGGTTACGGCCAGTAGCAGGTGGGCCAGGCCCTCCTGGCTGCCGATGAGGCTGAGAACCTGCTCTTGCGGGTCGAGGGAGAGACCAAAACGACGCTCAAACCAGGCCGCCGCCTCTCGTAAAAAGCGGGAGGTGCAGCTCTTGAGGCAGTAGCCCCAGGTGTCGGGGTCGCGCGCGGCCCGTTCCAGCTCGAGTATCAGCTCGCTGGGCACCGCCAGGTCGGAGGCGCCGATGGACAGGTCTATGACGGTTTTCCCCGCCGCCCTGGCCCGGCTCTTGGCCTTGTCCATCAGCAGGAAAACCGACTCAGGTACGCTCTTTAGCCTCTTGCTGGCCCAAACGTTTTGCCGCGTCATGCGCACTATTCTAAGCCCAAAGGGCGTAGTAAAAAACGCCCCCGCGAGGGGGCGTGGTTGGTGGGCCCTGCAGGACTTGAACCTGCGACCGATCGGTTATGAGCCGACTGCTCTAACCAACTGAGCTAAGGGCCCGCGTCCAGTTATCTATGCTAGCAATACCTGCCGCTCTCGGCAAGCCATGAACGCTACTCGCCCGCGGCGTCCTTACCCGCGGCGGCGGAAAGACGGTCTTCTATCTCGCCCAGATACGCGGCCAGGCCGTTACCGGCCTTCTCGACGTCGGCGGCGAGCGCGCTCTGTAATTCCTGCAGGCGGCTCAGCAGTTCGGACTTGAGCAGTTCGGAGTGATTGTTTACCCTGTTGCCGAGTTCGTTGAGCTGCGACTTTAGGGTGTCGTGCTCGAGCGAGAGCGCGCCCCTGCCTTGCTCTACGACCGAGGCGGTGTGTTCTTTTAGGCTTTCCTGGCCGCTCTTCAAAGCGCTCAAGTCTTTTTCCAGAAAGGTTTTTAGCTCGGCGAAGCGGCTGGCCTCGGCCTTGTCGGCCAGCTTGCGCGCCTGCTCCACCTGCCGGGCGTAGCGGCGAATTTCCAGCAAAGCGCCGGTTTCTACCATGGCTATGAAGAAGAAATACAACACCGTCAGTAGCGCTATGACGCTGAGTAAGACCAGGCCCAGCGGGGCGCTGGCGTGGGCGAAAAGCAGGTTGAGCTGCGCCGGGGCCGTTATCAACGACCAGTTGAGACCGGCGAATATCGCCACCAGTATCAGGATGACCAACAAGGTCAGGTTTCGTAAGTTCATAGAGCCTCCTGTCCCGATCGGGCCGGGCGTAAGAGAATTATACCCACCGCCTTGAGCTCAGGGCGTTACGCGTGTGCCCCTGTTTCCGGCCAGAGCCGCCGTAAGGGCGCCGCCGCCGCCCCTGGATATCAGAACCCAGGGCGAACCCAGCTCGAGAGCCGTCAGCGCCGCCCGCACCTTGGGTACCATTCCCCCGGAGATGACACCCTCTTCGATGAGCTCTTCGGCTTCCTCGCTGCCGATGCGGCTAATCAGGCTGCCGGGGTCTCGCGGATCGGCCAGGACGCCGGGAACGTCGGTAAAGTAGAGCAGCGGCTCTCCCAAGCAGCCGGCCACCGCAGCCGCCGCCTCGTCGGCGTTGACGTTGTAAACGCCGTCTTTGCCTACCGCTATCGGGCTGATTACCGGCGTCAGGTGGCGGTTGATGAGCGTCAGCAAGATCGAGGTGTTGACGCTGCTCACCTTGCCGACGCGCCCCAGTTTTTCGCTCTTGGGGTCCGCCAGCAACAGGCGCGCGTCGCGCCCCGAGAGGCCCACCGCCAGCCTGCCGGAACGGGAAAAACTGTCCGCCAGCCGCTTGCCCAGCTGCGTCAAGACCCGTTCGACGACCTCCATCTGCTCGGGCGGCGTTACCCGCAGGCCCATCTCGAAGCGCGTCTCGAAGCCGTGTTCTTGCAGGGCCCGGCTGAGCATCGGGCCGCCGCCGTGCACCAGCACCAGCTCGCCGTCATGGCCGACCAGTTCGGCAATCAGCGTTTCCGCAGATTCCAGGCTTCCGCCGATCTTAACTACCAACATCTTCGTCCCCCCGCTTCAGGCTCGGCGTACTCATTGCTAGAAACGCCTCCTCGTCTTCGAAAATCCAGACTTCCTCAGAAAGCTCGCTCTCCTCGTCGGCCCGCAAGAGGTCGGCAAAACCCACGAGCGCGTGCTCTGGTTCTATCTCCAGTAAAGCCGCCAGCGCCCGCACCGACGCGGATTTGGGCTGCCCCTCCTCGGCCAGGCGCACCGCCTCTTCGTCCAGCCACGGCGGCGGAGCGCCGCGGCGCCGCGGCGCGGCTCCCGCCTCCGCTTGGTAGGCGTAGAGAAGTTTACCCTCTTCGGCCAGCGCCCAGTAGAGGTCTTCGTCTTCGTGCACCATGAAGGCCGCGGCGCGGCCCAGACGACTGGCCTCTTGCAGGGCCGCGTTCAGCAGGGAGGGGTCTTCTTCGGCTTCCAGGGCCTCGTCGTAAACGCTCAGCCACGGCTCCGCCATGACCGCGTAACTGGCCAGGCCCTCGCTCCTGAGCTTGCCGACCAGCCTCCTTGCAGCGTCCGCGTCTCCGCTGCGAACGTGCAGGTTTACGAAACTGCGCACCAGTCAATAATACACAGCCGCCAGCAATCGCGGGTGAGGGTTAGGGCTCGAGCCTGAAGGTGGTCTGCCCCAGCAGACGGCCGTTGACCAGAAAATACACCAGCCACTCCCCGGCCTGGTTCTTGACCTTGGCGGGGTTGAGCGTGAAGTGCCAGAAGGTCGGCTTTGACCTGCCCGCCCAGCTGGCGGGAACGCTGAAGCCGTAAGCGGCGCGCTCCACCTCGCCGCGCGGCGGAATTAGGTACATCTCGAACGACTGGGGGCCCGTCTCGTCGGGCTCGAAGCGCCAGTAGGTCACGAAGACGATGTAGCGGTCGGTGGAGCTAAAAACCCGGCCAGGACGCGAAATCTTGTAGGTATGCAGGTCGGCGGGGTCAAACTCGGGTATCGCCGCTCCCATCTCCACGCGCACCAGCTGGGCGGCGGAAGCGGCAGCCAGCAGCAGAACCAGCAGTAACGTCATCAATCGGCGCATACTCCAGTCTACGACGCCGCCGTGGCATAATGCGGCCGTGCGCTACGTCTGCCCCTCCTGCGGCCGCTGGGTCGCGCCGCTCATACCCGTCGAGTCGGTGAGCTGCCTCGTCTGCGGCGTCTATGCGCGGCGGCAAGAAGAAAAGCAGGGCGAGCTCTTTGCCGCCGCCGAGCGTTCCGAACCGCGACGCCCGGCCGGCGAGACAGAGAAACGGCGGCGAATCTAAGTTTGCCGCCGCCCCAGAACGGCCAGCGCCACCCCCAAAAGCAGCAGCGCCGCCCCGGCGAAGACCAGCGGCGCCGGCGTCTCGCCAAAGAAAAAGTAGGCCAAAAGACCCGCTCCCAGGGGTTCGAAGAGTATCGCCAGCGTCACCAGCACCGGCGAGATCCAGCGCACCGCCCAGTTGAAGCTGGTATGCCCCAGCAGCTGGCTCAACAGCGCCATGGCCAGCGCCGCACCGTAAAAACCCAGGGGCCAGCCCAGGTAGGGCGTCTTGAAGAGCGCCGGCAAAGGCAGGAGCAAAAGCGCTGCGGCGCCGTAGCTGACGGCTATGTACTGCCCTAAAGAGAGTCCGCTGCGCTGCGCGGCGCGGCCGAACAAGAAGTAACCGCTGACCGCCCAGGCGCCCAGGAGCGCCAGCAGGTCGCCCAAGAGCGGGCTCGAGCCCGCGGCCTTGCCGCCCGCGTCGCCGAGTCCTATCAAAACTCCCCCGGCAGTCGCCAGCAGAATACCGGCTACGGCCAGCGGACTCAGCCTTTCGCGCAGCCACAGCCAGCCCGCCAGCGCCACCCAGATGGGGTTGCTGGTCACTATCGTCACCGAGGCGGCGACGCTGGTATAGGCCAGGCTGGTTATCCAGGTGCCAAAGTGGACGCCTAAAAAAACGCCGGCCAGAACGGCCATGGTCCAGGCGCGAGGCGAGGCTTGGGCGCGACGCAGCGAGGGCCAGGTCGGCGCCAGCAGCAGCGCCGCCATGCTGAGGCGCGAAGCCGCCAGTAAGAGGCTGACCCCAGGAGAGCTCGAGGCCGCGGCGGCAAAGCCCCAGCGCACGAAGATGGCGGCGGCGCTCACCGCCGCCACCCCCAAGGCCAGCACCAATGCGACCTTTAACCCGCTAGGCTGCGTCTCCACGTCAGCATCCTAGCAAATGGGGTAAAGCGTCCCGTTCGCCCTGCATATAATGGTCTCACAATGAAACTCCCATCTTTGTTCGGAGGAACCCGCAGCATCGAGGCGAAAATAGACCTGTACTTCGACAATGTACAGGAGGCCGGCATGGTCTTCAATCGCGCCATGGACATCTATCTCAAGAAGGGTGTCACGCAGGAGTACCAAGACCTAGTCAAGCGTGTTACCGAGGTCGAAGAAGAAGGTGACGACCTGCGCCGCGAGATCGAAACCCAGATGACGACTCACACCCTCATTCCCGAGCTGCGCGAGGACGTTCTTTCGCTGATTGAACAGGTGGACGAGGTTACCAACCTCTACGAGGCGGCCGTTTATAGCTTCTTCATCCAAAGACCGCAGATAGGCCCTGAGTACAGCGAATCCTTTGGCGACCTGACGCAGATGGTCCTCAAGGCGGCAGAGGCCATGGTGGTGGCCGCGCGCGCCTTTTTTCGCGACCTCAGCGCGGTGCGCGACCACGTAAAGCAAGTGCAGTTCTACGAGTCCGAGGCCGATAAGATCACCACCCGCGTCGAAAGGGAGATCTACGAGAGCGAGCTGGACCTGGCTCACAAAATGCACCTGGCTCACTTTCTCGACCGCCTCGACAACATCGCCGACACCGCCGAAGACATATGCGATAAGCTCTCGATACTCACAATCAAACGGATGATCTGAGATGGACCTGACCATCTTCGTCTTCCTTTCCAGCGGACTTTTTTTGGGCTGGTCTTTGGGGGCCAACGACGCCGCCAACATCTTTGGAACCGCCGTGGGAACGCGTATGGTGCGTTTCGCCACCGCCGCGCTGATATCCAGCGTCTTCGTAATTCTCGGCGCGGTTATAAGCGGCGCCGGCGCTTCTCACACCCTGGGCAAGCTGGGGTCTATCAGTACCTTGCCCGGCGCCTTCACCGCCGCGCTGGCGGCGGCGCTGAGCGTATACCTGATGACCCAGCGCGGCCTGCCCGTCTCCACCAGCCAGGCCATCGTCGGCGGCATCATCGGCTGGAACATATTCATGGGACAGAGCACCGACCCGGGCATCGTCTCCAAGTTCGCCTTCGCCTGGGTGGCCTCCCCGATCATGGCGGGAGCCATGTCGGCGTTGCTATTCCTGCTGGCGCGCTGGTTTCTGCGCCGCGCCAAGATACACCTCTTGCGGCTGGACGGTTACACCCGCCTGGGGCTGATACTGGTGGGAGCTTTTGGAGCGTACAGCCTGGGAGCCAACAACATCGCCAACGTGATGGGGGTTTTTCTCAACGTAAATCCTTTCCACGACCTGCAAATTGGACCGCTAACGCTGAGCGGTGTGCAACAGCTCTTTTTGCTCGGCGGTCTAGCTATAGCCGTGGGTATTTACACCTACTCCGAGCGGGTAATGCTGACCGTAGGGCAGGAGATAGTAAAACTCACACCGGTGGCAGCGCTGATCGTAGTGCTGGCGCAGTCGCTGGTGCTCTTTCTCTTCGCCTCGCAGTCGCTGGCCGCCTGGCTGATGGCGCACCACCTGCCACACCTGCCGCTGGTGCCCGTTTCCAGCTCGCAGGCCGTCGTCGGGGCCGTCATCGGCTTGGGCCTAATCACTCCGGGCGAGCGCGTGCGCTGGGGCGTGGTAAGGAACATAACCATCGGCTGGCTGCTTACTCCTACGGTGGCGGCCGTCATCTCGGTGGTGGGGATGTTCGTCTTGCAGAACGTCTTCAACCTGCCGGT
>JALSMT010000051.1 GCA_026987375.1 Thermaceae bacterium | reverse complement strand
CCGAAGCCAAGGGTTATTATTGGATCAGCAGCTATGCTAGAGTAATTGATGCTTTGGCTTACACGTCGCACTATGGCTGCCAGTAGGTGACACTGACGTGAACATTCGCTTAGGAAACGGCCCGCTGGAAGCGCTGCTTGGAGCGCTGTTGGCGTTCCTCATGGGTTTGCTAAACGCTTTGCCCATTGGGGTAGTTGTCTACCTTGCCATCCGCTTGGCTCTGCCCCGTGAACTGTTCACCAAAGGGCATGAAAAAGCTGATTGCGAGAATACAACCCAAAATTGACTCGTTCGTTCAGGCATAAGTACGTCGAGGTTGAACCCATGGGCGTTTTGCCCCTGCAAGAGGCCCAGACTGTGTTTTTCCTCGCCATCGGGGTTGAGCTTAATGGCGCCGGCGTATACGTACTGAAATACGCTATACAGGGCGGCTGTAACGGGGCTGGAGTACGCAGCTGTAGCTGCGCAGGCTGCAGCAAACGCCCTTGACGCACTAGCAATCTATCATTGCACAACAATGCGTACGGACCCGTATTTGAGACAAAGCGAACAGCGGACAGTGCACTACCAACGTTACCATCACATCTGGGACGAGTACGATAGTTATCGCGATGCCCGCATCAGACACTACTACGACGGGCCGTGGGAAGTTGTTAACTAGCGATAGGCTGCCTCAAACCATTCCCCCTGAGCTGACAGGCGAAGGGGGAGTGGGCTTTTGCGCAAAGGGAGGAATGTCGTGAGAAGACGCATCTGGCTAAACTGGTTAGAGAGGGAGTTCCTTTTTACGTGGGCTTATCAGCTGGCAGGTGTGTTATTGGCTCAGTATGCGCATTACGAGGCGACCATTCAAAAACCTGCTGGCTACGTCGGCTGCGCTGGCTTGGTGGCTATTCCAGCGATGTCTTTTGCCCTCGCCGCTTATTCAATATCAAAATCGAAGGCAAGCCAAGCACTATGCAGGCGGAATCTGGGTGTCGATGCTCGTCTACTTGTTTAATTATTCTTACAGAATCACGATGGCGGCAGTATTTCTGGCCGAGTTTATCGTGTTCGCTGTAATAGGGTATTACATCGCAGAGACTATAAACGCCGCCTCGGGCATGCAGGATAAGTAGAAATGGTGCAAGCCCATCTAAAATGATGTGCCCTTTTTCAACCTTATTATCGCCACGTACTAGGTACAGTTAAGTACGCACTTTTTAACGCGCCAGCATCACCCTTCCTGCCCCTGCACGGGGGAGGACTTGTAATATTGCAGCGCAAGAATATGCTGACTATTTCGCCATTGTCGAAGCGAAAAAACGTACCGCGTGCTGTTTCCTATAGCCACGAACCGCTTACAATCACACCCCAACCCAACAATCCTCTGAGTAGAGCATATTCGCTTTGCTGTGCAGAGAGAAGCCGGCCGTGGTTACGCTACTAATAGATGGGCGAAGTAGGGCCGCGATCCATAGCCACACTTCTACTAGCTGCGCGTTTTCTCTGTGTACTGCGTACCGCATAAGCCTTTCCTGCAGTGGAGAAAAACAAAGGCGAAAACGGGCCCCGCGGGGCCCGTTGAGCCTGGCGGGTAGGTTTTTTAGGCCAGTTCTTCGTCGGGGCCGGCAACGGTGCCGGGGATTTTTAGCTTTTGGCCGACGTAGATCTTGTTGGGGTCGTCGAGTCCGTTGGCGTTGGCTATCTTCATATAAGCTCCGCGGGCGGCGCTGCCGTAGTAATGCAGAGCTATTGCGGAGAGCGTATCTCCCGATTTGACGGTATAGACTACGTCGCCGTCGTCGTCGGTGACGTTCAGTTTGGAAGCTCCGGCTATTACCTGGAGGCCGCTGGCGTCTACACCGCTTACCCCGGGAATAGCGGCGGCGAGACTCTTGGCTTTCTCCGCCTCGGCGGGAGAGTCTACCGCTCCGCGCAAAATTATCTTGTCGCCTTGCTGAACGATGTCTATCGGGTTGTTGGCGAGGCTAGGCTCGGATTTTAACGACTTCAGGACGGCTTTGGCCAGGGCGTAGGGGTCTTGTTCTTGCTTGATTTGGGGTTCGTTTTGCTCCCCCGGCGTCAAGACCGTAACGGCGGAGGTGTCGCTGCCCTCAATGCCGTTGATACCTTCGGCCACAACCTCCATAAGATTCTTGAGAGACTCCCCCGGCACCTCGCCGGAGAAGATGGCAAGCTTCCTCTCCACGCGGGCTTCGACGTTGTATTTGCCCAAGACCTGGTTACTTTTGATCGCTTCTTGCAAACGCGCTTGGGTGGATTTACCAAATGGCCACATGTATAGCTCCTTTATCTAAACTGCTACGTTGATATTACCACTCCCGTTTTTAGCGGCTGTTAAAATCCGGCGTCATCGCCGACGCTGCCCCGGGCCCAGCGCCGGAGGCGCGCCAGGGCGCGGTGCGAAGTGGCTGCTTGACAAATGTAAGTAAGTAGTTATATACTACGGGCGTAAGAGGAGGTGAGCAGGATGAAGAACACGCTGGAATGGACAAACATAGTACTCGGTGGTTGGCTCTTCTTGGCGCCTTGGATCTTCGGCTTTACCGCTAATGCGGGCGCTGCTTGGAGCGCTTGGATCATAGGGGGCGTTGTGTTAATCTTGGCCATCTGGGCGCTCTCGGACAAAGGCGTATGGGAAGACTGGACCAACGCACTCATGGCTGCGATAGGATTTTTTACCCCCTGGTTCGCCCACTACGCTAACCTAACTTCGGCTTCCTGGAACATGTGGATCGTTAGCTTGGCGATAGTAGTCGTTGCGCTCTGGGCGGCTTACAGCCCCGGCGAAAAAGCGACGACCTAGCGTAGCCAGAAGACAAGGAGAGGGGGAAACCCCTCTCCTTGCATTTAGGTATGATACAGAGGATATTGCGATGGCGGTTACCAAGAGACTTCCTTCATCCGAGCGTAGAAAGCAGATAGTAAAGGCGGGTTTGGAGCTATGCCGCGCGGCCGGCATTGCTTCGCTGAGGACCGAGAAGATAGCCCGCAAGATAGGCGTAACACCGGGGGCGCTGTTCCGTCACTATCCCACTAAGTCGGCTATACTGCACGATATGTCGCGCTCCCTTTTGGCGCGACTTAGAGACAGCGTTCCCGCTGATTCCTCCGATCCCAGGGAGTGGATAGAAGAGTTTGTTAGAGGCCGGGTGCGCCTGCTCAGGGAGGACGAAGAGGTGCGCCTGCTATTCTCCGATGGCTTTATCGCCGCGCTGCCGGAAGAAGCGCAGGCGGAAGTGCACGACGCCTTCAAAAAATCGTGGGTAACTCTCAATGAGAAGGTGCGTCAGATACAGTCAGCTGGAGAGGCGCGCGCCGACCTGGCTACGCACGAGCTGGCCGCCGCCGTTGTCGGGCTCATTCAGGCGGTGTTGCACCCGCCTTTGGCCGATTTGCCGGAGTGGAGCAGCCCCGAGACGGTATGGGCTACGGCGCGCGATTTGCTGGGCATACGCCAGCCGGCGCTCAAGGGCGGCAGGTAGCGAACGAGTATTGCGGGATGCCGGCAGCCTTGCTTGGTTGGGCTCGCCAGCGCTGGCGTCTTGCGGTCCTGACCTTCTTGCAGCTACGTGAAATGCTGGCTAATCAGACGCGCGATCCCGTCGTTTTTGCACCCACTTTCTCTAAAAGCTTTGCTTCGCTTGGTTTTTCAGGCGTCTGCGCCGCTTCATTGCGATGGAGGGCGCATTTGCGGATCCCGCTCGCTGGCGGCGGGTCCTCGCGTCCAATAAGCGGTCTGGCCTGCTTTGAGGGCTAGCGGCTCCCTTTCACGGCCTCCACGAACGTCGCCACCCAGACCGGTAGGTCGGCGGGGCCGCGGCTGGTGATTAGGTTACCGCTCTTGACTACGGCTTGGTCTACGTAGTCCGCGCCGGCGTTCACCAGGTCGTCTTTGATGGAGTGGTAACCGGTGAGGCGGCGCCCCTTGACGACTCCGGCGCTGATTAACACCCAGCCGGCGTGGCAGATTGCAGCCAGGGGTTTGCCGGCTTCGTCTATGGCCCGAACCAGCTCGAGTACGTCGTCGCTGCGGCGCAAACGGTCGGGGGCGTAGCCGCCGGGGATGATGAGACCGGCGAGGGTGCGGGCGTCCACCTCGTGCGCCGCGGTATCGGCGCGGGCCATCCAGCCGCTCTTGGCCTTGTACGCCCGCGACTCGGGGCCGATTACCACGGGCTCGAGGCCGCTTTCTTGGACGCGGTAGTAGGGATAGATGAACTCGCGCTCGTCAAATATCTCTTCCAGCAAGATCCCAATCTTCACGGGCCACCTCCTGCCATAAGTTTAGCGGTAAAGGGCTCTGCTTGTTCAGCGGCTACCGCCGCTCGTCCTTGCTTGCCGGCAGCGTTCCAGCAGCTCGTGCAGCACATTGGCCGTGAGCCCCCAAACGTCGCGGTCGCGCCAGGGGTAGTGCCATACCAGCCGCTCAAAATCGCCGCGCCGGCGTAGTTCGCTCCAGCTGCTGCTTTGCGCCAGCTCGCTCAGGGGCGCCCATAGGATCTGGCTTACCTCGTCCGGGTTCGCGGTCAAGGCGGGCTTGTCTGGCAGCCAGGCCACCACCGGCTGCACGTAGAAACCGTGGGGACTGAGCACCGCGGGCAGGCGCCCCAAAGGTTTAGCAATTTTAGGCGGCAGAGATACTTCTTCCTGCGCCTCACGCAGCGCAGCCTCTTCGGCGCTCTCGCCTCCTTCCAGGCTGCCGCCGGGAAAGGCAATCTGCCCGGCGTGACTGGGCAGACTTTCGGTGCGAACGGTCAGCAGCAGCTCGCCGCTGGCCGCAAGCGGCACCAGTACCGCCGCGTCTCGAAAGCCGGGCGGCTTGGCTACCTTGGCGGGCGCTTGCTTTAGGGCGCGCTCGAGCAGAGTTCGGAGAGCTTCTCCCTGAGGGCAATCTCCGGATTTTTCTTCTGGCTGGCGGATAGTTTTACCACCTCCCAAAGGGCCTCTTCCAGGTCGCCTTGCTGCAAAGCGTGAAGGGCGCGATCTTTGCTGGCGGGCAGATCCATCTTGCGGGCCAGTTCGTAGGCGCGCGCCAGCGCCGGCAAGCTACGCGGCACCTTTTGGCAAGGGGTTTGCTTGCCTCGTTTCTCTTCCTTTTGTTTTTCCCAGTTGGCCAACACCTCGGCGGCCGTATGCAGCTGGCGATCGGCAAAGACGTGCGGGTGCCTTTCTATCAGTTTCTCGACTATCGCCCCTTCTACGTCGTCGTAGGTGAAGCTGCCTTCTTCTTCTGCTATGACGCTGTGGAAGGCCACCTGCAGTAGCACGTCGCCTAGTTCTTCCACCATGTTTGCGACGTCGCCCGCGGTTATGGCGTCTACCGCTTCAGCGGCTTCTTCCAGCAGGTAGGGGCGCAGGCTTGAGTGGGTTTGCTGGCGGTCCCAGGGGCACCCTCCGGGGGCCCGCAAACGGCGCATTATCGCTAGCAGGTTTTCCACGTGCTCAGCTTAACCCCAGATAGCTGAGGTAGGCCTGTAGCCACTGGGCGCCCCAGAAAAGGGCCACCCAGCCGCCCACGGCCAAGTAGGGGCCAAAAGGCAGCTTGCGGCGACGTAGTAATAGGCCCAAAACCGCCCCGGCTACTACCGCCGCCAGCAACCCCACCACGAAAGGGCCAAATCCCAGCCAGGCCCCCAGCATGCCCGCTAGTTTCACGTCGCCAAAGCCCATGGCTACCGGTTCTTCGTCTTCCCCTTCCTCTTCCTCGGGAAGAAAGGCCCAGTAAAAACCGCCGGCCAGGGCCACCGCCCCCGCCGCCAGCAGCGCCGCCCAGAGGCTTTCCAATACGCTCTGCGGCAGCACGCCGTAGCTGGCTACTAGGATTCCTAAAACCGCCAGGCCCAGCGTCAGCGCGTCGGGCAGAGGCAGCGGGCGGCGCAAAATTAGGTTTAGCAAGACGGCTAGCGCCGCAGCCGCTACTCCCCAGGGCCAGCCGAACCAGGCCGCGACCGCGGCGGCCAGGTAAACGTGCTCGAGCCCCACCGGCCAGCCTGCTTTGCCGCTGGCGCCGCGGCGCAGCACCAGGTTGGCGAAACCGGCAATCAACGCCAGCAATCCCGCCGCCGCCAATGCTCCCCGCCACGCCGTAGCCCAGTTTTGCGGCTCATTCCAAAGGGCTGCGCCCAAGAGCCCCAGTATCAGCCCGCCGTAGGTCAGGCTGTCGGGCAGGATGAAGTGGTCGATATCAATGAAGGAGAGCGCGATTAGCAAGGCGGTAAACGCCCAGATGAGAAGCAAGCCTACGTCCGGGTTGGGGTGCAGCCAGGCCGCCAGGGCGAAGAGCAGTCCGCTAAGGCCTTCTACCAAGGGGTAGCGCGGGCTTATGGGCGCGCCGCAGTAGCGACAGCGGCCGCGAAAAACCAGCCAGCTAAGCAAAGGAACCATGTCCAGCGCCCCCAGGCGATGACCGCAACTAGGGCAGTGGCTGGGTGGGTGAACTATAGACTCGCCCGCCGGTAGGCGGTATATCACGACGTTCAAAAACGAGCCGATAACAGCTCCCAAGATGAAAGCGAAGAGGACAAGCATGCTTTATTCTAAGGCGGCGCCAAGCAGGCAATAAAAACCCCCGGCTAACCGGGGGCGCTTTGGCGGGCCCGAGAGGATTCGAACCCCTGACCTGCTGATCCGTAGTCAGCCGCTCTATCCAACTGAGCTACGGGCCCAAGCAAAGGTTAATCTACTTGCGAGACGCCGATTTGTCAAGATAGAAGCGGATTTCCTACTAGGAGTTATCTGAGGTAGTCACGCGCCACCTCAGCTATTTGCTGCTGCGCCGGCGTTGCCTGCAAGCCGTAACGCCGTGCAATCTTGGAGCTATCGAAAACGTAGGGTTGCTGGTACTGGTACATCATCTCTACGCTTTCACGGACCAGCGGCGAAAATATGCCAGCCAGCCGCGCCATGCCGCTGGTCACCAGTCTGAACCTGGCTCTGACGGCCAGCGCTTTTGCAATGTGCATAATCCACTCTCGCCCGCTGTAAGGGTCAGGTGCGGTAGGAAGATGCCAGACCTCGCCAAACGCTTCCCGCTCGTTGGCGAGTACCGCCAGGGCGTGGGCGGCGTCCGGCAGATAGGTAAAGGAGTGGGCTTGGTCCAAATCGCCCATCCAAAGCGCTGGCGCGCCCGCCGCCAGCTTGCTGTATACCAGAAAATTAAGGGCTCCCGTAGCGGGTCTGTTTGGCCCGTAAAAATCGGCGCTGCGGGCAATTAGGGCCTCCAGATCGCCGCGCTTTACCGCGTCCATGAGCATCTGCGCGACGCCGGCGCGCACCGCCCCCTTACGACTGCTCGGCTCGATGGGGCTGGATTCGTCCATCCTCTCCAGAGCGCGGCGGCTATACATGTAAACGTTATCGAAAAATACCAGGCGACAGCTTTGTCGGGCGCAGGCGTTGATGACGTTTTCCATGATTCGGGGCCAGCCCACCGCCCAGGCCGTGGCGGAGTAAGGCAGGCCTACCGTCAGGTAAGCGACGCTGCTGCCGCTTACGGCTTTTTTGACGGCGGCGGCGTCGTTCAGGTCGGCGGCCACCGTTTCGCGGCCGCCCCGCTGCTTCGCGGGGTTGCGGCTTACTAGGCGCATTTTCACGCCGCGGCTGGCGAGCTCTTGCGCCAGCGCTTTGCCTACGGCTCCGCCACACCCTAAGATAGTCTGCACCCTTTCCTCCCCGCTCACCCTAGCACGACCTGACGGGCAGGCGAGGATCGCTCACGATTCCCACGCCGCCTAGCCGCTTTTCTTGACAAACGTCTCCCTTACGGGTAGATTATCCCTTGCTTGGGGCCGTGGCGCAGTTGGGAGCGCGCCTCAATGGCATTGAGGAGGTCAGGGGTTCGAATCCCCTCGGCTCCACCACAAACCCGGGGCTTAGGCCCCGGTTTTATGTTTTTTGGGTGCATACACGTGCGCCCCCCGTTTGAATATGCCCGCACTGTTCAATTTCGCGTTAATAGTTGCTGGAATTCGATTCTTCACTGCTTGCTGGTTTTGCGGGCGGCGCTCTATTCTGTCGGGCTGACGGCATTACCTTGTCGTCGAGTAGGGCAGGTTAGCGCCTGTTTTGCGACGTTGGCGTGAGCCTTTCGGGCGATGCTGGCGACTGAGCGCAAAAGGAACATTACCACTTTTCCAGTAAAAAGGTCGGCGGTTCGTAACCTGGGTTCGGCTTTGCAAAGAGCATTCGTCACCGCGTTGCTGCCTCTGGGCAAGCTATTGATTCTCTTCCTGCTGCGGAGGCGAACAATATTAGCAGCCCTGGACGTTTAGGCGCCGGCAGAGCCGGGCGCTGAGCGGACGTTTTTGTTAGCCGATTACAAAGCCTTGATTAAACTGGGCGCGGCGGCTACAATGGAAAGTCGGCAGGCCTTCTGGCCTCATGGAGGAAGCATTCATGTACGCGATCATCAAGACCGGTGGCAAACAATACCGCGCCGAAGAGGGGGCGGTGCTGCGCGTCGAGAAGCTGAACGCCGACGTCGGCGATAAGGTGGAGTTCGACGTGTTGATGGTGGGAGGCGACAAGGTGAAGGTCGGCGCGCCTACCGTCAAGAGCGCCAAGGTGGTGGCGGAGGTTTTGCGCCACGGCCGCGGCAAGAAGATTCTGGTAGCCAAGTTCAAGGCGAAGACTAACTACCGCCGCAAGAAAGGCCACCGCCAGTGGTTCACCGAGCTGCGGGTAGACAAGATTCGCCTGCGCGCAGCTAGGACTGAGAATAAGGCCGAGGCAGAGGAGGCGTAGCCATGGCACATAAAAAGGGACTAGGTTCTACTAAGAATGGGCGCGATTCCCAGTCTAAGCGTCTCGGCGTGAAGCGCTTCGGTGGCCAGGTCGTTAGGGCCGGCAACATCATCGTGCGCCAGCGCGGCACCCGTTTCAAACCCGGCAAAAACGTGGGTTTGGGCCGCGACTTTACCATATTTGCGCTGGTTGACGGCGTGGTGGAGTTTCAAGACAAGGGGCGCTTAGGCCGCTTCATCAGCGTCAAGCAGCTAGAGGGTTAAGCCTCCACCCGGACCTTCTCCGGGTTTATAAAATGTTTCGCGATACGCTGAAAATTGCTGTCGCCGCCGGACACGGCGGCGACGGTGTCGTTAGTTTTTTCCGTGAGAAGTACATTCCCAAGGGCGGCCCCGACGGCGGCGACGGCGGTCGCGGCGGCGACGTCTACCTGCGCGCCGGAGCCTCGGTAGACTCGCTTTCCAAGCTATCGAAGCGCCACTACAAGGCGGGGCGCGGTCAGCACGGCAAAGGCAAGAATATGGCCGGACGAGCGGGTGAGGACCTGGTAATAGACGTGCCTCTGGGCACGCAGGTCTACGACGCCGATAGTGGAGAGCTGATAGCCGACCTGTTGCGGGAAGGACAGACGGTGCTGGTAGCGCAGGGGGGCGAGGGAGGCTTTGGTAACGCCCATTTCGCTACCTCCACCCGTCAGGCGCCGCGCTTTGCCCTGGGCGGTCTGCCGGGGCAGAAGCGCAACCTGCGCCTGGAGCTGCGCCTCATAGCCGACGTTGGCCTGGTGGGTTACCCTAACGCCGGTAAGTCGAGCCTGCTGCGCAAGCTGACGCACGCCCGCCCCAAGGTGGCCGACTACCCCTTTACTACCCTGAGCCCCAATCTGGGAGTGGTGGAAAAAGACTTGCAGCGCTTTACCATAGCCGACATTCCCGGCATCATTGAGGGGGCCAGCGAGGGCAAAGGCCTGGGTCTGGACTTTCTGCGCCATATCTCCCGTACCCGTCTGTTGCTCTACGTTCTAGACGCCGGTGACGAGCCCGCAGCGGCGCTGCGCACGTTGCGCTCCGAGGTGGCGGCCTACGACCGCGAGCTGGCGCGCCGCCCCGGATTGGTGGCTCTCAACAAGGTTGACCTGATCGGCGAAGACGAGGCGGCCGCATTGCTGCACGAGCTGGCGGCGCAGGGCCTGCCGGTTTTGGCGGTCTCGGCCTTATCGGGCGAGGGTTTGCAGCGACTACAGCAGACCCTGCTCGAGCTTTTACCGGCGGCGCCCGCGCCGCAGGCCGCGCCGGCGCCCAAAAAGCGCGAAGAAGTAGAGCTGCTCAGCGTCGAAGAGCTGGAGAGCGGCGTTTATCGGGTGCATTCTCCGCGCTTGGAGCGGTTGATTGGGCGCGTTCGCGGCGAGATTTGGGAAGCCGCCGAGTGGTTGCAGGGCGAGTTCCGCCGCGCCGGGCTGGAGCAGGCCCTGCGCGCCCGCGGTATCCGCGCAGGTGATACCGTGGTCATTGGGGAGCTCGAGTTTGAGTACATCCCGGAGGGCTAGATGAAGATTGGTATTTTCGGCGGCAGCTTCGACCCGGTGCACGTGGGGCACCTCTTGGCCGCCAGCGAGTCGGCGGACCGCCTGGGGCTGGACGAGGTTCAATTCGTAACCGCCGCTAGGCCGCCGCACAAGAGAATCGCAACTCCTGCGGAGGCGCGCCACGAGATGGTGGTGTTGGCGACTATCGGCGACCTGCGCTTCCGCGCCAGCAGGCTCGAGCTTGACCACGCAGGGCCAACTTTTACGGTAGACACCCTCAGGCGGGCCCGCGGGCTCTGGCCGGGCGCTGAGTTGTACTTTATTACCGGCGCCGACGCTTATCACGACATCTCTACCTGGCGCGAGCCCGAAGCGCTGGTCGAGCTGGCGCAGATGGTGGCGGTGAGCCGACCCGGCTACGACATCAAGCGCATAGACCCCTTTTTCAGGGAGCGGGTAATTCCCCTGGAAATACCCGGTTACGAGCTGTCCAGCACCGAGATCCGCGCTCGCGTAGCCGAGGGCCGCTCGGTGCGCTACCTGGTTCCTTACGAGGTGGAGGTTTACATTGCCAAACACGGTCTCTACCAGAGCCATAGCTGACAAGGTCCGCCAGCAAGTTTCCAGGAAGCGCTGGGAACATATCTTGCGCGTCGCCGAGCTGGCGGGAGAGATCGCCAAAGCCAACGGCCTGGACCCGCAAAAGGCTTATCTGGCGGGGCTATTGCACGACGTAGCGCGCGAGCTGCCCGAGGAGGAGCTAGTTAGGCTGTGCCCTCCGCAGAATGAGGTGGAGCGCTCCCACCCGCGTTCGCTGCACGGCTGCGCCGGACGCAAGATAGCTGACGGCTGGGGGGTAGATGACCCAGAGATCCTGGACGCCGTCGAGGGGCACGTATGGGGCGTTTCGCGCGGGAACCTTTTGGGTATGGCGGTCTACGTGGCCGACAGCAGTGAGCCAGGCCGCAGGGTCAACGAACGCATCCGCGAGCTGGCGCTGGCGGGCAGGCTGCGCGAGGCCTACGCCCAGGCCGTGGCTAAAAAGGTGGAGTATTTACGCGCTAAGGGTATTCCCATTCACCCGCGTACACTAAAATCGTATGCCGAGACGCAGGCGTAGACGCTTTTTTCTGCTTGGGCTGACCTTCTTCGCGCTGGCAATCCTGGTTCTGGTATGGCCCAAGAGCGGCGTCTTGCACCGTTGGCGTCCTCCAGGCCGGCCGCCGGAGATGAGCCTGGTGCTGGCGGCGCGCGACATAGAGTACTGTGCTCCGGCGACGCCCTGCGGTCCCGGCAGTCGCACCGACACCATCTTTTACGTGCGCCTTCTAGGGAAGCGCGCTTGGGTGGTGGCCATACCCCGCGATACCTACGTAGAAGTGGATGGTTACAAGGGGAAGATAAACGCCGTTTATGGCTTCAAGGGTACTCAGGGGTTGTTGCACGCCGTCGAAAAGGTATTGGGCGTGCGCGTGGATCATTACGCGGTGATAACCCTAGACTTGGCGGCCAGGGTAGTTGACGCGGTGGGCGGGGTAGACGTCTACCTGCCGGCCGCTATGAATTACGATGACGAGGCGGCCAAGCTGCACATCCACATTCCCGCGGGTAAGCAGCACCTGGACGGGCGGCAGGCCGTGGGTTACATGCGCTTTCGCGGCTGGGTCGGCGACGACCTGAGCCGTCTCGACCGCATCAAAGAGGTGTTGCTGGAGGTAGCCAAAAAAGCGCTTTCCCCTAGCGGCTGGGCCAGCCTTCCCGGCATGGTCAGGGATTTGTGGGGCGACATGCAAACCGACTTGGACGTTGCTCAGGTCGTTTCTTTGCTGCCGCAATTGAGGGGCTTACAGCTCAAGACCGCTACGTTGCCGGTGCGCGAAAAGGGGAATTATCTTTATTTTGATGACGAGGCCAGGCTCGAGTTCTTACGAGCCTTTATGGGCTTGGACATGCAGGCAGGGGCGCCCCCGCCAAAGGCGCGCGTGCTGATTTTAGACGGCAGCGGCGCGGGCCTGGGCGAGGCTTACGCTGAAGGCTTGCGACGTCTGGGCTTGCCGGCGCCGCAGCTCAAGCGAATACGACTGCAGGACGTTAGTAAAGTTATGGTTGACAAACAGATAGAGGCGGGTAGTTATTACGCCGAAGCGGTGCATCTGCCGCTGCTTACCCGCTTTCATCTCTACTACGACGCCGACGTGGTAATCGTGCTGGGCCGCGATCTGGTACCCTAGGGGTGAATGGTGAAGACGATAGACGCGGTAGAACTGATTGGTAAGATCACCCAAGCTCTGGAAGACAAGAAAGCCGAGAACCTGGTGGCGCTGGATTTGCGCCAAGTATCCGATTCACTCGACTACTTCGTGATAGCCAGCGGAACCAGCCAGCCGCACCTGCAGGCGTTGCAGAGTCACGTGCAGGAAAAGCTGCGTGAGGAGGGCGTGCGCCCCGACGCGGTGGAGGGGCCCTCGAGCCGCTGGTGGCTGCTCAGCTACGGTCCGGTGCTGGTGCACATCATGAGCCCAGAGGCGCGCGAGTACTACGACCTCGAAGGTTTTTGGGCCGACGCCGAACGAATTCCCCTATAACCATGAAAGGCCGCTGGGCCGAGGACGCCGCGCTCGCCTACCTGCAGGAGCGCGGTTACCGGCTGCTGGCCCGCAACAAGCGCACTCCCTACGGTGAAATAGACCTGTGGCTGGAGAAGGACGGCCTTGCTGTCTTCGTCGAGGTCAAGCAGCGGGCCTCGGGCCGTTACGGCACGCCGCTCGAGAGCATCCGCCCCTGGAAGCTGGAACGCATGCGGAAGAGCGCCCTCTACCTGCTGGGCCGCGAGGACGTGCGCGTTCAATTCCTTGCCGCTTTGGTGCAGGGCTCGAGCGATAAATACGAAATTCGCCTGGAAACCTTGTTTTGATGATGCGAAGCGGCAACATTTAAGCTCTGTTTACCCGGCGTTAACCTCGGGGACTTAGCCTCTGGCAATGAGCGGTGGGAGCGGAGATTTAGCGGTCGTCTTGCCGCTTTTGGAGCGCTGCGCCAGTCTCAGCTATAGCGCTAAAGCGCCGGCTGCCCGGCCTCGCGCCGCCGCGGGTCTGGGCCCTGGCGCCGGGGGCGCCATATACTTTGGGGAAGAGCTATGAGAATACTCCTGGTAGAGGACGAAGCGGATTTGCGCGAGCCAGTGGCGGCGTTTTTGCGCAAACACGGCTACGAGGTGGTGGAGGCCGACTCGGTGAGGACCGCCGAGGAAGAGCTGATAGAAGTAGAGCCCGACATAGTCCTGCTGGACGTTATGCTGCCCGAAGGGGCCGACGCAGGTTTTGAGTTTGCGTCTGGTTTACGTGAGGCTGGTTATCAAAACCCCATTCTCTTTATGACCGCCCGCGACGCCGTAGACGACCGCGTTCACGGCTTGGATTTGGGAGGAGACGACTACCTGACCAAACCTTTCAGCCTCGACGAATTGGAAGCGCGGGTGCGCGCTTTGCTGCGCCGTCAAGGCGGCGTACGCCGTAGCTACTTCGAGCGCGGACCATTGCGCGTGGACTACGCGGCGCGCAAGGTGCAGTTTTCAGGAAAAGAGGTGGATTTGTCGGGCCGCGAGTTCGCCCTCTTGGAGATGCTGTCCCTGGAACCCGATAGGGTGTATACCCCCGCCGAACTGTTAGACAGGTTGTTCCCCGGCAGCGATTCGGGTTTGAAGATCGTACGCGTCTACGTGCACCGGCTGCGGCGGAAGTTGGGCGCCGCGGTAATCAAGACCCTGCCTAACGGCTATAGGATGGGGCTGGAGTGAACCTGAGAACTCGTGTAGCCCTGGGCGCAGCGGCAATTGCCGTACTGACTGCGGGCCTGCATTTGGTCATCGGCTACGCCAGTTTCAGCCGTCTGGTAGAAGACGACATTAGCCGCGAGCAGACCTTGCTGACGCGGGCGATACGCGGCGCGCTGACGTTTGAAAACGGAAAACCCAGGCTGCGTACGACTGACTTGTCGTGGCTGGACAGCGGCAACCCCATGGGTTTTCGGGTCAAGAAGGGGCGCGTCATTTTTATCGAAGGCGGCGTTTTTCCACAAAGGCGCGACGCCAACTGGGCGGTGAGTAACGCGCCCTTGAGCAATGGGTTTGAGCTAGAGGTCGCCGACTACGTGGGCGAGTACCGCAAGGCGCAGGCGCGGCAGCTGCGCGCCGGTGCTATCAGCCTGCCATTCGTGGTTTTGCTGGCCAGCTTGCTGGGCTGGTGGGTGGCGGGCGGTATAACCAGGCCGATAGAAAAGCTGGCCGACGCCGCCGAAGAACTGTCCTCGCTGAAGTTTCCCGAGCCGGTTCTCGCCAGCGCCGGAAATGATGAGCTGTCGCGGTTGGCGGGTAGTTTTAACAGGATGGTTTTTGCGGTGCGCGACGCTTTTGAGCGCGAACGCGCCTTCACCCGCTACGCCTCGCACGAGCTGCGCACGCCGCTGGCGACCATGCAAGCGCAGCTGGAGGCGTTTGCGGCCGGCGTTACCGATAAAGAGAAGGCCACTGCGGCCAGCCTGACCGCGCTAAAGCAGATGCGCGATATCTTGGAGGGATTGCTGACTTTGAGCCGCGAACCCAGGGTGGCGCTCGAGCCCCTACCCGCCAGGGCGATGCTGCGGCAGGTTTTGCCTGAAGACCCCCGGGCTAAAGAGCGCTTACGCCTCGACCTGCCAGATGAGGAAGCCTGGCTCTTGGGCGACGAGGAGTTGTTGCGCAGGGCCCTGCGCAATCTGCTGGACAACGCCCTAAAGTACTCGTCGGGCGAAGTGCGGCTCAAGGTCCGTGAGAAAAACGGTAAGGTCATATTCGAAGTGAGAGACTTTGGCGAGGGCGTTTCGGCGCCGCAGCTTGACAGGCTGACCGACCCCTTCGTCAGGTTTAACCCTAACGTTGCCGGCAGCGGGCTGGGTCTTTCGCTGACCAGGCAGGCGGTAGAAGCCATGAAAGGCGGTCTCGAGTTCGAGCTGGCCCGGCCGGGATTACTGGCCAGGCTGACTTTGCCTGCGATTGGGGGCGAAGATGCCTAGGTCTGTAATCGTCTTTTTGGTGTGGATATATCTTATGCGTTTAGGGATGGCCGGGGCGCACGGCGGCGGGTACGAACGCAACAGGCTTGGCGGCTACGCTGTCGTGGCGGCGCAAACTCTCGGCAGAGCCCAATCTCAGGATCACCATAGTGATTCTGATAATGGCGACGACCGCCAAAACGATTCAGATCACGGCGGCGATTCCGATTCAG
>JALSMT010000050.1 GCA_026987375.1 Thermaceae bacterium | reverse complement strand
TTCGGGGCGTCTGCTGGTGGGCAGCCGCGAGATAAGCGGTTCCCCCTGGCTACCGTATCTGGCACCAGGCATGAGTCTGCAAGTCAAGGGCAAGGTAGAGGGCGGACGGGTTGCGGTCAGCGAGGTAGCGGTACTGAGCCCCCAAACGTGGTCTTTTTACGAGGGGCCGGCGCGCTTGGTGGGCCTTCAAGGCGGCCGGGTGCGTATCTGGATGTCGGGCAAGGGAGGCCGCAACACCTTTCGCCTTTCGCGTGACGCCTCGAGCGCTTCCGAAATTATACTGCTGGCGTGCTACGCCGCCGGCTCCTGGCGGGCTTTACCGCTCAGTTTGCGACCGCAGATCAGGCCGTCCGCAAGCGGCTGGTGGCGGCTAAAAGGTGAGATGAGCGGCGACAAGGTGAGCTGGCGTATCTCGAGTAAGCTGCCGGGAGAGTGCCGCTAGCGTCGTAGCTCGTCCTGCTCATAAATGAAAGTGGGGACTGCTGCGATCAGCAGAGAAAAGCGCGTCTGAAAAGGCTATAGCTGCTGCATCCTTTTACTTATATTAGTCTAATACCCCACCCCTAGTGGGGAGGGTATACTAGCTGCAGGGAGGGCCATGAAAGAACTAGTTCTGAGCATTGGCGTCGAGGGCATGACCTGCGCGAGCTGCGTCTCGCGCGTGGAACGGGCCCTGGCGCAGCAGCCCGGCGTCCGCAAGGCCAGCGTCAACCTGGCCACCGAGAAGGCGACGTTGCTCCTGGAGCCGGAGGCCGAGCTCGAGCCCCTACTCGAGGCGGTGCGCGAGGCGGGGTACACCCCGCGCGTGGAGACCGCGACGATCGGCATCGAGGGCATGACCTGCGCGAGCTGCGTCTCGCGCGTGGAGCGCGCCCTTTCCAAGCAGGGCGGCGTGCTCGAGGCCACGGTCAACCTGGCCACCGAGAAGGCCACCGTGCGCTACCTGCCCGACACCGTCACCCTCGCGCGCATCGAGGCCGAGATCCGCGAAGCGGGGTACACCCCCGTGAGCCAGGAGGAAGACGAGGCGGCCTCGACCACGGAGGCGACCCTGGCCGGTTTCGTGCGCGATCTGCGGCTCGCTGCGCTGCTGACCGTCCCGCTGGTCATTATCAGCATGGGCCCCTTCGTCGTTCCCGCCCTCGGCGACTGGATGGAGGCGCTGGCGCCGGGGCGGCTCTGGCGCTGGCTGGAGTTCGTGCTGGCGACGCCGGTCGTCTTCTATGCCGGCCGCCGCTTCTTCCGCGGCGGCGTTGCCGAGCTGCGCCATGGGAGCCCGGGCATGAACACCCTGGTGATGTTCGGCACCTCGGCGGCCTACCTCTACTCGCTGCTGGCGCTGATCGCTCCGGGCTGGTTCCCCGAGGGCACCGCGCACACCTATTTCGAAGCCGCGGGCGTGATCGTCACGCTGATCCTCCTGGGCAAGTACCTGGAGGCCGTGGCGAAGGGGCGCACCTCGGAGGCCATTCGCAAGCTGATGGAGCTGGGGGCGGGGACGGCGCGGGTGGTGCGCGACGGCCGTGAGATCGAGCTGCCCACCAGCGCCGTGGTGCCCGGCGACCTGATCCGGGTGCGCCCGGGCGAGCGCATCCCCACCGACGGCGAGGTCGTCGAGGGCGAGGGGTACGTCGACGAGTCGATGCTCACCGGCGAGCCGGTGCCGGTGCTCAAGCGCGCTGGCGACGCGGTGGTGGGCGGTACGGTCAACCAGAACGGCAGCCTGCTCCTGCGGGCGACGCGGGTCGGCGCCGACACCGTCCTCTCCCAGATCATCCGCATGGTCGAGGAGGCCCAGCAGTCCAAGCCGCCGGTGCAGGCGCTGGCCGACCGCATCGCCGCGGTCTTCGTGCCCGTCGTCCTCGTCGTCTCGGTCGTCACCTTCGCGGTCTGGATGTTGGTGGGGCCCGAGCCCCGGCTCAACTACGCCTTCATCGCCTCGGTGAGCGTGCTGCTCATCGCCTGCCCTTGCGCCATGGGCCTGGCGACGCCCACGGCCATCATGGTAGCCAGCGGCCGCGGCGCGCGTGAGGGCGTGCTCTTCCGCAAGGGCGTGGCCATCGAGGGGCTCGCGCGCATCGGCACGGTGGTCCTTGACAAGACGGGGACGATCACCAAGGGCTGGCCCGAGCTGACCGACCTGCGCACCGCGCCGGGGTGGAGCAGCGGCGACCTGCTCACCCTGGCGGCCGCGGTGGAGAGCCTGAGCGAACACCCCATCGCCCAGGCCGTTCGCGAGCGCGCCGAAGGCCTGACCCTGCCCGAGGTCAGCGACTTCGAGGCCGTGCCCGGCTTCGGAGCCCGCGCCCGTGCTGCAGGGCATGAGGTCGCCGTGGGCGCGGCCCGCTACATGGAGCGTCTGGGCCTGGACACCGTCCGCTTCGCAGCGGAGCAGGCCCGACTCGAAGACGCCGGCCGCACCGTAATCTACGTGGCGGCAGACGACGAGATCGCCGGCCTGATCGCGGTCAGCGATCCGGTCAAGGAGGGCAGCCGGGAGGCCGTCGCGGCCCTGCGCCGCGAGGGCTTGCACGTGGTCATGTTGACCGGAGACTCAGGTCGCACCGCCCGTGCGGTGGCCCGGGAGGTCGGCATCGACGAGGTGGCGAGCGAGGTGCTGCCCTCAGGCAAGGCCCAGGTGGTGCGCGACCTGCAGGCGCAGGGGCAGCGCGTCGCCTTCGTGGGCGACGGGATCAACGACGCCCCGGCGCTCGCCGGGGCCGACGTGGGGGTGGCCATCGGCAGCGGCACCGACATCGCGGTCGAGGCCGGCGACGTGGTGCTGATGCAGGGCGACCTGCGCGCCGTGGTGCGCGCCCGGGCGCTGGCAAGGAAGACGCTCGCCACGATCTACTGGAACTTCTTCTGGGCCTTCGGCTACAACGCCGCCCTGATCCCGGTCGCCGCGGGGGTTCTCTACCCCTTTACCGCCCTGCTCCTGCAGCCTGCTCTGGCCGCGGGCGCAATGAGCCTCTCGAGCATCCTGGTGCTCACGAACTCGCTGCGGCTGCGCTACTTCCAGCCGCCGCAGTTCGCGGGCGAGGCGGCCTCCGCGCCGCGCAGCGGGGCCCGGGTGCTGCTCTACACCAGCCCCGGCTGCCCCGACTGCGCGGCGGTGAAGGAGTGGCTAGACCGCCACGGTGTACCCTTTGAGGAGCGAGACCTTAGCAAAGCTGAGGTGGCCGCGGCCGCCCGACGAAAATACGGCGTCAGGGTGGCTCCTATCACGGTCGTGGGTCAAGATGTGCTCTGGGGCGCGTTTTCGCGGCAGCGCCCGAGGCTCGAGCGTCTCTTGGCGGCTCCCGCCGCAGCGCAGCCGGTCGAGCAATAGCAAAGACGGGCCCGCGCCGTTGGCCCGTCTTTGAGACGACATCTTTATACGCGAACTTTTTCCTTCAGCGCCTTGCCGGGCTTGAAGGCCGGGTACTTGGAGGCGGGGATCTTGATCTTCTCGGTGGTGCCGGGCTTCACGCCGGTGCGGGCCTTGCGCTTGCGCACCTCGAAGGTCCCGAAGCCGGTGAGCTGCACCTTGTAGTCGCGGTCGAGGAAGGTGGCGATCTCGTCGAGGAAGGTATCGATGCAGGCCTTCGCGTCCTTCTTCTTGAGGCCGGTGATCTCGGCAACGTGGGTTACCAAGTCCGATTTGGTTACTGTCTTTTTCTTGTTTGCCATACGTACACCTCCTTAAATATTGCTTTCCTTACGGACTATACCACGCCCAAACAACGAAATTCAAGCGTCCCCGGCGGTTTAGGCCTCTTTCTGCCGCCGGGTCGCTGCCTTCGAGGCGACTTCTGGTAGGTACTCCCTAGGCAGGAGGGCGGCTACCGCTTTCTCTACTTCTTTCGTAGCTGCTTCAAGATGCTCTTTGTCGAGCTTGCCGCGGTAGGCGCTGAGGTCCACCGGATCGCCAATCACCAGGCGCAACCTGCCTCCCAGCCGTGGTTTTCCTCCTGGGGGCCAGATTTTGTCGGAGCCTATTACCGCCAGCGGCACCACCTGGGCGCCGGTGCGCAGGGCTATGGCGGCGGCGCCCGACTTGAAGGGCTGCATCTTGCCGCTGCGGCTGCGCGTACCTTCCGGAAATATCCCAAAAGCCATACCGGAGCGCAGAGAGCGGATAGCGGCTTTTACCGCCGCCAGGTCGCCGGAGCCGCGCTCCACGGGGATTACGTAGAGACGAGGCAGCAGCCAGCGCAGGAAGGGTTTTTGGAAAAGGTCGGCCCGCGCGATGTAGGCGATGGGCCTCGGCAGCACTACCCCGATAGCGGGCGGGTCCAGCCAGGAGAGGTGGTTGGAGGCGATTATTATCGGGCCTTCGAGCGGAACCTTTTCGACGCCGCTGACCTCGATCCGGCAGAACACTCGCAAGACCAGCCTGGCTATCACCTTGGTGATGCGGTAGACGATGTTTGGTTTGGGTGCTCCGGCCACAATTTGTTTTACTCGAAAACCAGCCCTTCTGCCAAACCCTCGCGGCGAGCGCGGCCCGCCCAGAGGTGGGCCTGACGCAACGGTTCGGGTAGCTTGGTGCTTCTGGGCAGGGACGCAACAAAGCGCAGCGTTTCGCTCATGCTCACCTTGTGCCCCGGTGAAAGATAAACGGGTTTTACCGCTGTGCGTGAGCGGAAGAGCCAGCCTACCTGCAGGCCCTCGCGACAGGGCGTTCCTACCAGCGCTCGCTCGCTGCACAGCGGTACGGCGCAGCCCTCTTTCTGGTCCAAGACGCCGGCGGCGCCGCCAAAGAGGCGACTCTTGGCCACGCCTATGCTGGGAAGGCCGGTATGGACCCCCAGGTGGGCGGCCACGCCCAGGCCGCGCGGGTGGGCAATGCCCTGGCCGTCCACGAGCAGCGCGTCGGGGGTGGTTCCCAGGGTTTCGAGCGCGGCCAGGTAGACGGGCGCCTCGCGAAAAGACAGATAGCCGGGGACGTAAGGAAAAACTTTTTGGGGGGGCATCTTTGCTACCGCCACGCGCAGTACGCTTTCATTTTGGACGTCCCACAAGACGGCGGCCGCTACCAGGCTTTCTCCGCGTTTGATGGAGGCGTCGAGAGCCGCCAGAAGGCCGACCTTGCTCCAGTCGCCGTTTAGCTCCACCGCGTTTACCAGCTCTCGCTGCAGGCGGGCTGCGCCGCTGAGGTCGGGCGGGCTGGGAAAAGGCGGCCAGCTCACGCTTCTTCGCGCAGGCGCGCCAGCACCTCGCCGTCGGAGGGGTCGCGACCGTAAAGGATAGCCAGGTAGTAGGCGGTCCAGGCGACAAAGTACCAGATCGCCACCATCTCGCTAAGCGCTCCTGCGGCGTCTGGTTTGGGCAGTTGCAAAACGGTATCTACGCGGCCTTGCAGGACTTCGACAGCCAGGCGGGTGCGCTCGTCATCGCCCGCCACCAGCGCTACCAGCGGGTCTCCCTGCTCGTGACGCGCCTCCAAGGCGGTCACGAAGAACTCGAGCCCGCCGGGTGGCGGAGTAATGGAAAGGCTCTTGCCGATCCGCGCGAAAGTTTGCTGCAACGCGGCGGCTAGACCGGCGTAGCGTTCCGACACCACCCAGACGGGCAGGCGCTCGAGCAGGTTCCAAGCCATAATTTTAGCGGGATTGTCTTCGCTTGGCGTTTCGGGAGCCAGTTCCGCCGTCAGTTTTTCAAGGGCCGAGTCTACCTGCCGACCGCTTCGCGCTTCGCCCGTGGCCTCTTGCAAAAAGCGCAGGTAGCGGTAGGGGCTGAGGGGGTGCGGCTCTATGGCAACTTCCACCTCATCGCCAAAGCCTACGCGCACCACGCGCGCCCCGCCGGCCTTGGCGGCGGCCGCCGCTCCCGCGGCCGCCCCCAGGTCCAGACCTCCCTGCAGCACGAACTGGGTGCCTCCTTCGCTAATCAGCCGGCCGGTCCAGAGCTCGGCCAGCTGGGCGGGCCACCAGGCCTCGCCGTAACCGATTACGCCGTAAGGTCCTGGGTAATCGACCTTGGGTTTGGGAAAGTCGCCGGGGAGACTGCTCAGTTGCCGCGCGAGTTTATGGGAGTCTACCCGGTAGTCTTCATGGGCGTCGAGGTTGCGCATAGCTTCAGCCTAGCAGGTGGGGTCCAGGGGCGGGATCGTCTACTCCTCGAGGCCGTTGAGAATCCAGAGCCCCTCACCGGTCATGAAGGCGAGCGGCCCCATGTAAAGTATGGCATAGAGGAGGTTGAGGAACCAATTTTCCCAAGGAATGGCGACGTTGAGAGCGAACACGAGCGACAACGTCGCGATCGCACCCAAATCGGTAAGCAGCCGTTGGGCGTACCAGTTTCGGAAAAGGCTTGCAAGCCGGGATGTGCTGTAGCTCTGGGGCCTAGTCCTGACGAAGCCGCGCGCGAAGGTTGCGTTCAGCAAAAACAATATCGTCGCGCCGCTAAGCAGCCACCACGGCTCCTCGAAGTAGAGATCCGCCACGAGAGGAACGGCGAGAGCCAGGGCAACGAGCGGGAGCAGGAGGGGCCAGCGCAACCCGAGTGCGAGCAGCAGGGTGGAGACCGGGACGAAGACGGTAACGGTGAGGATGGCGAGCAGGCCAATCCCCCAGGGGACGCTGCCGGTCCAGGTCGACATTTCGAACATCTTGCAAACCGTCAGGCCCAAAAACGCAAGAACGGCCGTCACGAAGGCCGGGCGCGGCCCTAGCCCGTGCGAAACCGCGTGCGTTAGCAGCAGCCAGAGCGAGCCCAGAAGCGTGAGAAAAAGGCCGTTTTCTCCTGAAAAAGCCTCGCCGGGATCAACAAAAGCGCCGGCGTACACCAGGGGCTGGGCCGCCGTTAAGAGCACCCACGCTACGGTGACGAAGACCAGATAAGCGGTCACAATCGTATCTATTATAGGCAGCGCTCTTTCGCGGCGGTTGGCCGCCGGTTCTGCAGACCGTTCCTCATCTTCTCGGAATATAACGGTAGCAGCATGCGGGTCGTCCGAACCCTCCTTTTCGGTATCCTTGCCGCCGCACTCGTGACGGCGCTCTCCGGCTGCCTCGAGACCGAGGCCAAGCTGAGCTGGCGCCCCGACGGCTCTATGGACCTGGCGCTCAACCTCAGCGGCGAAGCTCTTAATTCGCAGACGGCGCAGATCGTCTCGCGCCTGCGCGCGAGCGGTTTCTATCGGATTCAACTAGGTAATGACAGTCTGCGCGCCGTGCAGCCGCTCAAGCTGGCCGGCTGGGACCGCCTCAGCGGCTGGCTGCCGGGGCGCCTCGGCTACCGCGACCCCAGCGGCCTGGTCTTTTCGCGCAGCAGCTGGATCGTCTTCGAAGACTTTATGCTGGCCGGAACCCTCGACGTTTCCCGTCTGGTCAGCCTCCCACCCTTTACCGCTGCGCTCGGTCTGCCCTTTACCTTCAAAGTAGAGGCTCCCTGGCCGGCCAGGGCCAGCAACGCCGACGCTGTAGAGGGTAAAACCTACGTTTGGCGTAAGACCCTGGGAAAGCCCTTCGCGGTTTATCTTCTCTACCGGCGCTGGCGCCCGGAGCGCGCGGCCGTGCTGGTCGTATTTATGGCCTTGTCTAGTTTAGCTCTTTGGCGTAGGTCACGACGGCGTCGGCCAGCTTGAACCCCAGCCGTTCGTATAGGGCGATAGCCGCCTTCTCGTGGTCGTGGGCGCGCACTTTGAGCAGCGAGACCCCCGTATCGAAGGCGTACTCCGCCGCTTGCGCCAACAAGGCGCGGCCGATGCCGCGGCCGTGCCGTGAGGGGATTACCCCTAAGTAGGCCACTTCCGCTTCGTCTGCGGAGGTTTCCAGTTCGACCAGACCTACCGGTTCGCCGCCCTCGCAGGCGTACCAAAGGTGAACGTCGGGGCGGTTGAAGTGTTCTATCAGCTTGAGGGCGCTCCAGCCCAAGCGCAGACTCCAGGCGTCTTCGCTGGCGCGGTAGACGTTACAGTAGACCTCGGGGTCCAGGTCGGACACCTCCTTGATGCCGACTCCGGCGGGCGCTGGGTAGGAAAGCTCTTTTTTTCCGGTTTCGAAGTAGTAGCTGGTGTGTAATGGCGCGTAACCGGCCGTTTTCAGTTGCTCCCTTAGGATTGCGTTTTTCTCGTGGGGAAAGGCGTAGAGGGTATGCCAGCCCTGCCGCGCCGCCGTTTCGCTGGCCATCTCGAAGAAGGGCGCGGCCGCGGCGCCGCGCACCAGCGGCCCTTCCAACGCTCCCCCCTGGCGGAAAGGGTAGAGAGCGGCGTAACCCACCAGCTCGCCGTTTATTTCCAGGACGTGGCCTTCTTCGGCGGCCCAACGCAGTTCCTCGACGCTGCGGGCGTCGGGGGCCAGCACCCGCCGCGCGGAGTCTTGGTCCATCCACCGCAGCAGCGCCAGCAGCTCGGCCAAGTCGTCGGGGCGAAGAGGACGCAACATGGTTAATACGATTGTAGCACCGCAGACGTGGAGGGTCAGAAGTTGAGCCTGCCGAGAACGCCGTCGCTCCCGTAAAATCGTAGCTCGCTGAGCTGAGCGTAGTTTTGCTCGAAGCGCAATCCTTCATCCAGCGGGGCAAAAGGTAGCGCCAGGCTTATGGCTACGCGGTTGACGGCGCAGTTGCCGATTAGCAAAACGGTTTCGCCGGCGTGCCGTTCCAGCATTTTTCGCAGAAACGGCTCGCTGCGCAGCGCAACGTCTTGTATGCTCTCGCCTCGCGGCGGCGCAAAGCCGCTTTCGTCTTCCTGCCAGCGGCGCAGTAGAGCGCCGTAACGCCTCTTTACGTCCGCGAAGATCGTTCCTTCCCACTCGCCCCAGGAGCGCTCGCGCAGCGCGGCCGTCAGCCGGTAGGGAACGCCGAGGAGGCGCGAGAGCAGCGCCGCCGCCTGCGACTCGGCGACACTGTCGGCGGCGTAGATGTATTGCGGTTTTTCCGGCATCCTCCGGGACATTTGCGCGAGCGATTTTCGCCCTTCCCTTGAGAGAGGCAGGCCGGGGTGGCTGTAGAGGACGCCGCGGGGATTGCGCACCGGACCGGCGCGGGTCAGTAAGAGCCGGGTCGGTTCGCCCACGCCGCTGAAGAACCTTGCCAGCATACTCACGGCAGTATTATCCCACGCGTTTTACAATGGGCTGATGGAGCCGGTAGTTTTGATCGTCAATCCCGCGGCGGGCAGGGGGCTGGCCGGCGCCAAACTGTCGCAGGTGCAAGACTGGGTGGCCAAAAACGCTCCCCACGTACTGGTGCGGGTCACTTCGGCGCCGGGTCACGCCAGCGAACTGGTCGGCGCCACCACCGCGGCAACGCGCATCGTGGTGGTGGGCGGCGACGGAACCGTGCACGAAGCGGTGCGCGGCCTGGCGCCGCGGCAGAAGCTGGGGATAGTGCCTATCGGCTCTGGGAACGACATCGCCCGCATGGCCGGTCTCTTGGGCGGAGGCCTGGCGCAAAAGCTGGCCACCGCGGTCTGGGGAGAAACCCGCTCTTTCGATATGGGGGTTGTCAACGGTGAGCCTTACGTTTCCAGCGCCACCGCCGGCCTGGACGCCGAGGTGGCGCGGCGCGCCCTGACGGCGCCGCGCTACCTGCGCGGGCTGCCGCGCTACCTGTGGGCGCTTTTCGCCGTGATAAGGAGTATGGAATTGCCGCGCGCCAGCGTGCGGGTGGACGGCAGGGAGGTTTATCAGGGGCCGATTCTGATAACCGCGGTAATGAACAGCCCCACTTACGGCGGCGGTTTTCACATAGCGCCGATGGCTGACCCCAGCGACGCGCGCCTGGACCTCATTTGGGCGCAGGAGTTCAGCAAGCTGGGGGTAATAGGCATCTTGCCGCGTTTGGTTCTGGGCAGGCACGTCGGTCATCCGCGCATCGGTCACCGCGCCGGCTTCGAGTTCGAGGTCGAGTTTGACCGCGAGGTGCAGCTGCAGAGCGACGGCGAACTGCTAGACGCCAGCGACTCCATGAGGGTTCGCGTCGAGCCGGCGGCTTTGCAGATAGCCTGCGAGCCGGCGGCGCGTGAGGGGCTAACGCTCCGCGCCGAAAAGGAACCCTTGGAAAAGGCCAAGCCGGTGGCGGGGGCGCTGGGCTAGCTAACGGCGACCGCCGGGAGCAAAGGCGGCCTTGACGACCTTTTTTTCGCGCGCCGCGGTAATGGCGCTTCGCCAGTCTGAGAGCTCGAAAGTTTTTCCCACTAGTGCTTCTATGCCCGCTAGGGAGTCTAGCATGGCTAGGGCGTCGGCGAAGTCCTGATTGGAGTAGGTATAGCTGCCGAACCAGGCCAGCTCGGAGAACCAGTGCGCTGAGAAGTCGTGTTTTACCTCGGAGGCGGCCCCTAGCAGCAGCACCGTACCCCCCTCGCTGGCCGCCCAGGCGGCTTCATCTAAGCTGCTGGCGGAGCCGGCGGCTTCTATAACCGCGGAGTAGCCGCCGCGCCAGACCGGCGCTCCCAGAATGGGTTTATAGCGGTGCGCGTTCGTGTCTTTTAACGCCTCGCCGCTGCTATGGTAGACCCGGCTGGCGCCCAGGCTGAGGGCTAGTTCTTTTTGCAGCGGACGCCGCGCCACCACGTCGAGGCGGCCGTTGTGCCCCAAGGCGCGCAGTAACGCCAGGCTGAGGAGGCCGATACTACCCGCGCCGATTATCAGCAGCGGCTGGGGCAGACGCAGCGAGGAGCCTTGGCCGAAGGCGCGCCGCAATCCGCGCAGCGCCACCGCCAGCGGCTCGCTTAACACGGCGCGTTCGTCGGGAACGGCGTCGGGGACTTGCAGCAGCTTATGCGGCTGCGCCAGCAGCATCTCCCCCCAGCCGCCGGGCAGGTCTTTGTGGTAGCCGATCATACCGGGAGCCAGGGCGCCCTCGGCTACGTTGGCGCAAAGTCCCTCTTCGCCCCGCTGGCAGGCGGCGCAGGGCTCGAGCCCTCTCTCGCGGCAGCCGAGGAGCGGGTTGACCACCACGCGGGCGCCGTCCAGCTCGGCCAGTATCTCATGACCCAGCACCGCCGGAAACGAAAAGAAGGGCGAGAGGCGCGGCGAGTTCTTACCAAAAAGCAACGCCAGGTCGGAGCCGCAGACGCCCGCCAGCCGCACCCGCGCCTTTACCCAGCCGGGCGGCGGCTCTGGCTCGGGCAGCTCGCTGAGGCGCAGCGGCAGCCAGCCTACCGGGTAACGACGCCCCAAAGCCCGCGCCGCCAAGTAGCGGGGGATGGAGGGGAAGTAAAGAAGGGATTTCATGGCGGGCGGCATGCGGGGTGTGGGAGGCGGGGCCGACCTGCTCCTACCCCTTACTTCCCGATTAGCTCATCGGCACCTGCGGCAACAGCTTGCCGTCTATTCTCTCCAAAATGTCGTCTACGCTGGGGCCGGTAATGGTCAGGCCGTGGTTCTTGAGCCCGACTATGGCGCGGTTGGGGTCGGGGGCGCGGCGGATCTTCTCGGCCACCGCCTCGGCCAGCTGGTAGGTGCCGCAGGGGTAGTTGAACTGGGTGGAGTCTATGCCGTCCATCCAGGCGTGGACGTGGATTATGGCGTTGACGCCCGGGTGTTCGCGGTAGATCATCCAGTGCTCGATGGCGTCTACGCTGACGCGCTTGGGAACCACCTCGGGCGGCACCTGCAAAATAATGGCGTTCTTTTCTTCGTCGTAGTCCTTGACCAGCAGCAGGTCGCGGCCAATCTCGCTGAGGTTGGACTTGTCCACTCCCGAGGCGCTCATCCAGTAGCGGCGCTCGTCTTTGCGGGCCGAGAGGTTGCCGTAAGAAAGGCCGCCGATGCCGTAAAGGCGTTTGACGTGGCGCAGGTCTTCGGGCGGGAGGATCGTTTCGATGGGAAAGGGAGCGGGCAGCAGGTCCCACTCGGCCAGTTTGCGCCCGGCGCGGTAGAGGGCGCGGGTCTGCTCGTCGCCCTGCCAGAGCTCGGGCTCCAGCGTGGGCTCGAAAACGTTGTCTATCACCAGTACGCTGCAGGCGATGGGGTTAATGCGGGCGTATACGCGCTCGTAGAAGGCGGGGCCTTCGGGTTCCAGGTAGTGGCCGAGCTCGAGCGTCAAAAAGTGTGCGCCCTTGCCGGGGGTGTAAGAAACCATCATATTGGAAAGAGCCCGCACGATGTACGGATACAGCTCTTTTACCGGCTCCGTAGGCATCTCTTCGAGTTCCAAGAGGCTGATGACGAAGGTGGCCTTGGCGCGGCGGCGGTAGGGCTTGGCGTTGTCGCGGCTGATGAAGTTGAGCACCAGCCTGGGGGCTTCGGGATTGTCCTGGTAGACGTAGCCATTTTTAATGAAGGTTTGCTTCAGCTCTTCGGCAAATTCCCGCAAACCCGCGGTGGGGCTGCCATTGAATGTGAAGACGGCGGCGTCTTTACGCTGCATGATGTACCTCCAATACGCAGTTTACCGCGAATCAAAATGAGGCGGCGTTTGGGCCCGGTGCAGCCAGATTTTATCGCCTGGGGTACAATCGGGGACGTGAAGGCCTTTAAGCCCCATCTGCTTGCCATTTCCGACTACCCCTACAGCGCCCGGCAAGCGCTCATCAAGCTGGATCAGAACGAGAGCCCGTACGGTTTGCCCGCCGAGCTGAAGAGCGAGCTGGCGCAGCGTTTGCAAGCGCAGCCGCTCAACCGTTATCCGCAGATGCACGCCGAAGCCCTCGTCGAGCGCCTGGCCGACTTTGAGGGCTGGCCGCAGGAAGGAGTGGTGGTTGGCCCCGGCTCCAACACCATCATCTACGCCTTGGCGGGGGCGGCGCAGCGGGTGCTCGACGTCGAGCCTTCTTTCGCCCATTACCGGCGCTCGGCGGAATTGCAGGGGACGCCCTACCAAGCGGTGCCCCTGGCTGAGGGGTTTTCCCTGCCGCGGGAAGAGCTGCTGCAGGCTCTGGCTGCGGAGCAGCCGGCGGGGGTCTTCTTCCTGCCTAACCCGCACACCCCCAGCGGCAACTTTTTCGCACCAGAGCTGGTCTACTCCCTCTGCGAGGGGGCGGCGCAGCACGACTGGCTGATGATCATAGACGAGGCTTACTACCAGTTCGCCCCCGCCGACATGAAGCGTCAGGCCATGGGCCAGCCGCACCTGGGCATTCTGCGTACTTTTTCCAAGGCCTGGGGGCTGGCGGGGGCTCGAGCCGGCTATCTGCTGGCTTCGGCTGAGGTGGCCAAGTTGGTTCGCAAGCTGCTGCCGCCGTTCGGCGTGCCTTCCGCCACGGTGCTGACCGTAGAGCTGGCGCTCGAGAACCCCGGCTACGTAGCCGAGCACGTCGAGAAGGTGCGGCGCGAGCGCGAGCGGCTCTACTTGGAGCTGAAGGCGCACCCCAGCTGGCGGGCTTACCCCAGCCACACCAATTTTCTACTGGTAGCCACCCCCGACGCCGAAACGGCCTTTCAGGCGCTGTTGAAGCGCGGCGTGCTGGTGCGACGGCAGGACCACCTGCCCGGCTTGGAAGGCGCCATCCGCGTCACCATAGGGACTCCGGTCGAGAACGACGCCTTTTTGCAAGCGGCTTTTGAGATAGCCAAAGAAGAGGAGTTAGACAAGGAGAAGGACGATGCGTCAGGCGAAGATTGAGAGGGTCACCCAAGAAACAGACGTCAGCCTGGAAATAGGCCTCGACGGACCTCCCGCCGGCGAGATAGACAGCGGGTTGCCGTTTTTGGACCACATGCTGGCGCAGCTGGTGCGGCACGGCCGCTTCCTGCTTAACGTCAAGGCCGCCGGCGACCTGCAGGTGGACGTGCACCACCTGGTGGAAGACGTGGGCATAACCCTGGGCATGGCCTTCAAAAAGGCCCTGGCGAGCCACGTCGGCATAGAGCGCTACGGCAGCGCCTTCGCACCCATGGACGAGACGCTGGTGCACCTGGTGCTAGACGTTTCCGGCAGGCCTTACCTGGCTTTCGCACCCGAAGATCTGCAGGTCATCGGCGAGGCCGGCGGCGTCAACGTTTACCACCTGCGCGAGTTTCTGCGCGGCTTTACTAACCACGCTGGCGTCACCATGCACCTGCGAGTGCTGGCGGGGCGCGAGGCGCACCACGTCATCGAGGCCTCCTTTAAGGCGCTGGCCCGGGCCCTCTACGCCGCCACCCGCATAACTCGCGAAGACCTTCCCAGCAGCAAGGGCATAATCTAGCTCCGCTCCGATGACGACATGCGCACCCTGGTAATAGACTACGGTTCCGGCAACATCAACAGCGCCGCCAAGGCTTTGCAGGCGGCGGGTTTCGACGTCAGCGTTTCCACCGATCCCGCGGAGGCGGCGCGGGCCAGCCTGCTGGTGCTCCCCGGCCAGGGGCACTTTGCGCAGGTGATCGGCAATTTCCGCGCCTCCGGCTTCGAAGAAGCCGTACGCCGCCACATAGCCGCCGGCCTGCCCTTTTTGGGTATATGCGTAGGTTTGCAAATCCTCTACCAGTCTTCGCAGGAGGCGCCCGACGTTGCCGGTCTGGGTCTGCTACAAGGAGAGGTGCGCCGTTTTCGGGCCCGCAAAGTGCCGCACATGGGTTGGAACACCCTGGAGATAGCGGGCGGGCCTTTCGCCGACTTTGACGGCAGACACTTTTACTTCGTCCACTCTTACTACGCGCCGCCGGGCGAAAACAGCGCGGCGATCACCCGCTACCAGGGCACGGCCTTTACTTCTTTGTACGTAAAAGACAACGTGGTGGCGCCGCAGTTCCACCCCGAGAAGAGCAGTCGCGCAGGTCTGCGCATGCTGCGGCGGCTGAAAGACTACTTTGCCTGAGCGGCACGCCTTAGGTCGTCGGCGCTGACCAAGTAGCCCTGCGCCCCCACCTGGGTGGCCACCAGCGCTCCGGCGACGTTGCCGCGTCGCGCCGCTTCCACCAGGTCGTGCCCTTCCAGCACCGAGGCGGCGAAGGCGGCGGTATAGGCGTCTCCCGAACCGGTAGAGTCAACTACGTCGTCCACCGGATAAGGTTCTACCAGGGCCTCGGCCTCCGGGGTCACTACCATGGAGCCCAAAGATCCGACCTTGATGACCGCCCTCTCGATGCCGGCTTGGCGCAAGAGTTCGACTCCTTCGCTGATCGAGCCGGCGCCGGTGAGGGTATAGAGCTCGTGCTGATTCATCAGCAGATAATCGACCCCCGCCAGGTCCTTTAGCAGCTCGGCGCCGACGTCGCGGATGACGCCGGTGCCCAGGTCTACGAAGACCGGCAGCTGGCGTTTCTTGGCCGCGGCCAGCGCCTTGAGGGCGTATTCGCGGCTGGGACCGCCGGCGAAGGCGTAGGCCGAGATAATGAGGGCGTCGGCCTGGTCTAGGCTGCGGGCTTTGAAAGCGGTGGCGTCGAGATAGCGGCTGGCGCCGATGCTGGAGATCATGGTGCGCTCTCCGCCGGCGATTATGAAGATGAGGATGCTGGAGGTCGGGTGGGTCTCGTCTTCCTGTAAGAGACTGAGGTCTACCCCTACTTTGCTCAGGTTGGCCAGCGCCGCCTCGCGAAAGGGGCCGTTGCCCACCCGCGCCGCCAGTTTGGCATTGTGGCCCAGGCTGGCGAGGTTGGCGGCCACCGTGGCGGCGGCCCCGCCGGCCTTTATGAGCGAGCGTTTTGCCGGCTGCTCGCTGCCTTCCACGGGTAGCGAATCAACGAAATACATCAGGTCTACCGAAACGTCTCCAATTACAATGAACCTCATCGTGCCTCCTCAGGCGGATTGTTTTATACCATAGTACACCTTAATAAGGTGACAACGTCAGCGAGACGGCGCGCTTCCCCCGAACGTGTTTCTGCCCGGCGGCGGCGCCGAAAATCCGGCGACGCGGGCGCATTGCTCCGTAAACTTATGTAGTAGTGTTTGTAAAAATACAAATCATCGTTCAGGCGCCGCTCTTTACGTTCCGCAGGACAAATGTCCTGAGTCGCAGCGGAGTATTTTGGAATTGAAAAGTAAATAAGGGAGGTGCGTTATGGACGACAGGAACGCGTTTTTGCAGGCCCGTGATTTTTTGTTAAAGCACCGTTCGGAGTATCAAGTCGCCTACGACGGTTTTAGCTGGCCGCGGCCGGCAGAGTTCAACTGGGCGCTGGACTACTTTGACCCGCTGGCGCAGGACAACGAAAAGCCCGCCTTGTGGATAGTGGACGCCTCCGGCGAGGAAGAAAAACGCAGCTTCGCGGAGCTGCGCCTGGCTTCTAACCGAGTAGCCAACTTTTTACGCTCTAAAGGGGTCTCCCGCGGCGACCGCATTCTGCTGATGCTGGGCAACGTAGTGCCGCTCTGGGAGACGATGCTGGCGGCGATGAAGCTGGGCGCGGTGGTCATTCCCGCCACCACCCTGCTGAGCGGCGACGACCTTTTGGACAGGCTCGAGCGCGGCCAGGTGCGCGCCATCGTGGCCGAGGCGGGCTTGGCCGGCAGATTCGCTGGTCTGGCTGATGACAAGATCAAGATCGCAGTCGGGGGAGAGGCCCAAGACTGGACTCCCTTCGACGAGGCCTACGAGGCTTCCGCCGACTTCACCCCTAAAGGCGTGACCAAGGCGGACGACCTGCTGCTCCTCTACTTCACTTCGGGTACGACCTCCAAGCCCAAGCTGGTGGCGCACAGCCACATCAGCTACCCCATCGGCCACCTCTCGACCGTCTACTGGGTGGGTATGCAGCCCGGCGACATCCACCTCAACATCAGCTCCCCCGGCTGGGCCAAGCACGCCTGGAGCAACTTCTTTGCCCCTTGGAACGCCGAGGCCACCGTCTTCATCTACCGCAGCCCCCGCTTCGAGGCGGCCAAGGTCTTGGAAACGGTCGAAAAATACGGCGTCAATACCCTCTGCGCGCCGCCGACGGTCTGGCGCATGTTCATCCTGGAAGACCTCAGCAAGTACGAGATGAAGTTGCATGACCTGGTAAGCGCGGGCGAGCCCCTCAATCCCGAGATAATCGAGCGGGTGGAGCAGGCTTGGGGGCTGACCATTCGCGACGGCTACGGCCAGACCGAGACGACGGCGCAGGTGGGTAATACGCCGGGTCAGGAGCTAAAGCCGGGCTCGATGGGCAGACCGCTGCCCGGTTATCACATCGTTTTGCTCGACGTAGACGGTAACGAGAGCGACGAAGGGGAGATAGCCATCAAGCTTGATCCGCCGCCCGTGGGTCTGATGATGGGTTACCTCGACGACCCCGAGCGCACCAAAATGGTCATGGAGGGCGGCTATTACCGCACCGGCGACGTGGCGCAGCGCGACGAAGACGGCTACTTCTGGTACGTCGGGCGCGCCGACGACGTCTTCAAGAGCTCCGACTACCGCATAAGCCCCTTTGAACTGGAGAGCGTTTTGATTGAGCACGAGGCGGTGGCCGAGGCGGCCGTGGTGCCGGCGCGAGACCCTATTCGCCTCAGCGTCCCCAAGGCTTACGTGGTGCTGGCTCCCGGACACCAGGCCAGCGCAGAAACCGCTCTAGCTATCTTCAGCTTCGTGCGCGAGCGCGTACCGCCGTACAAGCGCATTCGCAGGCTCGAGTTCGCCGAGCTGCCCAAGACGATCTCCGGCAAAATCCGCCGCGTGCAGCTGCGCTTGCGCGAACACGAAAAAGAAGGAAAGGCCGAGGCGGAGTTCTTCGAAGAAGACTTCCCCCAGCTGAAAAAGTAGCGCTTAGTTGCGAGCAGCCCCAGCCGCTTGCTGGCGGGGCTGCTCGCGGCATTAAGATATACGTGCAGGCAGCGGGGCGGGCGGCAAAACTTGACCGCTCGGATGCAGATACTATAATTTGAGTTTGTGCAGCACGGATATATATTAATAAGCTAGGGACAAATAACGGTTAGGGAGGTCGGGATATGACAGAAGTCGCATTGGCAAGGTTGCAGTTCGCCACCACGACGACGTTCCACTTCTTCTTCGTGCCGTTGACGTTGGGTCTGGCCGTTCTGGTGGCGGTCATGGAAACCCTCTACGTCACCCGGGGCGACGAAAAGTACAAGCGGATGACCAAGTTTTGGGGACACCTCTTCCTCATCAACTTCGCTATCGGCGTCGCCACAGGCCTCGTGCAGGAGTTCCAGTTCGGTATGAACTGGTCGGAGTACTCCCGCTTCATGGGAGATATCTTCGGGGTGCCGCTGGCCATCGAAGCGCTGCTGGCGTTCTTCATGGAGTCTACCTTTATCGGCGTCTGGGTCTTCACCTGGGATAAACTGCCCAAAAACCTGCACGCCGCGCTCATCTGGCTGGTGGCTTTGGGCTCCAACCTTTCGGCTTTCTGGATACTGGTGGCCAACTCCTTCATGCAGCACCCCGCGGGCTACGTGCTGCGTAACGGCCGCGCCGAGCTCACCAGCTTCATGGGGATAGTCGCCAACCCCAACGTCTGGTTCCAGTTCTTCCACGTCTTCTTCGCCGGGCTGACCACCGCCTCCTTCGTCATACTGGGTATAGCCGCCTGGCACCTGTTGCGCCAACAGCAGCCCGAGTTCGTTTCCTCGATGAAGATTGGGGTTATGGCCGCCCTCATTGGCTCGATCATGGTCGCAGCCGTCGGCCACTTCCAGACGCAGTACCTCATTCACGAGCAGCCGATGAAGTTCGCCGCCATGGAAGCGGTGTGGGATGACAGCCCCGACCCGGCGCCGTGGAGCCTTTTCGCCATCATCAACGAGAAAAAACAGCAGAACCCGGTTAATATCGAGATTCCCTACCTCGGCTCGCTGCTTTCTTACAACAAGTTCTCCGGCGCCATCCGCGGTATGAAGAGCGTGCAGGCGGAGTACGAAAAGAAGTACGGACCGGGCAACTACATTCCGCCAGTCAAGTGGACCTACTGGAGTTTCCGGGTGATGGTCGCTATCGGCGGCCTGATGGTCTTACTGGCGTTGTGGGGCGTGCTGTTATGGGGGCGCTTCAATGCTTCGCGGGCCTTCCTGATAGCCTCTATCTGGATGGTGGCGTCCCCCTTCATAGCCAACTCCACCGGTTGGTGGGTGGCCGAGATAGGCCGACAACCGTGGATTGTTCAGGGCCTCTTGCGCACCGCCGACGCGGTTACGCCGGGCTCGGTAGTGCCGGTGGGGATGGTGCTCTTCAGCCTGATTGGCTTTAACCTGCTCTACCTCATTCTCGGCATCATAGACCTGGGCCTGATGATCAAGTTTGCTCAGCGGCCCATGCACGAAGAAGACGAAAGCGCCGAGGGTGCGCTCGTCTACTAGGAGGCCGTCATGGATCTGCACGTAATCTGGTTCATACTAATCACCGTGCTGTTCTCGGGCTTCTTCTTCCTGGAGGGCTTTGACTACGGCGTGGGCACGATACTGCCCTTCTTGGGCAAGACGGACGGCGAGCGGCGCGCCATCATCAACGCCATCGGTCCGGTCTGGGACGGCAACGAGGTGTGGATGATCACCGCTGGCGGGGCGATGTTCGCAGCCTTCCCGCACTGGTACGCGACGCTTTTCAGCGGCTTTTACCTGGCGCTCTTCCTGATGCTGCTGGCGTTGATAATCCGCGGCGTGTCCTTCGAATATCGCAGCAAGAACCCCGAGCCTTCCTGGCGCAACGGCTGGGACTGGGCCATCTTTTTCGGTTCCTTCACGCCCGCGCTCTTGTGGGGCGTGGCCATCGCCAACCTGGTGCGCGGGGTGGCCATCGACGGGCACATGCAGTACGTCGGCAGTTTCTTTGACCTGCTCAACATCTACGGTTTGCTGGGAGGCCTGGCGGCGGTCAGTATCTTCATCATGCACGGCGCCAACTTTCTTTCGGTAAAACTGGATGGAAGTCTGGCACAGCGGGCCAAGGGCATATCGCAGCTCTGGTGGTGGATCGCCTTGGTAGCGCTGCTCCTCTTCGTCTGGGGGATATTCGCCTACGACGGCTACGCCGCCAAGGGCTTCTTGGCCATTCTCGTACCGCTATTGGCCGCCTTGGCCCTGCTGGCGGTGCGCTTCCTCGACGAAGGCGGCGCTTTCTGGGCCGGGGGGTTGGCGATAATCCTCTCGGTGGTCACCGTCTTCATCGGCCTCTTCCCCAACGTCATGCCTTCGACCCTCAACCCCGACTGGAGCCTTACCATCTACAACGCCTCGGCCAGCGATTACACGCTGGGGGTGATGACGGTGGTGGCGCTGATATTCACCCCGCTGGTCCTCATCTACCAGGGTTGGAGTTACTGGGTCTTCCGCGGCCGGGTGAAAGCCGGCCAAGAGGGCGGTTATTAGGTAACAAACGTGAAACCGCAGCGGCGCCTGCTGGGCGCGGCGCGCGTTGCCCCCGCCTTGCTGGCGCTCAGTCTGGGACTGAGGCTGGCGGCGGGGGTAACCGTCGTGGTCGAGGCGTTGCTGGTGGCGCGGATCGTCGACGCCGCTTTCTTGAAAGGGGCGGCGCTGCCGGAGCTGCGCGCTTCTTTTTGGGCCTTGGCGGCGGCGATACTGGCGCGCGCCTTATTGAGCGGCGGCGCCGCCGCCGCGGCGGCGGCCTTGTCCGCCGAGGTCAAAGACGCTTTGCGCAGGCGCTTGCTGACGCACGTGCTGCGGCTGGGGCCGGCGCGTTTGGGAGGGCAGGGCGCGGCGCGATTGGCTATGGCGCTGAGCGAGGGGGTGGAGGGGCTCGAGGCTTTCTTCAAGGGCTACCTGCCGGCGCTGGCGCAGGCGGGATTTTTGCCGCTGCTGGTCTTGTTCGTGGTTTTCCCCATTGACTGGTTGAGCGGCCTGGCGCTATTGCTGACCGCGCCGCTAATCCCGATGTTCATGGTGCTGATAGGTCGCTGGGCCGAGGGTTTGACGCGGCGCCAGTGGCGAGCCTTGTCCATTCTGGGGGAGTACTACCTCGACGCTTTGCGCGGCCTGGCCACGCTCAAACTGTTTGGCGCCGAGGCGCGGGCTCTATTGCGGATAGAGCGGCTGAGCGAGGTGCACCGCGAAGCCACCCTGAAGGTGCTGCGGGTGGCATTTCTGTCTGCGCTGGTGCTCGAGCTGATGGCGACGTTGGCGACGGCGATAGTGGCGGTAGAAGTGGGCATGCGGCTATTACACGGAGGCATGGCTTTCTTGCCGGCCTTCACCGTGTTGTTGCTGGCGCCGGAGTTCTACCAGCCCCTGCGCAATCTGGGAGCGCAGTTTCACGCCGCCGAAGACGCCGCCACTGCCGCGGAGACGGTATTCACCATCCTCGACGAACCTCTTACCGCAGTACCAGACGCGCCGTTACAGCTTCCCGCCGGGGCTTTGTCTCTTTCCTTCAGGGGCGTGTCTTTCGGCTATCCGCAACGCCAGGTCTTCGAAAATCTGGATTTGGAAGTAGCCGCGGGAGAGTTCGTGGCCCTGGTGGGGCCGAGCGGCGCCGGCAAAAGTACGCTGGTGCAGCTCTTTATGGGCTTTTTGCAGCCGCAGCGGGGTCAGGTGCTGGCGGGGGGCGTGCCCTTGTCCGGAGTGCCGCCAGAGCGTTGGCGGCGACGCTTGGCCTGGGTCTCGCAGGATCCTTTTATCGAAACGGGCAGCGTGCGCCAGAACCTGCTTTTGGCTCGGCCGCAGGCCAGCGACGAGGAGCTGCGGGCGGCGGCGCGCGAAGCCGGCGCGCTCGAGTTCATCGAAAGGCTGCCGCGGGGCTGGGACACCCTTTTGGGAGAGGACGGCGTAGGTCTTTCCGGCGGGCAGTTGCAGCGTTTGGCCGTGGCGCGCGCCTTTCTAAAAGACGCTGACGTCGTTTTTCTCGACGAGCCCACGGCCCACCTCGATCCCGAGAGCGAGAAACTCTTACACCAAGCCCTGTTGCGCCTGCGACGCGGTCGCACCTTGCTGGTGGTGGCCCATCGTCTAGACGCCGCCCCGCTGGCGGACCGGGTCATTTATTTGCAGAGGGGGCGGGTAGTCTGTGACGCTCCTCACCCCCGGATGATCAAAAACTGCCAGCCCTACCAGCGGCTCTGGAAAGCTTTTAGCGGATCTGGGGAGGGTGCGGCGTGAGGGCGCAACTGCGACTGCTGGCCATGGCTTTGCCGTACCTGCGCTGGATGCTGCTGGCCGCCCTCAGTGGTTTGTTCACCGTGTTGGCGGGGGTCGGTTTGATGGCGACGTCGGCCTTTCTCATCTCCAAGGCGGCGTTGCACCCTGAAACCTATCTGCTGATGTTGCCGGTGACGGGCGTCCGCTTTTTCGGGCTTTCGCGGGGATTGTTCCGTTACGGCGAGCGGCTCTTGGGTCACGAAGCCACCTTCCGCATACTCTCGCGGCTGCGTGTCTGGCTCTTCGCCAGCATAGTTCCTCTAGCGCCAGCGGGGCTCTTCGCGCGTCATTCGGGCGACCTGCTGGCGCGTTTGACGCGGGACGTGCAGACGCTGGAAAACTACTTTGTGCGGGTGCTGGCGCCGACCTTCGTAGCTCTGGGAACCTTCTTGCTGATCTTTATATACCTCTACGGGTTTGACCCTGCTTTTGGCTACTCCTTCGCCATTTTCTTCTTACTGGCAGGGGCGGGCTGGCCGCTTTTGGCAATGTGGTGGGGCACGCCGGCGGGGCGGGAGCGCGTTTTGTTGCAGGCCGACCTCAAAAGGCACGCGGTGGATTTGTCGCGGGGTCTGGCGGAGCTGCTGATATACGGCGGCGCGAGAGTGCGCGCCGCCGCTATCGAGGAAGTCTCCAGAGTTTTGCGCAGAGCGGAGTTACGGCAGGGTTTTATTGAGGGGGCGGCGGAGGGCGGAACGCTGCTGCTGGCGCACGCCGCGCTGCTGGCGGCGCTGCTGATAGGCGTCGTCAAGGTCAGCGCTGGGGCCATGGACGGAGTTTATCTGGGCGTAGCCGCTCTCGCTACGCTTTCGGCCTTCGAGGCGGCCTTCGCTTTGCCGCAGGCCTGGCAGACGTTGGGAGCGGTGCAGGCGGCGGCAGGGCGCATTTTCGAGCTGGCGGATTCCGTACCCCCGGTTTCCCAGCCAAAACGAGCAAAAACGATCGCGGGTCCCTTCCCGCTGCGGCTAGAGGGTGTCTATTTTCGCTACGCGCAAGGCGATCGTTGGATACTGCGCGACCTGAGCCTGAGCCTGGACCGCGGGGACAAGGTGCGCGTTCTCGGTGAGTCGGGAGCCGGCAAGACGACGTTCACCTGGCTTCTGCTCAAGTTTCTCGATCCGCAAAGGGGCCGGATTACCATGGCCGGCGTCGACTACCAGGAGATGAGTGGAGAAGAGGTGCGCCGCCACTTCGCGGTAGTAGACCAAAGGCCGCACCTCTTCGCCGGCACCCTGCGGCAGAACCTGCAGATCGCCAAGCCCGAGGCGGACGACGAAGAACTATGGCGGGCCTTGCGCGCCGCCGAGCTGGAGGGGTGGCTGCGCAGCATACCGGAAGGGTTGGACGCCGTACTGGGCGAGGGCGGCCGCGGGCTTTCCGGCGGTCAGGCGCGCCGCCTGGCGATAGCCAGAGCGCTACTCAAAGAAGCTCCGATATGGATACTCGACGAACCCACGGAAGGGCTGGACCCGCTCAACGCACGCCTCGTAGAGCGCACCCTTTCGTTGCTTCTAGAAGACAAGGCGGTTATATTTATAAGCCACCAAAGCAGCATCTTCACCACGCAGCAAGTGCTGCGCCTACAAACTTGAGACTCAACAACTGTGGCAGGTCGGTGCAGGGGCAGCTTAATGCCGCGGGAGCGCGGCGGCGTTATTGGCGCAATTTTCAGACTACGAATACTTGAGTTACAAAAGGGGAGGCAGTGAAGGATATGCGGAGCCCTGAGTTCAAGAAAATGGTCGAATACAGCCGCTATCTTCGCTGAGCATACCTGGAAACAGAAGAATGGTCCGCATTCGGCGGGGTTAAAACGTGCAGCGTTAAACGTCTTTTTTGTGGTTGTTTCGTAACGCGCGGCTTTCAGTTTTCCTGGCGCGTTAATATACGGCCGTACTACCGCCCGTTCGCGCGCAAGCGGCTAAAGGTAAGTCTTTCCGCGCCCTGCGCTAGATCTCTATATATTTGCCGGGCGCTGATCGGGCTTTTGCGGCGCGGCGGTCGTTTCCTGGGGAGCGCAAAGCTATCTTCAAATATTATTCGGGAGACGGCAACTCTATGCAAACGTAAACGGTCCTTTCGTTTGCGGGCCGAAAATATGCTTCGGATTTAGTCTCCGGGTATTTTATAGGACTCTGACTCATACCTTGGCGAAGGGGCGCTGATTTGTTTCTCAAACCTCCTATATATACTGCGGGAGTGATAGCTAGCCTGGCGGCGTTCATACTCCTAGCCGTCGTTTTACCGCCGCAGATGTGGCCGGGCGCATTATTTTACGTCGCCGTCTGGGCTTTGCGACCGCGTTGGCGCACCACTTTATTACTGGCTACGCCGTTACTAACGGTGTACCTGTTCGCGGGTTGCGACTGCGCCGTTCACGACCAGCTGGTGGCGCATTTTGCGCGGGCGATGCTGCTCCTCTCGGGCTTGTGGGCCTTTTCGCTGGCGATCTTCCTCTGGCGGGAGAGAACGACGGCGCTGGCGGCGGCGCCGCTATTCGCCTGGGCGCTTTTGCTCCGTCCCGCCGGAGTTACCTTGGCGGCGAGCTTATTGCTCTGGGTGATACTGGTTTACCTGGGGGAAAAGCGTCAAAGCGCACGGCTGGGCGTACCTTTTGCTTGCGACGCTAGGGGCGTGCTGTTTTTTGCCGCCGTGCTGCTGTTGGCGGCGCTATTCGTCTCGCAGGCCGGCGCTCTACGGTTTTCGCTCTACTCTTTGCCAGCCGGCGGAGAGCCGCCGGCGGTGGTGCGGACCGGCGGCGGCAACGGGCCGGTGGCCCCGCCGCCCGCAGCCGGGAGCGGGACCGCGAGGAGGCGCGCAGGGCCGCCCCAACCGCCGCAGACGCCCAGTTACGTCCAATTCCTGCGGACTCTCAACGCTTACCTGATGTCGCTAAGCTTATTCGTGGCGTTGCTAGTGCTCTTGCTGGCCTGGCGGCGCTTGTTGCAAGGGCGTGCTTGGAGGCTGAATCCGCGGCGTATGACCATGGTCAATATCGCTCTGACTCTGCTGCTGGCGGCTTTCGTGCTGGTATGGTTTGTGCTCACCTTTCACGGCGAGGGCGGTTATATCGCCGGCTACGGCAGGCCGCTCGCCAGGGGGGCGGCGCGCTTGGGCGGCGGATTCCGTAACTACGGCAGTGCGGGGGCCAGGTTTTGGCGTTTGCCCTCGCTCAGCGCGCCGCTGCAAACTTTGGGCCTTGCTGTTTGGCTGGTTTTCCTGGCGGCGGCGTTGCGCTCCTTGTTGCAGCGGCGTGAGAGCGCGCTTATGCAAGGCGAGCCCGCGACGGCGCGGCGGCAGCCCTCCGAGTATTTTGCCGGGCGGGTGCGGGCGGCATATCGCTCGTTTTTGGCGTACATGCGCCCTTTGGCGAGGAAGTCCGCCAGCGAGACGCCGCGCGAGTACGCCGCCAGAGTGTCGCGCCTTTTCGAGGGCGCAGCGGCGCCGGTGCGGGGCCTTACCGCGCTCTATGAGCCGGTCCGCTACGGTGGTTTGGCTGAAGACGCCGAGGCCCGGCGAGCCGAAGAGTTTTTGCGACGCATAATCGCGGAGATTGACGAGGAGAAGAAAAATGAAGCGAGTGGCTGAGTGGTACGCCAGGGTGAGCGAGAACGTGGCGCGGGTAATGGTCGGGCAGCAGCAGACGGTCAGGCTGCTGCTAGCTGGTTTTTTGTCGGGTGGACACGTGTTGCTCGAAGACGTTCCCGGCACCGGGAAGACCACGATGGCGCGGGCTCTGGCGGCTAGCCTGGGCCTTGACTTCAAGCGCATCCAGTTCACGCCGGACCTGCTGCCCAGCGACCTGACCGGCGTCAACGTCTGGCGCGACGGCGACTTTCGCTTCGTCCCCGGACCTGTTTTTACGCAGGTTTTGCTTGCCGACGAAATTAACCGCGCCACCCCCAAGACGCAGTCGGCGTTGTTGGAGGCGATGGCCGAAGGGCAGGTGACGGTGGACGGCGAGACCAGGGCGCTGGCGGAACCTTTCTTCGTACTGGCCACTCAGAACCCGATAGAGATGGACGGTACGTTTCCGTTGCCGGAAGCGCAGATGGACCGCTTTTTGCTGCGCTTGAGACTCGGCTACCCTGGCGAGCAGCAGGAAGAAGAACTTTTGCTGCGGATGCGCGCGGAGCACCCGCTGGACAAGATTGAGGCCGTTTCTGACGCCGCCGAGGCGAGGTCTTTGCAGCAGGTTATCTCGCGGGTGCAGGTAAACCCTGAGCTGGCGGCTTACGTGGTGGCGCTGGTGCGCTTTAGCCGCAGCGACAAGGACGTGGCCCTGGGCGCCAGCCCCCGCGCCGCCTTGGGCTTGCAGCGAATGGCTATGTCGCTGGCGGCGATTGCGGGCCGTTCTTACGTGATCCCCGATGACGTCAAAGAGGCGGCTGCGGTGGTACTCGAGCACCGCATAATTCTCAAGCCCGAGGTCAGGCTGGAAGGCTCGAGCGCGGCCGGGGTAGTCGAGCGGGCGCTAAAGTCGGTGGCCGTACCGAGCGAGGAGGGCGTTTGAGCTGGCTATTACTGCTGGCGGCCGCCCTTCTCCTTTCGGCCCTGGTGATGCCGGCAGCCGCGGGCGGCGGCAGCCAGCGCGTCTCGGCCGATCGCGAGCGCGGTTTTGTCGGCAGGGAGAGCACAGTGCGCCTGCGCGCCGAGTTCTTCTTGCCGGCTCCGGCCTACTGGCGCCTGGAGTGGCGTGGCGAGCACAACCTTGGTTTGTCTCCCGCGGTTAAGAGCGGCTTCGGTTGGGGCGGCGTGGTAGTAGAGATGAGCGCTACGGCGGTCTTGCGGCGGCGCGGCGTGCACGCCTTACCGCGGGCGCGGCTGTTCGTGCGCGACGCGCTGGGGTTGCGCAGCAGCGAGGTGAGGTTAACGGCGAAGGGCGGAGCGATAACGGTCTATCCGCGGATATGGCGGCAGTTGCCGCCCGACCTGGCGCTCACATTGCTGGCGGAGGGACCGCAGGCGCGGCAGCTGGGTCTGGAGGACGCCAGCCGCTACCGCGGAACGCGCGAATATCACCCTGGCGACTCGCTAAAGCGGATTCACTGGAAGGCTACGGCGCACCATGACCGCTTGATGGTGCGAGAGTTTTCCTGGGTGAGGGCGACCGGCGTCTGGATTTACATAGACAGCGGCGGCGCCTCTCAGGTTTACCTGGATCACGTGGCCGAACTCTCGGCCAGCTTGGCGTTGCGCCTGGCGGAGCAGGGTTTGGCCGTGGGGCTTTCCTGGGCGGGCGGCAGCCGTTCGCCGGCGCGGGGTGACGATGCCATGCGCGCTTTACTAGCAGAGCTGGCGCGCCTCGACGCCGTCGCCAAGCCCGGCAAAGTACCGCTGCCTCCCGCTGGAGTCAATCTGCTGGTGCTGACCCAAGAGGCTCCCTTGGACGTGATTGAGGGGGCGCTGGCGGCGCGGGCGCGCGCCGCCCGGGTTCACCTGCTGCTCTTTCCCGAGGGTTTTTTTCTGCGGCCGGGTGAGACCGGCAGGCCGGTTTGGGGAAAAACTAAGGGGATGGAGCGTCTGCAGCAAAAGAGAAGTCTGCTGGCCGCGGCGGGGGTCTACGTACACGTATTTCGCGGTAACGAGGGGGTCCTCTTTCGCCGTTAAGGGCCGCAACAGCTTAGCTATTGCGAAAAAAAGAGCAAAGCCATGCAAAATCCCGGCAGCGAGCTATACTACCCGCAGGAGGTGTATTTATGCGTGTCGCTATCGCGATAATGAGCAACGCTACCAAGCTATACGCCGGCCCCTACGGACACGCGCCATTCTTCGCCATTTACGATTTGAAGGATGACGGCTGGCGCAGGGTCGAGCTGCGCGACAACCCCTACAAAGCCCTTGAAGGCGGCGGAAAACCCAGACTGCTGGGTCAGCTGCTGGCGGACTGTGACCTTTGGGTGGGTGTGCGCTTTGGTCACGAAGAGGGCGGCCACCATCACCATCATCAAGGCCCCCGCCATCACGAACACGGCTCACCGCCGGAGCACGTCCGTAAGGTGGATAAAGACTTGAGCATAGAAGAGGCGCTCGCGCTAATCGCCGCCTCTTAGTCGCAGCGCTTTTTGCAGCAGGCGCAGGTCTTCTGGAAAGGCCAGCAGACGCTGGGCGTCGGCGGGCTCGAAAAATGCGGCGCCGTGCAGGCCGGGCTCGAGCCTGATCTCGCCGCCGCCCCGCATCAGGAACCAGTGAATCAGACGCTCTTCGCCGCGGTCGTTGCGGTAGCTGCTTTCTCCTAGTTTTGCTTCTATTGCGGCGCTCACGCCCGTTTCTTCTTTCACCTCTCTCAGCGCCGTTTGCCGCGCATCCTCACCCGGTTCTACGTGCCCTTTGGGGAAAACCCAGTAGCCGTTCTTGTCACGGATCAACAAAACTTCGCCCGTTTCATCAAAGACTAGGCCGCCTGCTCCGGGGACGGCTTTCTTGCTCTTGTTCACGCTCCCTCCCAACGCTGCATTCTACCGCTGAAAGCCCCCGCCTTGGGGCGGGGGTGGTGGGTTTGCGCCGGATTTTAGTGCTGGTGCCCGCCGGGGCCGTGAACGTGACCGTGCGCCAGCTCCTCGGGGGTGGCGTCGCGCACCTCTTTGACTTCTACCGAAAAGTTGAGCGTCTTACCGGCCAGCGGGTGGTTGAAGTCGACGGTGACGTCGTCACCGGCCACCTTGGTGACGGTCAGCGGCATGGGGTTGCCCTGGGAGTCCTGGGCGTAGAACTGTTCGCCGCTTTCCACTTTGGCGTCTTCGGGAAAGGCGGAGCGGGGCACCACCTGCACGCCTTCCTCGTCGCGCTCGCCGTAGGCGTCGGCGGGAGCCAGCGTGGTCTCGAAGCTGTCGCCGGCGCTGCGGCCTTCCAGTTCTCTTTCCAGGCCGGGGATGATTTGTTGATGCCCGTGGATGTAGGCCAGCTCGCCCTGGTCTACCGGCTCGCCGTCAACGGTGAGTTTGTAAGCTATGGTCACCACTTTGTCTTTGCTAGCGTTCATGCATTCCTCCCTTCGGTTTTTACCGAAGCCTTCTCAGGCTACCTGAAAGCGGTGAGTAATTCGTAAAACCACTCACCATAGCCCCGGCGAGTTCTGAGATGTTGGAGATATGGAACTCCAAGTCGCCATCGGAGGAACGGCCGCCATACGCCTGCAACGCCTAGCGGAGGGCGCGGCCGAGGTCTGGCTCAAGCTGGAGGGCGGCAACCCCGGCGGGTCTATCAAAGACCGCGCCGCCTGGGGAATGTTGGCCGCCGCCGAGGAACGCGGCGAGATACTACCCGGCAAGGATCAGGTAGTGGTCGAGGCCACCTCGGGCAATACCGGCATAGCCCTGGCCATGCTGGCGGCGGTCCGCGGTTACCGTTACCTGAACGTTTCCAGCGCCTCTCTTTCCCCGGAGCGCAGGGCAATACTGCGGGCGTACGGCGCCGAGCTGGAGTTTGTCCCCGCGGCTCAGGGTATTAGCGGCGCGCGCGAGCGAGCGCGGACCCTCGCCGCCGAAACGGGGGGCTGGTGGGCCGACCAGTTTTCCAACCCCGACAACCCCCTGGCGCACGAGCGCAGTACCGCTCCCGAGGCTTGGCGCCAGCTCGAGGGGCGGGTTGACGCCCTGGTTTTGGGCACCGGCACCGGCGGCAGTCTCGGCGGTATGGCCAGGTTTCTGCGCCGGCAGAACCCCGCTTTGCAGGTGGTGGCGCTGGAGCCGGAGGCCTGTCGCGCGCTCCTGGGCGGGCCTTGCGAGGATCACCCCTTCGCCGGTATAGGACCCGGTTTCGTGCCCGAAAACCTGGACCTGGACTTGATAGACGAGGTAGTAGCGGTAGCGGCGGAACCGGCTCTGCTGCTGGGCGGTCGCCTCGCCAGGGAAGAAGGACTATTACTGGGACCGAGCGCCATGGCCAACGTCTGGGGGGCGTTGCAGGTAGCGCGGCGTCTGGGGCCCGGGCGGCGCGTGCTTACGGTGGCGCCGGATTCGGGTCTTAAATACCTGACGAAGGCGCCCTATTCTAGAGGGTTTAAAGAGGGGCGGGCCGACTAGAAAGCGGGAGCGCGCTCTAGGCGGGCTGCTAGCCCTTCTTGAGTCCCAGGAGCAGCCCCGCCACGAAGCCGCCGGCAAACGGAGCGTTATAGGTGAGGACGTGGACTAGGTTCTGCCAAAGGCCTTGCAGCTGCTCTTTGCCCAGCAGGGGGTCTACGCTGGCCTGAATTCGCGTCCAGTCGATCTGCACCAAACCGTAGTAGGCCATGACCTGCAGCCCAATAAAGAAGAGACCCAGCAGCAAAGCCGCCAGCTTCCCCACTTTTTTGAGCGCGTACCCGGCGACGAAGCCCGCGAGCCCGCCGAATGTAATCTGGCCAATGTACGGCTGCAACGCCTCCACGCTCTGCATCATATCGCATGGCGGCCCGCGGCGCGGGGTGGAGAGCGCGCCTCGTTATGCCGTTTGCGGTATGCGCAAGATGCTGCGCGGGGCGTATGTTCCTTGACGTGTACTCGGTATAAAATTGTACAATGGTTTTGGGCGCGAGAAACGGCACGTTGAAGCAATAAGGTTTGCCGCGAGCGCCGGATGGTAGCGCTACCATTACAGGAATGGAGCGCGGGGAGGTGGTTTCTTATGAAGAAGTTCTGGGTAACCGCAGTGGCCGCGTTGCTGGGTATGGCGTTCGCCGCGGGGCAGATTACCATCTGGACCCACTTTGGCGGTCCCGAGCTGGAGTTCTTGAAGAGCCAGGCGCAGCGTTACGAAAAGGCCACCGGCGTGGGCGTGCAGGTCGTGGAGGTGCCCTTCAACGACATCAAGCAAAAGTTCATCCTGGGCGCTCCCCAGGGAGAGGCGGCCGACCTGGTGGTCACCGTGCCCCACGACTGGTTGGGCGAGATGGCCGCCGCGGGGGTGCTCGAGCCCGTGGGCAAGTACGCTACCAAAGACTATCTCTCGGGGCTGATGCCGGTGGCGGTCAGCGCCTTCAGCTACGGCGGCAAGCTCTTCGGCCTGCCGATGAACGCCGAGTCGGTGGCGCTGATCTACAACAAAGACCTGGTCAAGACCCCGCCCGCGACCTGGGACGAGTTTTTGGCCCTCGCCAAAAAATACACTACTGGCGACACCTTCGGCTTCCTCTACGACCTCGGCAACCCCTACTTCAACTACGGCTGGTTCAAGGCCTACGGCGCCTACGTCTTCGGCAAGAACCCCGACGGCAGCCTGAATCCCGCCGACCTGGGGCTCGGCGGCGAGCCGGGCTACAAGGCGGGCCAGTTCATCAAGGACCTGCGCTACAAGTACAAGCTGATCCCCGAGGGCGTGGACTACGGCGTGGCAGACGGCGCCTTCAAGGACGGCGTGCTGGCGATGATTCTCAACGGCCCCTGGGCTTTGGGCGACTACAAGAAAGCGGGGCTCAACTTCGGTATCGCGCCGCTGCCCGCGCCCCCCGGAGGCGGCGCCTGGGGCCCCTTCGTGGGCGTGCAGGGCGTAGTCGTCAACGCTTACTCCAAAAATAAGATAGCGGCGGTCAACTTCGCCAAGATCCTGGTCAACCCCGCCAATCAGGTAGCCTTCAACAAAGCAGGCGGGCGCATTCCCGTCTCGTTGGGCGCCCTCGAGCAACTGAAGGCCGACCCGGTCGTCAAGGGCTTCTCTACGACCATCGCCATGGGCGACCCCATGCCCAACATTCCGGCCATGGGCAAGGTCTGGGGCCCCTGGGGCAACGCTCTCAGCCTCATCACCCAGAAGCCCGACTCGGACGTCAAGAAGATAATCGACGACATGGTCGCCGAGATCGCGGGGGCCATCAAGGGCAAGTAAAGACAGCGGGGGCGGCAAAAGCCGCCCCCCTAGAGGGGTTTTCTTGTACAGACACCCTGCCGGCCTGCGCGGTTTTCTAACGGCTATCGCCCTTTTGGGCGGCGCCCTGGTCAGCTCATTTTTATTGGGGGCGGCGGCGTTCGTGGCCCTCGAGCGCGTCGCCGTCGCCGTCGGACGCAGCGGCGGTTTGCCGGGCTGGTGGATCCTCATCACCACGACGCTTTTTCTTTTGCCGCTGCTCTTTTTTCTGGCGCGAACCTTTCCTTTTCTCAGCGACTGGTACTACTTACTGCCGGCGATAGTATTTTTGCTGGTATTTACCGTTTACCCGATAATCCTGACCGTCTACCTGGCTTTTACGGACTACTCGGGGGCGCGTAACGGCCTGCCCGACCGAGCCACGGAAACGGCGGTGACGGCCATTTCGGGCAGACGGATAACCTTGGCCGCCGACCCGCGTCAGTCGCTGGGCTGCAACAAGACTTGCCTAGGCGAGAAGGTCGAGCTGGTAGCCGACGGCAAAAGGGCGCGCTTTACCGTAACCGCGCAGCAGGGGCGCACTCTCGAGCTGGATCGGGCGCCCGGCTTTGAACCGCGCTACGCCTACCGCGTCAACGTTTTCCACTACATCGGCTTGCGCAATTTCGCCTACATCTTCAAGAACGCGGCCCGGGCGCTGTGGCCGGTCTTCGTTTGGAACGTCGTTTTCGCCTCCTTTACGGTGGCTGCAACCGCGTTGCTGGGGCTGTTTTTGGGCGTGCTCTTGAACAACAAAGACCTCAAACTGCGCAACCTTTACCGGACGCTGCTAATCATCTCCTGGGCGCTTCCGGGCGTGATCACCATCCAGATGTGGGTGGCGCTGCTCAACAAACAGTTCGGCGCCATAAACCGGCTCCTGGGGCTCCTCGGGGTCTACCCGATCCCCTGGCTGCTCGATCCGCTGTGGGCCAAGGTCTCGGTGCTGCTCGTCAACCTCTGGCTGGGCTTCCCCTACATGATGACGGCCACGCTGGGGGCGCTCTCGACGATCCCCGACGAGCTCTACGAGGCGGCCAAGGTAGACGGAGCCACGTCACTCGATGCTTTCCAGTTCATTACCCTGCCGCTCTTGCGAGCGGCCTTCGTTCCCATACTGCTGGCCTCCTTCGCCTTCAACTTCAACAACTTCAACGTCATCTACCTGCTCACCGGCGGCGGCCCCGCCACCGAGGGGCGGCTCTCCACCGCCCAGGCCACCGACATCCTCATCTCCTGGGCATACAAGACGGCCTTCCGCGCCGAGGGGCAGTCGGCCTACGGCCTGGGGGCGGCGATCAGCCTGGTCATCTTCGTGCTCACCGTGGGCATCAGCCTGGTCAACTTCCGCGTCAGCGGCGCCCTGCGCGAGGAGGGGCGGCGGTGAGCCGGCGCGCCTGGGGGGCCGCCTTCGGCCTGCTGCTCGCCTACCTGGCGGCACAGTGGGTGTTCTTCGCGGCCCGCGGCCTGCGCCCTGGCAGCTTCCTTGTTTTCGGGCTCGAGCGCGGAGACTGGGGGCTGGTCCTGGGGTTCTTGCTGTCGGCGGGGCTCCTGGGCGTGCTGCTGCGGGGGCGGCTGGACGGAACCGACGCTTGGCGACTCGTCTTCTGGACCGCGGCAGTGCTGGAGATGGGCGCCTACACCTGGGGCCTGGGCGCCGAGCTGGCCGGGCGGGTAGAGCCGAGGCCCGCTTTCGGCGCGGTCTTCGTCCCCGGAGGTTGGCGCTACGTGCTGGCCGGCTACGCCGCCGCGGTCCTGGCCCTCTTCGTCTACAGCTGGGCCGTCATCAAGGTGGGCAACCGCCTCAGCGGCCGGCGGCGGCCGGTCGGGCCGCTCTTCGGTCAGGCCCTCACCCACCTCTTCCTCTGGACTTTGGTCGTCCTCGTCTACTACCCGGTGTTGCAGGTGGTCAGCGCTTCCTTTGATCCCCGCAACAACCTCTTCAGCTTCCGCAGGGTCCACAGCGCCTGGCTTTTGGTGCGGGCCAAGGTGCTGCCCTCTTTTGCAAACGTCAGCTGGGACAACTACGCCAAGCTCGTTAATGGGGTGGTCATTTACCCCTGGCAGTGGGCGCTGCTGGCGCTGGCGCTGGCGCTCTTGCTGGCGGCGCTGGGGCTGGCCGCGGCGGCGCGGCGGCGCGGCGGCGAGGCGCTGGGGGTGTGGCGCGGCCGCGCGCTCTTCGGCTTCGCGGCGGCGCTCTTCGTGCTCGTCGTCTTTCTCGGGCCCGCGCAGTTCACCGGCATTGGCACGGAGAGCAAATTCCTACTCTGGGTGCGCAACACCCTGCTGGTCTCGGGCTCGAGCGGCCTTCTGGCCATCGCCCTGACGGCCACCGCCGGCTACGCCTTCGCCCGCTTCGACTTCCCGGGGCGCTACCCGACGCTGCTCACCTTCATCTTCGTCCAGATGTTCCCCGGCTTTTTGGCGCTGGTGGCCATCTACTACCTGCTCAGCTGGCTCGACCTGCTGAACACCTTCACCGGCCTGCTGCTCGCCTACTCGGGCGGGATTATCAGCTTCGGCAGCTGGGTCTACAAGGGTTACGTCGAGAGCCTGGGGCGCAGCCTGGAGGAGGCGGCCTACATCGACGGCGCCACCCGCTGGCAGGCCTTCACCCGCATCGTGCTGCCGCTTTCGGCGCCGATGTTCGTCTTCATCTTCCTGCTCCAGTTCGTGGGCACCTACTCCGAGTTCATCATGGCCAACCTGGTGCTCACGGGGGTGGACAAGTGGACCGTGGGGCTGGGGCTCTACAGCTTCACCACCGGCCAGTTCTCGACCAAGTGGGGGCTGTTCGCCGCCGCCAGCGTGCTGGGTTCGCTGCCCATTTTGCTCATCTTCTACGGCTTCCAGCAGTACTTCGTCTCCGGCTACACCGCCGGCGCGCTCAAGGAGTGAGGGGGGTATCATGCGCAGATTTTTATTGGTTCTCATAGCGGCGTTGCTCGCGGGCTTGGCCCTGGCCGTCCAGGTGACCTTCAAGTACACGCCGCCGCCGGGGGTCGAGGTGCACTCGGTCAGCCTGCGCGGCAGCTTCAACAACTGGGGCGAGACCCCCATGAAGCCCCAGCCCGACGGTTCCTGGGCGGTCACTCTCGACCTCGAGCCGGGCGAGTACAGCTACAAGTTCTTCATCAACGGGAAGTGGCCGAAGGACATGTGCGACGATCCCACCTTCGGCCGCCCTATGGTCGACCCGACCGCCGACGGCTGCTCGGGCGACGGTTTCGGCGGCCAGAACGCGGTGCGCATCGTCGAGGCCCCGGTCGTCAAGAAGGCCGGCGGGCCGGTGGAGCTCGCCTTCGAGCACGACCCGGCCGAGGCGCGCTACCTCTCGGTGGCCGACGGCCGGCTGGCCGTGCGCTTTTCCGCCGGGGCGGGCAGCGTAGCGAGCGCGGAGCTGATCGCCGCAGGGGAGCGTTACACGATGTACCCGCAGCTCGAAGCGCGCGGTCGGTCCTACTGGCGCGCGAGCCTGCCCGACGCGCCCACGAGCTACCGCATCCACGTGGTCCAAACGGACGGGCGCGAGGCCACCTTCGGCCCCTTCGCCTACGACGGCCGGGCCTTCCGCGGCCTCGACTGGGTGGGCGAGCGGGTGGGCTACCAGATCTTCCCCGAGCGTTTCAAAAACGGCGAGCCGGGCAACGACGAGTTGGCGCTGGCCAGCGACGAGTACAACTTCAACGCCCGCTGGCGGCGGCTCGACCCGGAGAACAAGCCCTTCCTCTCGCCCTGGAACGGGCCGGTCACGCCGCAGCTCTGCTGCCACCAGTACTTCGGCGGCGACCTGAGCGGCGTAATCCAAAAACTCGACTATCTGGCCCGTCAGGGGGTGGGGCTCCTTTACCTGAACCCCGTCTTCGACTCGGGCTCGGCCCACGGCTACGACACCCACGACTACCTGGAGGTCTCGCCCAAGTTCGGCGACAAGGAGACGCTGCGCCGGCTACTGGACGAGGCCCACGCCCGCAACGTCAAGGTGCTCTTCGACTTCGTGCCCAACCACACCGGCCTGGGTTTCTGGGCCTTCCGCGACGTGGTCAAGAACGGTCCCAACTCACCCTACTGGAACTGGTACTTCATCAAGAAGTGGCCCTTCGAGCCGGGTGACGCCAGCGCCTACGAGGCTTGGTGGAACATCGGCAGCCTGCCCAAGCTGAACACCGGCAACCCCGGGGTGCGGCGCTACCTGCTCGAGGTGGCGGCGTACTGGATCCGCTTCGGCTTCGACGGCGTGCGGGTTGACGTTCCGGGCGACCTCATAGATGCTCATGGGTTTTTCGCCGAGATGCGCCGCGAGCTCAAGAAGATCAACCCCGAGGCCTATCTGGTGGCCGAGATCTGGCAGGCCGACGCCAGCTGGCTGGCGGGCGACGAGTTCGACAGCCTGATGAACTACGCGCTGGGCCGCGGCGCGATCCTCAAGTACGCGAAGGGCAAGCCGGCGGCGTTCGCGAGTGGCAAGCGTGCGCTGCGGGAGATGAGTCAGGTCTACGCGGTGCTGCCGGAGGCGGCGACCGACATGGGCTTCAACCTCATCGATTCGCACGACACCAGCCGCCTGCTCACCGACCTGGGCGGGGGCAGGTTCGGTCAGCAACCGACGCCCGAGGGGCTGGCGCGGCAGCGCCTGGCGACGGCGATCCTCTACGCGCTGCCCGGCGTACCGGTGCACTTCCAGGGTGACGAATGCGCCTTCCTGGGCGAGAAAGACCCCTACGACAAGCAGCGCTACCCCCTGCAGTGGGAGCGCTGCGACGTCGAGATGCAGGCCTTCTACCGCGGGCTGGCGGTGTTGAAGAAGAGCCTGCCCGCCTTCGCTACCGCCGTCTGGCGTGCCTACCTGGGCGAGGGGCCGCTGCTCGGTTTCTACCGCGGCGAGCCCGGCCCCGGCGAGGTGCTGGCGCTTTTCAACAACAGTGCAGAGCCCCAGACCGCGCCGCTGCCCCCGGGCGCCTGGCAGGACGTGCAGACCCGCCGCACCTACCGCAA
>JALSMT010000049.1 GCA_026987375.1 Thermaceae bacterium | reverse complement strand
CCGGCGCTTTGGTAGCGACGCAGCGCAGCCGCGAACAACAGCCTGCTCGCCAACAAGAGCAAGGGCGGGAAGACCAGCCACGGCAATACCTGTCCTGGTTCGCGCAGCGCCGCTACGGGCACGTTACCCATCCAGAGAACCGGAATCAATAACGTGAAGAGGAGCTTCCAAGCCCAGCCGGGGTAAACCGACTGCGGGTAGGCGGCGTAACCGTAGAATTCGTTCTGCAAGGCCCGCAGCACGGCGACATCGACGAAGAAGAACGCCAGGGTTTCGATCAGGAAAGCTGCAGCCAGTCGAACGGCGACCCCGCCGACTACGAGCAGACCATAGCGCACGAGTGAAGCTGCCCCTATCTGATGTTCTCCCGCCCGCAAAGCATACAAGACGACTCCCAAACCGAGGAAGAAGACGAGCAATCCCCTTAAGTTGACGCGACCGAAAATTAACAGCAACTGCGTATCCACCGGATATAAGAGCCAACGGTCCAGCGCCCCGCTCCTGACACCGGCCGACAAGCGACGTAGATTGCTCTCGAAAAGACCCACATGGGCGCCTTCGATCAGCTGGGCCGTACCGATGAGCAAAACAACGTCGGACCAGCCCCAACCCCCTATCGAGCCGACGCGGCCGTAGATGCTGCCGAAAAAAACGAACGAGAAGGCCAGCCACGTCATGTCGGCAAAGACGCCCAGCCAAAAACTCGACCTGAAGCTGCGCCATGCCCGCAGGCCCAGCCATAGTTGTTTGACGGCGACGCTCCAGCGCCAGCCGCCATGAGAGCGTGCGCCTCTCATCCTCCCACCGCCGTAAACCGCGCTTCCCCCGCACGCCATAATAACCAAGCCAGGAGCGCGGCCAGGAGCGCCCAAGCCAGTAACGCTGGCAGCACGTCCAGCAAGGCTGCACGTCCGCTAAAGACACGTATGGGCTCATAAACCAGCCAACGGAAGGGAAGGTATTTCCCGATAATCTGCAGCCATCGCGGCAAGAGATCGAGGGGTATGAGAGCGCCGGAAAATAGCGGGAAGACAAAACCGACCACTTTGCTCAAGCCGCTGGCGTCTTCTGTGAAGAAGACGGCGAAGCTGACCGCCAGGCTCAGCAACAAACCTACGAGCCAAGCCAGCGCAAAGACCAAGAGGAAAGCGGCGGCTCTTTCCAGTGACCACTCGCCGGGGTTGAGGTAACCCAGTACGACCAGTAGCCACGAAATTAGCCCTACCGTCAACGCCACTACCACGAGGTAGACCGCCTGTGAACCGAAGCGAACCCCCGCGGACCAAAGCGGATACGGAACGGGGCGCAACAAATGGGCCGCCAGGTTGCCGCTCTTAATGTCGTCGGCGACATCGTAGAGGAGGGTTGGTTGTACGAAGTCGAAGAGCAGCAAAGCCAGGACGTAGTAAGCGACCATCCGCGAAAAAGAGTAGCCCGCCAGGCTCGCGCGCCCCGAAAATACCGCCCGCCAAAGAAACACCTGCAACGTAAACGGTAAGGCGATGACCAGAAAGCTCATAGCGAAACTGAAGCGGTAGGCCGTACCCTCGCGCCAGGCGAGAGCAAAGGCTCCCCGCAACAACGCTACGTACCTCACGACGCAGACTCCAGCATTCGAGCTACAACCCGCTCGAGATTAAGCCGCTCCTCTTCAAAGGTGACGACGCGGCCTTTGGCGGAGAACTCGCTCAACAACCTGGCCGCCTCCGCTTTGCTCGCCTCGATTTTCTCTTCTTGCAGACGACCGGACGCCTCATACGCTATGCGGAAAACACGCTCGCGGTCGTAACGGTTCAGCAGATCGTCGAGGTCGCCGTCCCAGATAATGCGCCCTTGGTGAATGATGATTACTCTTTGGCACAGAGCTTCGACATCCGAGAGGTTGTGCGTCGTTAGCAGCATCGTTTTATGGTAGCGGCGGTTGTATTCGGCGAAAAAGCTGCGCATGTTCCGCTGCGCCAGCACGTCCATGCCCAGGGTCGGCTCGTCGAGAAAGACCACCTCCGGGTCATGCAATAGAGAAGCAATCAGCTCAACCTTGGCACGCTCTCCTAACGACAGGTTGCGTACCGGGGTTTGTATTAACTCAGCAACACCGAGGATTTCGCTCATTTCTCCAATCGATTTGCTGAATTTTTGTCTGGGTATATCGTATATTGTTCTTAGAAACTCAAAGGTGTCTGCTGCGGGTAGATCCCACCATAGCTGCTGCTTTTGTCCCATTACAAAACCAATTCGCCTCAGGAACGCTGGCTCTCTTTTCCACGGGACACGCCCCAGTACGCCAACCTCCCCTGACGTAGGATGCAATATTCCCGCCAGGATTTTCATGGTTGTTGTTTTACCAGCACCGTTAAGGCCAACGTAACCAATGAATTCTCCCCTCTCGATCGAAAATGAAACGCCGTCCAAGGCCGTTACTTCCTCGACTTGGCGTCGGAATAAATCTCCTAACCAACCCGCCCCAGAGCGCAGGGGGCGCAGGTATACTTTGCGTAATTTTCTGACGCTGATAGCCGACATTTAACGTCTCCGCTAGGCGATCTTCTTGTCTTGATTTCGCTCTTCCCCTCGTCTCAACCCAATCTTTCACTAGCGCCTCAAATCTACAGACGCGCAGCGAAATACGGCTTGTGGTCAAGTTGATATTCTGGTGGTTTACATAGCAGCGCCCCTACTTGATATGCCCTCACGGCTATTCTATAGCATTTGCGAATTGTACGCAGTAGGAAGCCGTATCGGCATTCTGCGCAAGCAAATATGGGTACTAATATGCAACCGCGCCGTCGGCGGGCCGAGCGAATGCCCGGCCCGTCAACGTCGCGTTACTTCGCGCAGCTTATGGTCGAGCTTCTCCCTCGGCGCCCGCTACGACCTGGAGGGTGCGCAGCACGGCGTCGGGGTTGAGGCTGATGCTGTCGATCCCCTGCTCCACCAGGAAAGCGGCGAACTCGGGGTAGTCGCTGGGAGCCTGGCCGCAGATGCCCACCTTGCGGCGCGGCTCGTGGGCGTGGGCGCGCGCGATCAGGTGGGCCACCGAGCGTTTCACCGCCTCGTTGCGCTCGTCGAAAAGGGCGGCGATACGATCGGAGTCGCGGTCGACGCCCAGGGTGAGCTGGGTCAGGTCGTTGGAGCCGATCGAGAAGCCGTCGAAGACGTCGGCGTAGGCGTCGGCGAGCCAGATGTTCGAGGGGATCTCGGCCATCACGTAGACCTCGAGCCCGTTCTTGCCCGGCTCCAGTCCGCCTTCCTTCATCACCTCGAGCACCCGCCGGCCCTCCTCAGGCGTGCGGCAGAAGGGCACCATCACCTTGAGGTTGGTAAGGCCAAAGGTCTCGCGCACCCGCCGGACCGCGGCCAGTTCGAGGAGGAACCCCTCCTTGTAGTCGGGGTGGTAGTAGCGGCTGGCGCCGCGCCACCCCAGCATGGGGTTCTCCTCCTGCGGCTCGAAGAGCTCGCCGCCGAGCAGGTGGGCGTACTCGTTGGTCTTGAAGTCGGAGAAGCGCAGGATCACCTCACGCGGGTAGAAGGCCGCGGCGATGACGGCGATCCCCTGGGCCAGCTTGTCGATGAAGTACTCTTCTTTGCTGGGGTAACCCCGCGTCAACTCGTCCACCTGCCGCTTGACACGGATGGGCAGCCGGTCGTAGCGGGTCAGCGCCAGCGGGTGCACCCGGATCCAGGAGGCGAAGATGAACTCCATGCGCGCCAGGCCCACCCCGTCCACGGGGTACTGGGCCAGCTTGAAGGCCAGCTCGGGGTTGCCCACGTTGAGGAGGATGCGGGTGCGCTCGGGTCGCGGCAGGGTGGCCGGGTCCACCTCGTGCACCTCGTAGGCGAGCCGGCCCTCGTACACCTTGCCGTCCTCGCCCTCGGCGCAGGAGACGGTCACCTCTTGACCGGTCTTGAGCACCCGGGTGGCGTTTTCGGAGCCGACGACCGCAGGGATGCCCAGCTCGCGGGCGACGATGGCGGCGTGCGAGGTGCGCCCGCCGCGGTCGGTGACGATCGCCGCCGCTTCCTTCATGATGGGCTCCCAGTCGGGGTCGGTGATCGTGGTAACCAGCACCTCGCCCGGCTGGAACTCGTCCATTTTGTTGGGATCGGTGATGACCCGCACCCTGCCGCTGGCGATCTTTTCGCCCACGGCCAGGCCGCGCACCAGCACCCTGCTCTTTTCCTTCAGCTCGTAGACGGTGAACTTCAACCCCTTGCGCTGGCTGTGCACCGTCTCGGGCCGCGCCTGCACGATGAAGAGCTCGCCCGAGAGGCCGTCCTTGGCCCACTCGATGTCCATCGGCGTGGGCTCGCCGTGGACCTTGGAGTAATGGTCCTCGATGGCCACCGCCCAGCGCGCCAGCTGCAGCACCTCTTCGGGCTCGAGCGAGAAGCGCTGCCGCTCCTCCTTGGGCGTGGGGACGTTGCTCAGGCGCTGCTTGGTCTCGTCGTAGATCAGCTTGAACTCCTTACCCCCCAGCTTCTTCCAGACGAGCGAGTCGAAGCCCTGACGCAGCGTGGGCTTGTGCACGTAGAACTCGTCGGGCACGACCCGGCCTTGGACGATGTTCTCGCCCAGGCCCCAGATCGAGGTGACCAGGACCACGTCGCGGAAGCCGGTCTCGGTGTCCAGGGTGAACATCACGCCGCTCGAGGCCAGGTCGGAGCGCACCATCTTCTGCACGCCCACCGAGAGGGCCACCTTGAAGTGGTCGAAGCCCATGTCCTCGCGGTAGCTGATGGCGCGGGCGGTGAAGAGGCTGGCGAAGGCGCGGCGCACCGAGAGCAGCAGCTCGGCCTCGCCGTGGACCATCAGGTAGGTGTCCTGCTGCCCGGCGAAGCTCGCCGTGGGCAGGTCCTCGGCGGTGGCGCTCGAGCGCACGGCCACGTCCACCTCGTCCACGCGGTAGCGCTTCGACAACTCGCCATAAGCTAAGGCAATCTCATCTTGTAAGTCTTGCGGGCAACGCGCGCGAATTATCATGTTGCGAATGCGGCGGCTGCGACGCAGAAGGTCGTCCGGATCTTTACGGTCCCAAGCCGCCAATATTTCGCGAATCTTGTCTTGTAAGCCCGCCTCGTGCAGGTAATAGCGGTAAGCCTCGGCCGTTATGGCGAATCCATCGGGGACCGTTACCCCAACGTCCTGCAGCGTACGCAGCATCTCACCCAGCGAGGCGTTTTTACCTCCGACCAGCGGCACGTCCGCAATCCCCACCTCGGAAAACCACTTGATCCACTTCATCTCGCACCTCCTAGTATTATTTTAGCGTAGTAGGCGCAAGTTTTTTGTCCCTTACAATTTAAGCACAAAGGGCCTAATAGTGTACCGCCTTATTTAATCGACTCGTTTGTTATAAACGACGCTACCGCCGCGACCATTTTTTCAGCGAGCGCTGAACCTATACAGCTTGCCTCCGCCGGGTCGTAAGTGAAATGTAAATTTAGCTCCGACGTCTTCATTGTTATATGGCACGCTCTCCCACGCGGCGCTGTCGGGGTTGAACCATTCCAGATCGTCAAGCTGGAAAGATAGGGCCGCCTCGGAGTCTAGCGAATCCGTGAAACTGCGATTGGTAAGCATAAAATAATTAGGTTCGTTCTCGCCGTCACGGAAAAAGCCCACCACTAAGTCGGCGTCGCTCTGCAGTCTTTTCTGGAAGGGCGTCACGGGAATACCGATGGGGTCGGGCCCGGTGCCATACACCTGGGTAGAGGTGAGGCGCACCATGACCGGCCCCAGGGCGTTAATCTCTTTGTTTAGGCGCTTTATCGAAGGGTAGACGACGTCGCGGTCGGGGTTGCCGGTAACCCCCCAGTCATAGTCCCAGTGAAACCAAACTATGCCGTGGACGCCGAAAGCCAGTGATGTGTAAACCTGCCAGCGGTGCTCCGCCTCGCTAGGGGTACGCCAATTAAGATAGTCGGCGCTGGTGCCGTTGGTGCCGATGGCTTGGATGATGCTAACGAAGGGTACGCCATACTTCAAGGCGTAATCTCTGAAGGTGGCCAGGTTCTGCAAAAAATCGTTTCGCTCGTCGTAGCCGTCGTTGAAAAAGACGTAGCGGTCAAAGGAGAGGAGCTGAACCTTAGTGGTCTGCAAAAACGCCTCGATATACTCCGGGCTACCCTCTTCGGCCAGGAAGTAAGGAAAAAGGTTGACGTAAGTGGGTCGCTGAGGATCCTTGGCGCGAATGCGGGCGACTACTTTAGCTATATTAAAAAAAGCCGAGGGGTACGGCTCATCGCAGAGATAATAACCGATGAGGTTAGGGTCGTCCTTGTATTTTTCCACGGCCTCATCGACCGCTCTTAAGTCTTCCTCGGTTATCTCTTCTGGGGGAGCGTTTATCTCTCCGCGCAATTTTTCCTCGTCTATCAGGTCGGCGATGCTCAGGAAATATCTAAAGCCGAACTGGCGCACTTTCTGCACTAGCGCGTCGTCGTCGCGCACCCACATAATGGTGTCGAAGTTAGCGTTTTTGTAATACTCAAAGTCTGCGTCCCGATAAGGCGGCCCGCGGTTGCCGTAAGGGGGTGAGTAGGCGGTCAGCAAGAAACGGCGCTGCCGCCAGTAGTCGTCGCTAATTCTCACCACTAAGGCTTTTTCATCGGAGCCTGCGCCAGAGTATGCCCTGAGTTTTAGGCGGTACTCTCCCTCCGCGGCAAACGATATCTTCCAGTCAAGAAGCGCGGCTTCGCCTGGCCGCAACGCTCCTTTTTCGCTTACAGGCCCCCTGACTAGCTCTGCGCCCGCCGGCAAAACCAGCTCAGCCAGATAGTCCGCCTCATCGTGGCCAGCGTTCTCTATGACTGCGGAAAAAGGTATGACTTTTCTAACGCCCAACAGGTATCGGGGTGTGGAAAAATCGCTGATAACCGCATTCCCTTGTAGGCCGTCTCTGGCTCCTGCGCTGCAAGCCGCTAGCAACGCGCTCAAAGCCAGCGCGATCGTCAAGATAATTATTGTCGTCCTAATCTTCATAAGTCCGCCTTCGTCCAGCCAAGACTGACTTTATAATTTAGCCAGGCCGCTGGATAGCTGGTAATAACTGCACCTACCACAATGATAGCTTAGCAAACATCTGGAAATCACCTGCTTTTTCTGTTGCGCTCAGAGCAGCCGCCCCGCTCACGAAAACGCCGACCGCTCCTAAAACTCATAAGGGCTGCGATGATATGTGCCTGGGGTCACGCTATTATCATCCCTCTTTAGCCTTCCTGATTCCTATGTAGAGGCCGAGAGAGCGAACGACGTTTACCTGAGCATGGTTGGATCTACCCTCCTCTTTTCCGAAGCCGAAACGTAGGCGGCGAGAGCCACGCGCATCGCTTCAAAACCGTCGCGCCAGGTAACAGACGGCTCTTTCTTGGCGGCGACGCTCTTGACGAAAGCCCTGATCATCGCCTGATTGGGGTCGGGGTGATAACCCAGCCACTCGTAGCTGCGACCAGCGGTTTTGCGCCAGACGTTGAGGTGACCAGCGAAGGCGTCCACTAGCAACGCTCCCTTTTCTCCCAGTATCTCCATCTTAAGATGCCCCCAACGCGGGTACTCAGCGGGCCTGCTCCAGCTGGCGTCAATACTGGCGGCGACTCCGTTTTGTAGCCTAAGCTGCAAAACGCCGGCGGTGTCCGTATCTACCTCCGGGTCGAAGGGGTTGGACACCTCGGCGTATACGTCGGCTACCTCGCAGTCGAATATCCAGCGATAGAGATCCGCCAGGTGTACGGTGTGGTCTATTACCGCGCCGCCCCCCGCTAGGTCTTTTTGGGCGAACCAAGCGCGGTGATGCTTGGGGTTTTCGCTGTGATTAACCCCCACTACCGCCAGCACGCTCCCCAGCTCGCCACTCTGCACCATCTCCCGCGCCGTCTGCAAAGCCGGCGAAAAGCGCATGGGGAATGCGGTCATGAAACGCACCCCCGCCTCCTCCACCACCGCCTTCATGGCAAGGGCGTCCTCGACCGTGGTGGCGATGGGTTTCTCGCAAAGCACGTGTGCGCCGGCCTGCGCCGCAAGCTCGACGAGCTCGCGGTGGCGTGCGTTCTCGGAGGTGACGATCACTGCGTCGGGGCGCTCGGCGAGCAGGTCTTCGTGGGTCCAAAACCAGCGCAGCCCGTAGGCCTGGCTGAAGCGCCGGCCCCTCTCGGAGTCGGTGTCAGAAAAACCAATGACCTCCACGCCGGGAATGCGCCGCAAATTCTGCACGTACCCCTCCGCATGCAGGTGGGCGAAGCTCATTATTCCGATGCGCATCAGGCCACCTCCACAACACTCTCGCTTAGCGCACTTTCTCTAACCGCTATCGCCAAGCGCAGCGCCTCTAGCGCCTCCTGCGGGGCAACCGCAAAGGGCTCTCCACTATCAAAGGCGGATAGGGCATGCCGCAATTCCGTCTCGTAGGGATTCTCTTCCAATCCGGCCATCGGCAAACCCAGCTTTGGGGGCGGCGCGTCCTTGGGGAGCAGCGTATCTAGCGGCACAGGCTGGTCAGAGCTCCACTCGATCAACCCCTTATCTCCGGCTATGTCCAGCGAGGTGCGGAAATAACCCGGCGGGTAGGCCCAGCCCCCCTCGACAAAGACCATTGCGCCGTCGTCGTAGGCGAGAGTAGCCTGGACGTGCTCGAGCGCACTGGCTCTGTCTCCCCTGCTCATGCGAGCAAACACCCTGCGCGGACCACCCAAAAGCCAGCGGGCGTAATCAAGGTCATGAATCATCAGGTCTACAGGCATTCCCCCCGACTTTGCCGGGTCGCGGAACCAGGCGGCTGCCGGAGGGAAAGAAACTCTCTTAAGGCGAACGACGCCAATCCTGCCCAGCTCGCCCCGTGAGACCAGCTCGCGAGCCCGGCGATACTGCGGGAAGAAACGCACCACCATGGCCACGAACAAGCGCCTGCCCGACTCCCTGGCGGCACGCAAAATCTGCTCTCCTTGGGCGACACTAAGCGCCAATGGCTTTTCCAAGATAACGTCGCGACCGGCCGCAAAGGCTTGCTCCGCTAGCTGCTGGTGGGCGAAGGTAGGCGCGCAAACGTCCACCACGTCTACCTCGGCCAGCATTTTAGGGTAATCCGTAAAAGGCTCGGCCCCCTCTTCGGAGGCGAAATCAGCCAGTTTGACCGGATCGACGTCGTACGCCGCTAGCCCCTCTACGCCGATACGGCGGTACGCCGCGGCGTGAACCCTGCCCATGGTGCCCGCGCCTACTATTCCTACCCTCATCTACGCCTCCCCTACTACTTAACCGCGCCCGCTGTAAGACCACGGATCAGCTGCTTGGAGAAGATTACGTAAAGAATGACGGCGGGTATCATCGCCAGGCTCAAAGCCGCCAAAATTGCCTGCCAGTTATTCAAAAACTGCCCCAGGAAGACCTGAGCGCCCAGCACCACGGTCTTAGTCTTCTCCGAGGGGGCCAGGATGAGGGGAAACCAGAGGTCGTTCCAGACGGGAATCATGCTGATGGCGGCGACCGTACCCAGAGCGGGCCGCACCAGCGGCAGCACAAGCGTGAAGATGCGGTACTCCCCGGCCCCGTCGATGCGGGCGGCGTCTTTGAAATCGGGGGGTAGCTGGGTAAAAAAACGACTGAGAATGAATATCGAGAGCGGCAGCCCCATAGCCGTGTAAACCAGTATCAGTGCGGTGAGGGTATTTACCAGGTGCCAGCCGGCTAGCAAGCGCAGGATCCCTACCGTCCCCAGGCGGATAGGCACCATGATGCCCAACGCCAGGTAGATAGCCATGAAGGTGTTGAGTTTGAACTCGTACTCGGCCAGCGCCCAGCCCGCCATTGCCCCCAGATATACGATGAGTACTAGCGATACCACAGTCACGATCAGACTGTTCAAGAAGTAGTGCTGGAAGTTGGCCATATCAAAGAGCGTCTTGTAACCATCCAGAGAAAACGTCTGGGGCGTCGGCAACTTGAGAGGCTCATTAAAAATGGCCATCTGGGCCTTGAAAGAGTTAACCAAAATCAAGAGTATCGGGAAGAGGACCAGGGCGCTATAAGCCAACAGGGTTGCGTGAATCGCGCCGGTTTTAAGGACGCGCAGCCAGCGGTAGCGTTTGCCGCTCATCAGAACTGCACCTCCTCCATGCGCCGCTGCCAGCCGTAAAGATAGATGAGGACGCCAATCAGGATTATCAAAAGCATCATCCCGGCCACCGTGGCGCCCATGTTAGGATCGCCGGGCCGCAGTTGATAACCGAAAAAGGTGCGGAAGAAAAAAGTTCCCATGATGTCGGTAGAAAAACTCGGCCCCGCCAGCGATCCCTGTACGGCGTATATCAAGTCGAAGGCGTTGAAGTTGCCTATAAAAGTGAGTATGGCGACGATGCCCACGGTCGGAATTATCAAAGGAAACTGGATGCGCCAGAATATCCGCCAGCTATTGGCGCCGTCTACTTGGGCGGCCTCGAGCAGCTCCGGCGGGATGCGTATCAGCGCCGCCAAAAACAGCATCATGGGAATGCCGATGTTCTGCCATACAGATATCAAAGCTAGTGTAATGAGAGCGGATTTTTCGTTGCCGAGAAGGGTTATGGCCACGTCATTATTAGCTAGTCCTATTTTATCGAGAAAGCTAATCCATATGCCCCAAGTAGGGCTCAGGATCAGCTTCCAGGCAAAACCGATCAGCACTACCGAGAGGATGGTGGGGGTAAAAATGATGGTGCGATAAATCCACGCGCCTCTGATGTTGGCGGCGAGCAGCACCGCCAGGAAGAGCCCTATCGGATTTTGCAGGGTCATGTGGATTATAAAAAAGATGACGTTGTTACGGAAAGCGTTCCAAAAAGGCTTGCTCCATAGCGGGTCGGTCAGCAGGGTAATGTAGTTACCCAAACCGACGAAGACGTGTTTGCCGCCTTCTATCGTTTTGTACAAGGAAAAATCCAATGAGGCGATCATTGGATAGATCATTATTACCGTGTAGATTACTACCGCTGGGGCGAGAAAGACGGTGATGTGCCAGGGGAATGGTTTTCGCCTCATCAACAGCTCCCGTTCTTGGGCGAGTATGGTCGCTTCTAAAGAGACCAACCACCCTGGAGAAAGCTCTCCAGGGTGGTTGTTACGTGTCTACTTACAATTCAGCTCGCTATAGAAGTGAGCGTGCGGCTTGTACCAAGAGGCCAGGCGGCACTCTATCCACTTGGCCGCTTCCTGGGGGCTCTGCTTGCCGTTGAGAACAGCCACCGAAGCCGTCCACAGGTCGGTCTCGGCGTCGGGCTTGTGAGCCGAGAGCTTGTAGTAGGTCATGCGGAAGGTGCTTTCGCTGCTCTGGCGCCAGGAAAGGAACTCGTTGGCGACGGGGTCGTTGATCTTGATGTTGTAGCTGTGCAGCGGGAAGAAGCCCGGAAGGGCGTTGCCGTAGAGGCTGGCGAATTCTTCGGTGGTCAGCCAAGCCAGGAACTTCTTGGCGGCTTCTTTGTTCTTGCTGGCGTGGTTGAGGCCCATGGCAATGTCGGGGTGGTCGCTGATGTAGCTCTTAGTGGCTCCCGCCGGCGGCGGCGACTTAAATGCGCCCATGTTGAGCTTGGGGTTCATCTGGTGGAAGACGCCGATGTCCCACGAGCCCGCGGGGTAAATAAAGCCGCGGCCCTGAGTGAAGAGCTGCTGCGAGTCAGAGTAGCTGACCGCCTTGTAGCCGCGAGGCAGGTAGGGGGCCCACTGCGCCAGCGCCTCGAATCCCTTGAGGAAGCCGTCGGTGTGGAAGCCTTCCTTGCCGGCCATAAAGGCTTTGCGCCCTTCTTCGCCGTGGTAGTAGTTAGGGGCGATGTTGTGCCAGCCCATGGTGGCGGCTTCCCACTGGTCTTTGGTTCCCATTACCAGCGGGGAGATGGCCGGGGCTTTTTTCTTCATCTGCGCCAGTAGGTCCATGAACTCCTCCCAGGTCTTGGGGGGTTCGAAGCCGTACTTGGCGAAGAGATCTTTGTTATAGAGGAAGCCGTGGATTACGGACGCCATGGGTACGCAGAAGGTTACGCTGCCGTCGTCGGTGCTCCAGGCCGACTTGGCGAAGGCGCTGTAATTTTCCATACCCGGCAAGTCGTTTAGCGACTCCAGGTAGCCCTTCTTATACATCTCCAGGGACTTGCTGAAGGGGCGGCATGCCATCAGGTCTCCGGCGGTGCCGGCCTGTAATTTACTGTCGAGAACGGCGTTGTACTGCGCGGGATCGGTCGGCGAAAAGACGACCTCGATGTCGGGGTAGTGTTTGTTGAAGGCGGGGATGATGACGTCTTTCCACAACTTCATGTCATCGGTGCGCCAGCTCTCGATGATCACCTTTTGCTTGGCGAAAGCGCCGCCGAATAACGCCGCGGCGACGAGCGCGCCAATAGCCAGAATCTTGAAAGACTTCTTAACCATAATACGCTCCTCCTTTTTCCCTTTCCTTGTTGCTCTTCTAAACTTAGAAGTGCACCCAAGGCATCGGGTATTTTGGCAACCGCAGCATACCATAACTCACCATTTGGTAAACCTTTCTTCTGGCGGTATGGAAACGCCTTGCAGGCAGTAATTGCCACCATCGCAAACCATGCAGCTGTTACCAATCTGCTGGCAATAGCCGCCAATAGCGGCTGCAGGCCATACCAATACCGGTAAATACACCCCCGCCTACGGACTTCTCGAGCCGTCCGCGTGAAGCGTTATTCAAGTAGAATACCTGCGGTATGGTCAAGACTCGCATTGCCCCCAGCCCCACCGGCTTCCCCCACGTGGGAACCGCCTACATCGGCATCTTCAGCTACGCTTGGGCGCGCAAGAACGGCGGCCGCTTTATCGTTCGCATCGAAGACACCGACCGCAAGCGCTACGTAAAAGGAGCGGAAGAAGGAATACTACGCTCTCTCAAATGGCTGGGTCTGGACTACGACGAGGGACCCGACGTGGGCGGGCCCAACGGCCCCTATCGCCAGTCGGAGCGCCTCGAGCTCTACCGCCGTTACGCCCAACAGCTGCTCGACGCGGGCCTGGCCTACCGCGCCTTCGAGACCTCCGAAGAACTGGCCGCCATTCGCGAAGAGCTGCAGAAAAAGGGCCTGGGCTACGGCTACGACGGTCGGGCGCGCAGGATCCCGCGCGAGGAGGCCGAGGCCCGCGCCGCCGCGGGCGAACCCCACGTCATCCGCCTCAAGACGCCGGATAGCGGCTCAACGATCATTACCGACGAATTGCGCGGCAATATCGAGTTTGCCGCCGAGGAGATCCCCGACGTGGTCCTGCTCAAGTCGGACGGTTTCCCCACCTACCACCTGGCCGTGGTGGTGGACGACCACCTGATGGAGGTCAGCGACGTCATTCGCGGCGAGGACTGGCTGGTGAGCACACCCATCCAGAAGCTGCTCTACCAGGCCTTCGGCTGGGACGAACCCAAATGGTACCACCTGCCGCTCCTCCGCGCCCCCGGCGGGGCCAAGCTCTCCAAGCGCACCGGCCACACCAGCCTCGACTACTACCGCCAGGCCGGCTACCTGCCCGAGGCTTTGCGCAACTACCTCGCGACGATGGGCTTCTCCATGCCCGACGGCCGCGAGATCTTCACCCTGCAGGAGATGATCGAGGCCTTCAGCTGGGACCGCGTCAGCCTGGGCGGGCCCGTTTTCGACGAGGAGAAGCTGCGCTGGATGAACGGCAAGTATATTCGCGAGGTGCTGAGCCTCGAAGAGGTCTGCGAGCGGCTGAAGCCCTTCCTGCAAGGCGCCGGCCTAGGCTGGGAGAGCGACGCCTACCTCTGCAAGGTGACCGAAGCGATGCGCCCTCGCTTCGAAACGCTGAGTGAGTTCGTGGAAAAGTCAGCGTACTTCTTTGACGAAAACTACCCCTTCGCCCCCAAGGCGGAAAAAGAACTTAAAAAAGGCCTCAGGGAGTTGCGAGAGGTGCGGGATATTCTGGCCGCGCTGCCCGAGCTGTCCCACGAGCAGAGCGAAGCCGCCATCAAGGAGTACGCCCAAGAAAGAGGCCTCAAGCTGCGCAAGGTAATGCAGCCCTTACGCGCCGCTATCACCGGCAGCCTGGCGACGCCGGGGATGTACGAACTGCTGGAAATATTTGGCAAAGAGCGGGTTCTGGCGCGCATCGAGCGGGCCCTGCAACACGCCGAAGAGTTGGAGGACGGTCGATGAGCTGGTTCGACAGGCTAAAAAGGGGACTCAAAAAAACCAGTCAGACCCTCAGTAGCGCCGTTCCCTGGGGGGGCGACCCCGAGGAAGTGCTGGAAGAGCTGGAGTACGCCCTGATAGCCGCCGACGTGGGGATAGAGGCCGCCCAAGAGATCTTGCAGGAGGTCCGCGAGAGCGGCAAGCGCGACCTGCGCGAGGCCGTCAAGCAGGCGCTGGTACTGCAGCTCGAGCCCGACGCCCGCCGCGCCAAGCTGCGCAAGCTGGGCTTCAAACCCGACGCCAAAAAAACCCTGGTCCAGCCCAAGGGACACGTAATCTTGATGGTAGGCGTCAACGGCGTGGGTAAAACGACCACCATAGCCAAGCTGGGCAGCTACTACAGCAAACACGGCAAGAGCGTCCTCTTCGCCGCCGGCGACACCTTCCGCGCCGCCGGCGGGGCGCAACTGGAACTCTGGGGCGAACGCACCGGCATTCCCGTCATCAGCGCTCCCGAAGGCTCCGACCCCGCCGCCCTGGCCTTCGACGCCGCTAAAGCCCGCGCCGCCCGCGGTATCGACCTGCTCTTCGTGGACACCGCCGGCCGCCTGCACACCAAACACAACCTGATGGAAGAGCTCAAAAAGGTCAAACGCTCCATCGCCAAGGCCGAGCCGGGCGAGCCCGGCGAGGTCTGGCTGGTGCTCGACGCTACCACCGGCCAGAACGGCGTTGAGCAGGCCAAAAAGTTTCACGAGGCGGTGGGCCTCAGCGGCGTAATCGTCACCAAGCTCGACGGCACCGCCAAGGGCGGGGTGCTGGTGCCCATCGTGCGCGGCCTGGGCGTGCCCATCAAGTTTATCGGCGTGGGCGAACAGGCCGAAGACCTGCAGCCCTTCGACGCCGGAGAGTACGTAGAGGCCTTGCTAAGCGCCTGAGCGCGGATAAGATAGCTGTATGAGCACACGCGATCGCAACCTCCTGCTTATCGCCTTCGCTTGGCTGGTGGCCATCGTAGCCACCTCGGGCAGCCTCTATTTTTCGCAGATTCGTCACTTCACCCCCTGCGAGCTCTGCTGGTACCAGCGCATCTTCATGTACCCGCTCTCGCTCATTCTCGGTATCGCCACCTTTTATGGCGACGCCCGCATTCGCCGCTACGCCTTGCCCATGGCGCTCGTGGGCGGCAGCATTAGCACCCTGCACTACGCCGAGCAAAAAATCCCCGGCTTCGAGCCCACGGCCTGCGCCGCCACGCCCATTCCCTGCAACATCGAGTTTGTAAACTACTTTGGCTTCGTCACCATCGCGCTGATGGCCTGGACGGCGTTTGTACTAATCTCTATAGCTCTTTGGTACGTCAAAGAAGAGCGCCCCTGAGAGCGCTCTTCCGAACCGCCGTTCAGACGGCCGCCATCCAGTCGTTGCGGGCTTTGTCAATCAGCTTGAAAAGGCGCTCTTTGTCTAACTCGGTCGCGCCGTCTATCAGCAGTTTGCCGCCGTGCTCGTGAACGTGCCAGTGCAAGTGCGCCCCGGGCGAACGCAGGCCTATGTGCGGCAGCTTATCGCCAGGTTGCGAAACCGAAGCGGTAAAGATGGGCTCGTCGTTGGCGCTAGAGATCGAGACCGTCATTACCCTCGTCTTCAGGGGCCAGTCTTTGTGCATGCGGTAGATGAACTCGGGAAAGTCGGCCTCGTGGTCGAAAACCAAACCGTTCCCTTGGGCGTACTCTTCCATCCAAGACATCAGCTGCACCCAGGCGTCGTAGATAGCGTTCATGCGTCCATGATAGCGCAGAACCCGGGGGCGAACGTCCGCGGCCTTCCTACTCTGCTCCTCCATAATTCCTTCGATCTCCTCCAATTTTGCGGAGGGCTAAGACTAAGCGTGCACTCGCCGCGGAAAAGCGTACTACAACATTTTTGCTGGGATTTCTTTATTTATCTCCCGCGGATGTCAGTCGAGAATCCAACCGAAATCGTGCGCAGTCGAGAAAGCGATTGACAACTACATTCGCTTCTCTGACAAAGCCACTGATCATTTAAAACGGTTAGCCCACGGGCATCCGAATATGGTTCATCTGACGGGGTAGTATGCGTTGCCTGCTGCCTATCATATATTATTTCTGTAATTCCGCCCACAACCGTCGATAGGGCATATACATCAATTGCAATACGCATAGCTGATCTCGCGTTAGAGAGACGGTGCAAAAATGCGGTAGGATCATCACGACAGCGAGAAATTGTCTTAAGGGCCATGTCGGAAGTACGAGGAGAAGATGGCTAGTCTTGGATGAGTGATGTATACAAGATAGCAATTGACAACGGGGTAGATAATGCCAGCCAGTAAGTAGGCCAAATGGCTACTGCAGAATACGGGGCGGAACTTGAGAAGGTTTGTGAGCGATACTGTAGGTTCAAAGATTCATTATCCGCAGCTTATATACTTGCTCTTTCAATAATATTTCCGTGGTGAACAGACCAACGAAATCTCGTCGCCCGACTGATGTTCCACTATCTTGCATAACGCCTGATGAGCAGTAACGTCGGCGCTATTTCTGCAAAACATCTCTAAACCCTCCATCTGCCGCCCCGAGGATAAGCGCACTAATTTAATTCTCCTTGCGCATAAACTGAAGCCGTGACGACTCGAGACCTCCCCCGCCTGCCGGCCCGGCCCGGCGTCTACCTGTGGAAGCGGGACGGACGGGTGATCTACGTGGGCAAGGCCAAGAACCTGCGCGCGCGGGTGAACCACTACGCCCACGGCGAGGACAAGGCCGGGCGCATCTTCTCAGAGGCCGACGCGCTCGAGTTCATCGTCACCCGCGACGAGGTCGAGGCGCTCTTGCTCGAGGCCAACCTGATCAAGGCCCACCGGCCCGAGTTCAACGTCCTGATGAAGGACGACAAGCACTACCCCTTCCTCAAGCTGACGAACGAAGCCTACCCCATGCTGGTCGTCACCCGCCGCGTCGAGGACGACGGCGCCCGCTACTGGGGCCCCTTCCCCGACGCCGGGGCGGTGCGGCGCATCAAGCGGCTGGTGGACCGGGTGTTTACCCTGCGCAAAAACTCGGGCGCGCCCATGCGCAAAAAGCGCCGCCCCTGCCTCAACTACTCCATGGGCCGCTGCCTGGCCCCCTGCGTGGGCCGCGCCGACCCGGAGGAATACGCCCGGGTGGTGCGGCGGGTGGAGCAGCTGCTCGACGGTCGGGTGGACGACCTGCTGGAAGAGCTGGCGGCTCGCATGGAAGAAGCGGCGCGGGCGCAGCACTTCGAGCTGGCCGCCGAGCTGCGCGACCAGATCCGGGCGCTCGAGCGCTTCTTCGCCTCGCACCAGCAGGCCTACGCGGTGGGGCTGGGCGACCTGGACGCGCTGGGGCTGGCTCGTAGCGGAACCTACGCCATGGTGCAGCTCTTCCAGATCCGCGGCGGCCGCATGCTGGGGCGCACCAGCCGCTTCGTCGAGAACGCCGGCGAGGCTGCGGATGCCGAGGTGCTCGAGGCCTTTTTGCGCGACTACTACCTGGTGGCCTCGCCGCTGCCGCCGCTGGTGCTGCTGCCGCTCGCAACCGAGGGGCAGGAGGTCTTCGCCCGGGCGCTGGCAAAGCGCGCCGCGCGCAGGGTGGAACTCAGGGTGCCGAGGCGCGGCGAGAAGGTGCGGCTGGTCGAGTTCGCCACCCAGAACGCCCGCGCCGGGCTCGAGGTGGAGCTGGCGCGGCTGGAGAAGCGCGGCGACCACCCGGCCCTGGCCAGCCTGCAGCGGTCCCTGGGGCTCGGGCGCCGCCCCTGGCGCATCGAGGGGTACGACGTCTCCAACCTCTTCGGCACCGCGGTGGTGGCGGCCATCGCGGTCTTCGAGGGGGGGCGGCCCAAGAAGAGCCAGTACCGGCGGATGCGCATCCGCGGCCTGGCGGGCAAGCCGGACGACTACAAGGCCATGGAGGAGGCCGTCTACCGCCGCTTCACCGGCGGCCTGCAGGCCAAAATGGAAAGCCCCGACCTGCTGCTCATCGACGGCGGCCTGGGTCAGGTGCGCGCGGCCCAGAAGGCGCTGGCGCGCGCCGGCGTCAGCCTGCCGCTGGTGGGGCTGGCCAAGCGCGAAGAGGTGCTGGTGCTCGCCAGCGGCGAGCGGGTGATGCTGCCGCTCGACGATCCGGGGCTGCGCCTGCTCATCCACCTGCGCGACGAGACCCACCGCTTCGGTCTCGCCTACAACCGCCAGCTGCGTAGCAAGAAGGCCCTAAAAAGCGTCTTCGACGACATTCCCGGCGTCGGCCCGGCTCGCAAAAAGGCGCTGCTCGAAAGCTTTTCCAAGCTAAGCGAGGTCCGCTCAGCGCCGCTTGAAGAGCTGGCCGCGCTGCCGGGCATGAACCGTAAGGTCGCCCAAGCGGTACGAGACTGGCTGAACGAGCGGCGCCAAAAATAATGCTCTAAGCTACCAGTATGGAGATAGTCGTCCTCGAGGAACTAAGCAAATTTTCGCCCGAGAAGATGCAAAAGATAGCGGTGTTCGACTCGCCCTATATGTTCTACGACCTTTACACCTTGCTGCCGGGGCAGATGCAAAAGGTTCACGTTCACCAAGACTCGGATAAGGTCTACCTGGTTCTCGGCGGCGAGGTGCGGGTGCAGGTGGGCGAGGAGCAAGCAACCCTGAGCAGCGGCCAAGCTGTGCGGGCTCCGGCGGGCAAGCAGCACGGGGTGTGGAACGCCAGCGAAAAACCAGCGGTACTCCTGGTAGTAATGGCCCCTAGGCCCGCTTGAGGCGCTTGTAAAACCAGCTGACGGAAGGCGAGCCTTCTTTCAAAAAGCGATACCCGAGATTCTGCCAAAAAGAAACGGCGCCGGGGTTCTCACCATAGACCGCGGCGAAAAGCCGCTCCACGTCGTGGTAAAGCAGGGCTTCCAGGTCTTGTACGGCTCGCTTTCCGTACCCCTGACCGCGGTATTTTTCGGCTATCAGGATGAGGGTGATGATGGCGTCGGAGCGCTCAGGATAGTGCAGCTTGTAGTCGAGATAGCCAATGGGGTGGCCTTCGCCGGCTATCAGGTAGGCGCGGCGGTTGGGATCGGCCAAAATGCTCTCGACCTCGCGCTCCACGTCTTCAAGGGTAGGCATTTCCATCGCTATGCGCCGGAAGTGCTTGGGGCTGCCCTGGTAGACGCGGAGTATCGCCTGCGCGGAGTCGGGGCTTACGGGTTGGAGCGCCACTTCTTGCGCGGGTATCATCTCAAATGATTTTACGAGGCCTTTATGAAGGCGGGGTGACGCGCTCGAGCACCACCACAGCCAGAGCCAAGCCCTTTTCATGACTCAGGCTGAGGTGCGCCCGCAAACCCTGGCGCGCCATCTCTTTTGCCAGCGCGTCCGCGAATTGCAGTACCGGCCTTTTACCTTCGTGATCCACCCAGACGTCGCGCCAGCCCAGAGAATCGGGCCAAACCTTGGCGAAGGCCTCTTTGGCCGCCCAGCGCGCCGCCAAGCGTTCGGCGGGGTCGGCGGCGCGGAGGGCGTAGCGCCGTTCTGGCGGGGCAAAGTGCCGCTCCAGAAAGCGGCGCGGCCGCCGCTGGTATACTTCGCGGATTCGCCGTACCGAAACTATGTCGCTGCCGACGGCTATAATCACGCCTGCAGTATACTTTTCAGGCATGGCCGAGCTGCCGCGAGCATTTCTGACTAAAATGGCCGAGCTCTTAGGCGACGAGTACGAGGCGTTCCTACGGGCGCTGACCCAGGGCGGGCGCAGCTACGGGCTGCGGGTCAATACCCTCAAAATAGAAGCGCACGAGCTGGCCAAGACCGTTCCCTGGCCGCTCGAGCCAATTCCCTGGAGCCCCGCCGGCTTTTACTACCCGCCCGCGGCGCGGCCCGGCCCCCACCCGCTTTTTTACGCCGGCCTTTACTACATTCAAGAACCCAGCGCCCAAGCGGTGGCCGAGCTGCTGGCGCCCCAGCCAGGTGAAAGGGTAATCGACCTGGCCGCCGCCCCCGGCGGCAAAACCACCCACCTGGCGGCGCTGATGAAAAACCAAGGCCTGCTAGTGGCCAACGAGGTGGACAGCAGTCGCATTCGCGGCCTACTCGATAACCTCGAGCGCTGGGGCGGCAATCAGCTGGTCGTACAGGCGCCGTTGGAACGCCTGGCCAGGCAGTGGGGAGCCTACTTTGACCGCGTCCTCCTCGACGCCCCCTGCAGCGGCGAGGGAATGTTCCGCAAAGACCCCGCCGCCGCCCGCCGCTGGGGGCCGCAGTCGCCGCGGCGAGCCGCCGCGGTCCAGCAAAAGCTACTCGATAGCGCCGCCGCTCTCTTGCGTCCGGAGGGCGTTTTGGTTTACTCGACTTGCACCTTCTCCCCCGAAGAAAACGAGGGCGTGATAGCGGCTTTCCTGCGGCGCCACCCCGAGTTCGAGGTAGAAGACGCCCTGCTCCACCCCCTCTTCGCCCGCGGCGTTCCCGCCTGGGGCGACGGCAACCCTGACCTGGCGCGGACCGCCCGTCTGTGGCCGCAGCGGCTGCGCGGCGAGGGGCATTTTCTAGCAAAGCTACGCAAAAAGGACGGGGCAATCTCCTCGACGCCACGCTTCAGGCCGCCTCGCCCCGACGGCCTGGCTATGCGCGAGTGGCGCAGCTGGCAAAGCTCCCACCTAAAAACTCCTCTGGAGGGGGAGTTATGGGAACGCGCCGGCCACCTCTATCTCTTGCCCCAAGCCGCGCCCGACCTTACCCGCTTTGCCGCGCCCGCGCCCGGCCTCTACCTGGGCCAGGCCAAAAAGAAGCGCTTCGTCCCGGCCCGGCAGTTGGCGCACGCCCTACCCGCGGGCGGCGCCGCTCCCGAGCTGGGCCTGCCAGAGGAACAAGCGGCGCTGCGCTTCGCACAGGGCGAAGCGCAGGCCGTCACGGCGACCGACGGCTGGTACTGGGTGACCACAAAGGGGTGGGGCCTGGGCTGGGGCAAGGTCAAGCGCGGGGTCTTGCGGCCAAACCAGGCGCGCCTCTAGTCGAGTATCTCGCAGATCATGCGCAAGTCGTGCACCACTCCGGGGGCGGGGTTGCCCAGGTCGACCAGGAAAGAAAACATGCCGGCGTGCTGCGCCCCCCTAACGTTGTCGCGAGACTCGTCGAAGTAGGCTATTTCGTTGGGCCTGAGTCGCATAATCTCAGCAATTTTGCTGTAGCCGCGAAAGTCTGGCTTGGAAAAACCCAAGGTGGTGCTGGGGAATGCGTAGTCTATGAAGCGGCTCAAGCCGTGATACTGCAAAGCGCTGCGCAGGCTGGGCACGGTGTTCGAGTAGACCGCCACCTTGTAAGTCTTCAGCTTGAGCCACTCCAGCACTTCGCGCGCACCCAGCAGGGGCTGTATAAAACGGTAGTAGGGCCACTCGTGCAAGGCCTCGCTCACGGAGCACTCGCTGCGCAACGCCATCAGTATCTCCTCTACCATCGAGCGCCAAAACTTCTCCTCTTCCGCCGGGGCGACGCGCAACCGGAAAATATCCATTCTGTAACGTTCCCAGGCGTTACCGGCAACCCAGGTCAGCTCGCGGCGGCTCACCTTTCTGGGGGTGCAGCCGGCCAGCCACTCGAGGGCCATGTCCCACATCTCCGGGTTCGCCTCCAAAAGCACCCCGCCAACGTCCAAAAGAGCCGCCTTTACCACAGCCCCAGTCTAGTACCGGCAGGTTGCCGGATATGTTCATTTGCAGGCTTGCACCCCTGTCTCGCTGGCCAAGAACTGCACCGGCACGTCCCACTCGTCGTGGGGCAGGGAGTCTTGCAGCATCGCTTTGGGGGCGAAACCAATGGTAGTCACGGTATCGGGCAGGTCGGCCAGCAGCCTGTCGTAATAGCCGCCGCCGTAACCCAGGCGGTAACAGGAACGGTCGAAAGCCAAGCCCGGCGTCACGATCGCCTCGAGCGTGGCGGGCTCGACCACCTTCGCCACGTCAGCCGGCTGTATAAAACCGTAGGGGTGCCTCTCTCGAGGGGAGTCGAAGGGGTGCACGCTAATCTTCCCGCCGCTTATGCGAGGCAGAAAGTACTCGGCCGCGGGGTATAGGTCAACCAGCGGGAGCGGGTTTAGTTCGTTTCTAAAAGGCAAGTACAGCATTATCCTGCCCGCGCCCCTGGCCGCCAAAAAGTCAGCCAGCCTGGCGCAGGCGGCCTGGCTCAAAGTCTTAGTATCCAGCCCGGCCCGGGCAGCCAGCAACGCCTCTCGCAGCTTCTTCTTCACGTCGCCATTCTATTGCCGCAAGCGACGCTACGTTGACGCCGCCGGTCGCTGCTCGTCTCTTAGTTGCGGCTTGACACTCAACTGTCTTGAGTGTCAAAATGTCCGTCAGGAGGAAGGCATGCCTACTTACGTCTACAAAGGGCTGGAAAGCGGAGAGTACTTCGAGGTGGAGCAGAGCATCCACGACGAGCCGCTAGAGCGCCACCCCAAAACCGGGGAGCCCGTTAAGCGCGTAATCCAGCCGGTAGGGGTAATCTTCAAGGGCTCCGGCTGGTACGTCAAAGACTCCAGCTCTAGCAACTCCGCCTCGGAAAAACCCAAGGAAAAACCCAAGGAAAAGAAGCCGGAAAGCGGCGGCGCCGCCGCCGACTGAGCAGACAGCGGCCCCGCGGGGCCGCTCTTCACTTCCAAGGGCCGAGGCTAATCGAATCGCCTTCCTTGACACCACGCTTGGCGAACCAGCCCAGGTTGACCTCCAGCGCCCCGATGTAAGCGACCCGCGGGTAATAGACGGGGCAGCGCTCCGACTGCCCCTGCGGCAGGGTGCAAGGCTGCATCTGCATTATCCGCACGATAACGCCCTTTTTGTCGAAAAAAGCGATCGAAAGGGGTATCTTGGTGTTTTTCATCCAAAAACCGCCGTCGCTGGCCTTGGGGAACAAGAAGACCATGCCGTGGTTTTCGGCCATGTGCTTGCGGAACATCAAGCCGCGCTCCTGTTGCTCGGGGGTCGCGGCCACCTCTACCGTCAAGGCGTAGGTTTTGTCGGGCGTAGTTACGAAAAGCTGGCGCTCGGCGAGGCGCTCGATCTCGCCGCCCCTGCCCCCGACGGCCAGCTTGTACCCGGCCAGAGCGACCAATAAAACCGCTACGGCCATTATCAGCCACCTCAGACGCGCCATCTTCTGCTCACCTCCGCAGCAATCCGCCGCGCCAGTTCGTCGGGCTGGCGGCGGGCGTCCAGAATCACAAAGCGCCGCGGCTCCGCCGCCGCCAGCTTCAGATAGCCGGCGCGCACTCGCTCGTGGAACTGCAGCGGCTCCCTTTCCAGGCGGTCCCGCTCAGAAAAGCGCGCCAAGCCCTCCTCGGGGGGCAGGTCGAGCAAAAATGTCAGGCTCGGCGACAGACCCCGAGTAGCGCCGTTGCTAACCTCGCGCAGCCACTCGAGCGATAGCCCGCGACCGAAACCCTGGTAGGCGTAGGAAGAATCAACGTAGCGGTCGCTAATGGCGAAACCGCCCCGCTCCAGCACCGGGAGTATTACGCTGGCGACGTGCTCTACCCGGTCGGCCGAGTAGAGCAAGAACTCGCTTTCGGGCTGCATCTCTGCTTCGCGGTGCAGCAGCAGCTCGCGTATTCTCTGGCCCAACGCCGTATCGCCGGGCTCGTAAGTAAGGCGCGCTTCCTGACCCCGCCGGCGCAACCACTCAGCCAAGCGCCGCGCCTGGGTGCTCTTGCCCGAGCCCTCCGGGCCCTCAAAGGTGATGAAACGCGGCGGCGCTTTCATGGCTAAAGCCCAGTGGGACGGTCGAAAAAAGTCCAATCCAAGTCAAACTCGGCGGCCAGCCTCTCGGCCAGAGCCTTCACCCCAAAGGTCTCGGTGTCGTAGTGGCCGGCGTAGATAACGTTCATGCGCCGTTCAAAGGTTTCGTGAAAAACCTCGTGCTTGGGCTCGCCGGTGATGAAGACGTCGAGGCCCTCAGCGGCGGCTTCTACTAGAGTCCAGGCGGCCGCGCCAGAAACTATTCCCCCGCTCGCAACCAAGTCTTCCCCGCCCTGGTGGACCAGGCTTTGCATGCCGGTGAGCTGGCCCAGGCGGTCGGCGATGTCGTGCAGGGTCGTCCCCGCCGGAAAGCCGCCCTTAAAGCCAATCTTTACCCCCTGGAACTCGCCGAAGGGCGCCAAGTCGCTCATGCCCAGCTCTCGCGCCAACACCGCGTTGTTGCCCACCTCGGGGTGGGCGTCCAGCGGTATATGGGCGGCGTAGAGCGATATTCCCGCGTCCAACAAGGTCTTTATCCGCTTCTTGACGTGCCCCTTGACGGCCAAAGGACGCCCCCAAAACAGCCCGTGGTGGACTATCAGCATGTCCACCCCCGCCGCCACCGCGTCGTCAAAGGTGGCCTGCACGCCGTCAACGGCGACGGCGATGCGCTTTACCTCCTCGGCTCCCTCTACCTGCAAGCCGTTTAGGGATATGTCGGGGAAGTCGTTTATTTTTAGAAAATCGTCGAGCCAGGCAGTTAGGTCGTCTCTCCGCATGTCGTCTTTAGTTTAACGGCGGCGAATGAGCCAGGTGGCTGGCGGCTGGTAGCTCGTGCGAAATGGGCGTGGTATGTGATGCCTAGTACTCATTGCCTGGTGTAAAGCAAAAAGAAGTCTGTGGCCCGCAACCCGCGGCCTGCAGCCGGCAGGTCGGCGGCGAGATGAACTCGGCTCTTCGCCGGAATGGGGCAGGCCTGCGGACCACGGCGGCTATGTCTCTTCGTGCGGGGATACGAAAAGAAATGCCCGTCCTCCCCCGCCTCGCGGTCGCCTCACCTCAGGAAGAGATTTATCTGTTTGGCTATTCGAATCAGCAAGCCTATTCCAAGCCCAAAAGTCTGCGCGCCAGAGCGGCCTCGTCCCAGCGGAGGACCTCGCCGGCGCGTTCCAGGGTGCGTTCGTGCCCCTTGCCGGCGAGCAGCACGGTGTCGCCGTCCGCGGCGAGCTCGAAGGCCAGGGCGATGGCGCGTGCGCGGTCGGGCTCGAGCCGGTAACTCTTCCCTTCTCGTCCACCGGCCCCTTTTGCCCCGCGCGCCATCTCCGCCAGAATGGCCTCGACCGGCTCGCTGCGGCTATCTTCTTCGGTAAAAACCGCCATGTCGGCGTACTCTAGCGCAGTTCGCCCCAGCGGTGCGCGCTTGCCGGGGTCGCGCTCACCGGCGGAGCCGATGACGACGATTAGCCGCCCCGCGGTGGTGGGCCGGAGCGCGGAGAGCGTGGCGCTTAGGCCCTTAGGAGTGTGGGCGAAGTCCACGACTACGCGGAAGGGTTCGGTTTGGATTATCTGCATCCGCCCGGGCACGCCGGCGAACGAGGCCAGCGCCTGCGCCGCCTCCCCTACGGCGACGCCGGCGGCGTGGGCCGCGGCGACCGCCGCCAGGGCGTTCTCGGCGTTGTAGCGGCCCAGCATCGGCAAAAAAGCCTGATAGCGCCCCGCCGGGCTGGTGAAGGCGAAGCGCAAACCGGCTCCTTCTTCCAGTAGTTCGCTTATTTCGAAATCGCCTCCCGCGCCGTAGCTCAGGTGTGGCCGCTGATCGAGTCGCCTGGCGTAGGGGCAGTCTCTGTTGAGCACCGCGAGCCGCGCCCGCTCCACCAGCTTGGCTTTGGCCGCAAAGTAGCCTTCCATGTCGCCGTGAAAGTCCAGGTGTTCGGGGCTGAGGTGAGTCCAGACCGCCAGGTCGAACTCGACTTCGTCGAGGCGGTGCTGCGCCAGGGCGTGGGAGCTGGCTTCGAGCACCGCGTGCTTCAGCCCTCCGCGCGTCATCTCGGCGAGCAGACCCTGCACCTCGGGGGCCTCGGGAGTGGTGAAGTGGTCTTGGGGCAGGACTAGGCCGGCGCCGACGTCGTACCCCACGGTGCCGATCATGCCAGCCGCTAGGCCCGAGGCCGCCAGCAGATGGCGCAGCAAGAAGCTGGTGGTCGTTTTACCGTCTGTACCGGTAACGCCGGCAATCCACAACTGCCGTGAAGGCCGGCCGTAAAAGCGAGCCGCCAGCCGCGCCAACGCCGGCCGTAGCTCGCTGGCGGCCAATCGCAGGTAAGGAACGGTCAGCTCCAGCGGCTCGGCGCCGACCACCGCCAACGCCCCCCGCGCCACTGCGTCGGCCACGAAGCGGTGACCGTCAAACCGCCGTCCGGGTAAGGCCACGAAGACGAAGCCTGGCTCGACCCGCCGCGAATCGTGGGTTACGCCGCGCACCTCAAGATCTGGGGCGCGCGATGTAAAGGGGGTAAATAATTCGCGCAGCGTCATGGCTTCACTCGAATAACTCGTAGGGTTGCAGGCCGCGCACCTCGAGCTGCTGGTAGATCCAGCCGCGGTCTTCGGGGTTTTCTACGAAGTCCAGGTCGTCCGCCGGCAAAGTCAAAACCGGCACGTCTTTGACCGACCCCACCCACTCTTCGTACAACTGGTTGAGCCCCGCCAGGTACTCGTCGGCGATGCTGCGCTCATACTCGCGCCCCCGTTTGTGTATTCTCTCCCGCAGGGTGGCCACGCCGGCGCGAATGTAGATGAGCAAATCGGGCCGTCGCAGGGCGCGGGCAATGCCGTCGAAGAGGCCCAAATACGTCCGCCAGTCGCGGTCCGAGATGTAGCCGCACTGGTGCAGGTTGCGTGCAAAAACGCGGGCGTCCTCAAAGACGGTGCGGTCTTGCACCACGCGGCTGCGCCGGTTTATTTCGCTGAGGTGCTGCTCAAGCCTCTTGGAGAGAAAGAATATCTGCGAATGAAAGGCCCAGCTCTGCATGTCGGCGTAAAAGTCGGCCAGGTAGGGGTTTTCCTCCACGGCCTCGTAAACGGGATGAAGACGGTAGCGCCCGGCCAGAAGCGCCGTCAGCGTAGACTTTCCCGACCCGATGTTGCCAGCTATCGCGATATACATACGTCGCCCTTAGTCTACGCTGGCGCGCGCCAGCACCTGCCGGGTCACCCAGTGGGCTGCTTCGGGGTCTGCGGCGTAGTTTACGTCGCTGTTGTCGAATACCCAGAGGCGGCCGCGGTAACTGGAAAAATGTTCGTCGTAAGACCTGCTGAGACGCTCTAGGTAACCAGGGTCGATGTCGCGCTCAAAGTCGCGGCCGCGCCGGCGAATGCGCTCGAGCAAGACGCTCAGCGGCGCCCGCAGGTAGATGGTCAGGTCGGGCGCGGGAATGCGCGGAGCCAGGTTCTGATAGAGGTCCTGGTAGAGTTCCCACTCGTTGCCTTGGAGGTTTAGGGAGGCGAATATATAGTCTTTATCGAAGAGGTAGTCGGCGATTACGGCGCCCTCGAAGAGGGGCGGCTGCGCCAGCGGCTGCAGCTGCTTGTAACGCGAGAGTAAAAAGAAGACCTGCACCTTGAAGGCGAAGTGCTGCGGGTCTTCGTAAAAAAGCGGCAAAAAGGGGTTTTCTTCTACCACCTCATAGAGGGCTTCTCCCTCCAGCGCCTGCGCCAGGTGACGAGTGAGAGTTGTTTTGCCGACGCCGATAGGTCCTTCGATAGCGATATACACGTGGTCTCTCCCGGTCTACTGTCTGGCGCTGAGTCGCAGAGTTACCTCAATTTTCTTGCCGTTCCTCCAGATGGTTAGTTTTACCTGGTCTCCCGAACGGTACCTGGCGATCTCGCGAATGAGGTCGTAGCGGCTGGCCACCGCCTTATCGTTTACGGCGACTATGACGTCGCCCAGCTCCACCAGCTTGCCGTACCTGTCGCGGCGCGCGCCCTGCAGACCCACCTTTTCAGCGGGCGAGCCGTGCTGCACGCGATCCACCATCGCCCCCTGGGCGCTCTCCAGCCCCGCCAGCCGCAGCGTCAAAGGGTCGAGCTCAGAAAGGTCTACCAGCACCGCCCCCAGCCAGCCGCGTTGCGGTACGCCAAACTCTTCGAGGTCGTGAATGCTCTGCACCACCAGCCGCGCGGGAATGGCTATGCCCAAGCCGCCAATACCGCTGGCGCCGCCGAGAACGGCGTCTACGACGCCGATAACCCGCCCTTGGCCGTCCAGCAGCGGACCGCCCGAGTTGCCTGGCTCCACCCGAGCGTCGGTGTAGAGAATCTCGGGTATCTCGACGCCAATATCGCCCTCGCCGACCTGGTTTGCGAAGTCAAAGGGTCCGCTGCCCGCTATTACCCCCAGCGAAACCAAGTTGCGCTTGCCAAAGGGCGAGCCCAGAACGATGGCCGTCTGACCAGCCATTACCTCCTTGGCCGGGGAAAAAACCAACTTAGCGGGCGCCGAGGCGCCGTGAACCTGCAAGATTGCGATGTCTATCCCCCGGTCTACCGCGAATACTTCCGCGGGGTAGCTGCGACCGTCGTTTAGCGTGACCGTAAGCCCTTTTAGGCCGTCCACCACGTGGTAGTTCGTGACTATGCGCTCGGTCGAGTAGAAGAACCCCGAGCCCCAAACCGCGCCCTGATCGGAGCCGCTGTAGGTAGGGGTGCCGTGAATTTTGACCACCGCCGGCATGGACTGCCCGATGACCTTGACGCGCGCCGCCTCGGCGGCGTCGGCAGCCGCCAGAACCTGGGCGGCTACGGTCAAGACCACAGCAGCGACGACCAGCGCCTTGGCGGTTCTTCCGAAGACGTACATCTCAGCCAGTATAAAGCGATTCTTTGAGCAACGGTTAAATATTACATGGCCTGCGGCGCCCCAATGCCCAGCAGGCGCAGCCCCGTAGCCATGTTGCTTTTGAGAGCCCTCACCAGCGCTAAACGCAGTCCCCGCAGGCCTTTTGCAGCGCTCAGCACCGGCGTGGCGGCGCGTCCGCCTTGCTTGGCGTTGTAATAGGCGTTCCAGGCGGCGGCCAGGTCGAGCAGGTACTGGGCCAGCACGTGGGGCGTCTTCAGCTCGGCCGATTTTTGCACCGACTCCTCGAAGCGCAGCAGCACCTTGGCCAGCTCCACCTCGTAGGGGGTGGCCCGGGCGAAGTCGGGTTCGTCGTCCGCGCCCTGCTCGGCGGCTTTGCGCAGAATCGAGGCGGCGCGGGCGTGGGCGTACTGCAGGTAGGGGGCGGCGTCGCCCTCGAAGCTGAGCGCCTGCTCCCAGCGGAAGTCGATCTGCTTTTTGGGTTCGGTCTTGACCATGGCGAAGCGGACCGCGCCGATGCCCACCGTGCGCGCCACATCGTCGGCGTCCGCCAGCTGCGGGTTCTTCTCGGCGATCACCGCGCGGGCGCGCCGCACCGCCTCTTCGAGCACCTCGTCGACGCTGACGGTGTGCCCCTTGCGGCCCGAGAGCGGCCGCCCCTCGAGCAGCACGGTCTCGTAGGCCAGGTGGTAGGCGCCTTCGGCCAGGTCGTGGCGGCCGGCGGCCTCGAGCGCCGCCTTCAGTACCTGCTGGGGGTAGCTCTGGCGCACGTCGATGACGTTGATCGTCTCCTCGGCGCCTCCGAAGGGCATGGGTTCGCCCTCGGGGTGGCTGCTGTAGAGCTCGCGCCCCGAGGGCTGGCGGGTGAAGGGGCGGAAGCGCAGCCCCGAGAGCAGGCCCATCTTCCAGAACTGGAAGGCGATGTCTTTGGCCGTGTAGGTGGCGGTGCCGTCGGAGCGGAGCAGCACCAGGTAGGGGTCTTCCATGCCCTCGATGAAGGCCGAGGTGTCCATCACCAGCGCGCCGGCGTACTTGCCCTCACTGGGGCGGCTGACGTAGGGGGTCTGCTCCAGCAGCGCGAGCGCCCGCTGCAGCAACCCCTCGCGCACGATGTCGGACTCCCAGACGAGCACGTCGTACTCGGCGTTCAGGTTCCACATCGTCTCCAGCTGGGCGGCGAGCAGCTTCTCGATCTCGCCGCGCAGTTCGCCGGCCTCGAGCCGCTGCAGCACCGCGCGGATGGCCGGCTCCAGCCGCGCCTTCGCCTCAGCATCGGCCATCTCGCGGTGCAGGCGCACGTAGGCCTCGCCGACCCAGTGGTCGTACTTCTTAGCGCCGTCGTGGGCAAGGCCGTAGTGCTCGAGCGCGAACAGGCTCTCGGCCGACTGGCGGCCGGTGTCGTCGATGTAGTTGAGCACCTCGACGCGCCGGCCGGCGAAGTCGAGGATGCGGGCGATGGCGTCCCCCAGGGCGACGTTGCGCAGGTGCCCCACGTGCAGCTCCTTGTTGGGGTTGACCGAGGTGTGCTCCACCAGCACCTTGCCGCCCTGTTTGCGCGCGGGCTCGAGCGGCTGGGCTGCGGCGCGGACCAGAAAAGCCGGATCGTAGAAGAAGTTGACGTAGCCGCCGGCGACGTCCACCCTTAGCACGCCCTCGGGCAAAACTACCTTTTCCGCCAGCTCCCGAGCGATTAGCGGCGGCGCTTTACGCAGCTGCCGCGCCAGCTGAAACGCTACCGGCGTACCGTAGTCGCCGGCTTTTTCCGCCGGCGTTTCTTGAACGTCGATCTCTGGCGGCTCCATAACGCCCAGGCGCTCGAGCGCCTGGGCTATTGCGCGTTGTAGGGAAACCTTGACGCCTGTCATCAGGCTGCCATTCTACCGGAAGAAAGATGCGAAGGCGGCGGGCTTTCGCGTCTCGCGAAAGCCCGCCGCCGTTTTGCTGCTACGGCGCGGGCGGGCGTCGCTCACTGCAGCGGCTCGAAGCGCGCCTGGAAGAAGCGCAGGTATTTGGGCTCGTAGACCATCTTGAGCCCTTTGGCGTCCTTGCGACGGTCGTAAACGGCCTTCACCGACTCGGCCACCACGTCCATGTGCGCCTGGGTGTAGACGCGGCGGGGGATGGTGAGGCGCACCAGCTCGAGCTTGGGGTAGTTGTGCTCGCCGGTCTCGGGGTTGCGGCCGGCGCTCACCACGCCGCGCTCCATCCCGCGCACCCCCGAGTCGGCGTAGATGTGGGCGGCGAGCGCCTGGGCGGGGAACTGGTCCTGGGGAATGTGCTGGTAGATGGCGCGGGCGTCGAGGAAGACGGCGTGGCCGCCGATGGGCTGGACTATGGGCACCCCCCAGCCCGCCAGCAGCTCGCCCAGGTAGCGCACCTGGCCCACACGGGCGCGCACGTAGTCGTCCTGCACCGCCTCCTGGATGCCGATGGCCAGCGCCGCCATGTCGCGCCCGGCCATGCCGCCGTAGGTGTGCAGCCCCTCGTAGACGACCACCATGTTGCGCGCCGCCTCAAAGTGGTCCTCGTGGTTGAGGGCGAGCCAGCCGCCGATGTTGACCAGGTTGTCCTTCTTGGCGCTCATCCAGGCGCCGTCGGTGTAGCTGCAGAACTCCTTCAAAATCTCGGCGACGCTCTTGCCGGCGTACCCCGGCTCGCGCTCCTGGATGAAGTAGGCGTTCTCCATCATGCGGGTGGCGTCGAGGTAGACGCGGATGCCGTACTTGTCCGTGAGCGCCCGCACCGCCTTGATGTTGGCCATGCTAATGGGCTGGCCCCCGGCCATGTTGACCGTACCGGCCACGCTGACGTAGGCGATCTTTTCGGGGCCGACGCGCTCTATCAGATTCTCCAGCTTGGCGAGGTCGACGTCGCCCTTGAAGGGGTGCGGGCTGGCGGGGTCGTGGGCCTCGTCGATGATGACGTCCACGAACTTGCCGCCGGCCAACTCCTGGTGCAGCTTGGTGGTGGTGAAGTACATGTTGCCGGGTACGTACTGCCCGGGCTCTATGGCCGCCTGGCTGATCAGGTGTTCGGCGCCGCGGCCCTGGTGCGTGGGCACGACGTACTTGTAGCCGTAGTAGCTGCGGATGGCCTCTTCCAGGTCGTAGAAGTTGCGGCTGCCGGCGTAGGCCTCGTCGCCCAGCATCAGCGCCGCCCACTGGCGGTCGGACATGGCGCTGGTGCCCGAGTCGGTGAGCAGGTCTATGTAGACGTCTTCGGATCTGAGTAGGAAGGTGTTGTAACCGGCCTCTTCTATGGCGCGGCGGCGCTCCTCGGCGCTCATCGTCTTGATGGGTTCGACCATCTTGATCTTCCAGGGCTCGGCCCAGGAGCGGCGGCCGAACTGCTGGCCCATTGTCTCGACGCGGTCTTTTTTCATATGTACCTCCGTGTTGTTCACCCGTAGGCTAACACGGAGCCGAGCGGAAGGAAACGCGCGGCCGGCAGAAACGGCGGTGGAGTAAGGCTTAAGAGCAAGTAGCCATGCAGTATTGCAAGAACAATTAAGATTTGCTATAATTTAGGTCGGAGGGCAAAAATTATACGCTTAAGTGGATGGGATCGCTTTTTGTTTGGGGTGGCTTTAAGCCTGGTTTGGTTTTCGGGTTGCAACACTAAAAATCAAAGCTCGCAAGCCGCGGTTTCAGCAACTGACGATTCCACGACGTATACTTATGAGGAACTGCGCCATCAAGGTTGGAGGCGCTTTGATGAGTTGGCGCCTGATGACCAGGCTTTCTTGAAACGGGTGTTGGGCACCGAGCTGGAGGAGTTCAGGAGCAGGAAACTCTTGATCAAGAAGTCGCTGAAGTCGACGACTACGCCTATTCGCTTCCACCCAAACGAGGTTGCGCCGGATAAGGCATCACCCGAAGAACCCGAATAATCCGATAAAATAGAGCCATTAGGTGATTATTGCTATCAAGGTTCACACAGTCATTGCGAAGGCATTGTCTTGAGAGTAGATTGCATGAACGATGGCAACCCTTTCGGTTACGCTCGACAAAACCATTATTATAGATATCTTGCTGCAACTGACGGCTGGGGAGCATGGGATCACAAAGGTCATATTTTAAGTAATTGGATTTCTGATATTTCAGAATACTATCTATCGTATTGCGCACTGTACGCAGCATGTCCGTAGCGATATATTTACGTACCTGTACGTAGCGGAAAGCAAGTTGGCTGAAGGTCCTTTATCCGGATCCGGGGAATGCCGCCCCGGACATGTTCTACGTCAAGCACGGCGCCGATGAGCTCACACCTCATCTTCTCGCCGATCTCGGGGGTGATCTGTGGGCGGCGGGCGTCTTCGAGCGGCGGCTCGCGGGCCGCGAGCTCGCCTTCGCCTGGGACGACGAGGGCTTCGTAGACCTGTAGACGAAGAGCCGCTGGGACCTGCGGGGTCGGGCCCTCACCGGGCCCCTGACGGGCCGCAGGCTCGCGCCGCTAACCCACGACAACACCCTCTGGTTCGCCTGGGCGGCCTTCTTCCGGGAGGCGCGCGTCTACGGCGCGGAGCGCTAGGCTTCTTCCTTACCCGCCGAAAGCACGGCCAAAAAGGCTTCCTGGGGAACCTCGACCTTGCCGATGGCCTTCATGCGGCGCTTGCCCTCTTTTTGTTTTTCCAGCAGCTTGCGCTTGCGGGTAATGTCGCCGCCGTAGCACTTGGCCAGTACGTCTTTGCGCAGGGCCTTGACCGTGCTGCGGGCGATTATCTTACCGCCGATAGCCGCCTGGATGGGTACCGCGAACTGCTGTCGCGGGATTACTTCTTTGAGCTTGCTGACTATGGCGCGGCCGATACTTTGGGCTTTGTCTTTGTGGGCGATAAAGGCCAGGGCGTCCACCGGCTCGCCGTTAACCAGGATGTTGACTTTCACCAGAGCGCCGGCCTTGTAACCGGACTGTTCGTAGTCCATGCTGGCGTAGCCGCGGCTAAGCGACTTGAGGCGGTCGTGGAAGTCGTAAAGGATCTCGCCGAAGGGCACCTCGTAGACGAGCTCGACCCTCTTGCCCAGGTAGTTCATGGTGACCATCTGGCCGCGCTTTTCTTGCAGCAGCTGCATGATCGGGCCGACGTAGTCTTCGGGAGTGAACACCGAAAGGCGCACGTAGGGCTCGCGAATCTCCGATATCAAGGTGGGGTCGGGCAGGTCGGAGGGGTTGTGGACCTCGATCTCCTCGCCGCTGGACATGGTCACGCGGTAGATGACGCTGGGAGCGGTGGCTATCAGGTTGAGGTCGAACTCGCGCTCGAGCCTCTCCTGCACGATCTCGGCGTGCAGCAGGCCCAGAAATCCGACGCGGAAGCCGAAACCCAGCGCCTCTGACGTCTCCGGCTCAAAACTGAGGGCGGCGTCGTTGAGCTTCAGCTTCTCCAGCGCGTCGCGCAGCTTGTTGTACTCCTGCGTGTCGACCGGATAGAGGCCGGCGAATACCACCGGCTTGGCGGGTTTGAAGCCGGGGTAGGGGGCGTCGGTGGGGTCGGCGTCGAGGGTGATGGTGTCGCCCACCTGGGCGTCGCCTATTTCGCGGATGCCGGCGGTCAACCAGCCCACCTCGCCGGGGCCCAGTCTTTCGGTGCGCTCGAGCGCCCCCGGACGGAAGACGCCGCTGCGCTCGACCTCGAAGGTCTTGCCGGTGGACCAGACGCGAATCACGTCGCCGGGCTTGACGGCGCCCTCGAAGACGCGCACGTAGGGGACCACGCCCTGGTAGGCGTCGAAGATCGAGTCGAAGATCAGCGCCTTTAGGGGGGCGTCGGGGTCGCCCCTGGGAGCGGGGATGCGGTTTACGATCGCTTCGAGCACCTCGTCCACCCCCTCACCGGTCTTGCCGCTGGCGAAGAGGCACTCCTCGGCGGGGATGTCGAAGGCCTCTTCTATCGCCAGCGCCACCTCCTCAGGGCGGGCCGAGGGGAGGTCGATCTTGTTAATCACCGGGATTATGACGTGGTCGTGCTCCAGCGCCAAAAAGAAGTTGGCCACCGTCTGCGCCTCGACGCCCTGGGTGGCGTCCACCACCAGCAACACGCCCTCGACCGCGGCCAAAGCGCGGCTGACCTCGTAGTGAAAGTCGACGTGGCCGGGGGTGTCGATCAGGTTGAGAACGTACTCCTGGCCGTCGCGCGCCCGGTAGCCGAGCCGCACCGCCGCGGCCTTGATGGTGATGCCGCGCTCGCGCTCTAGGTCGAGCGAGTCGAGGAACTGCTCGCGCATCTGTCGCTCGCTGACGGCGCGCGTCTTCTGCAAGATGCGGTCGGCCAGCGTGGACTTGCCGTGGTCCACGTGGGCGATGATGGAGAAGTTGCGAATGCGCTCCTGCACAAGCCTCAGTCTACAGGGAGGCGACAAGTGTGAACAGTGCCGCCTATTCCCCAAATATGGGCATGATGTAGCATGGACATGGTGAAGGCGCCGGTTCTACTCAAGTACAAGCTCAGCTACGCGGGTCGCGAGGCGGGTGAGCAGCAGCTGCGTTACGAACGCAGCAAAAAGGGTCTGCGGCTGACCCTCAACGCCGACGTAGCCCTGCCGCTGCCGCGCAGTAAGCAGCGCTGGGTCAGCGAAATGGACGAGCGCGGTATTCCCCTCAAGTTTTCCGAGCGCGTCGAAGGCCGCCAAAACAAGGTCTACGAGGTGGAGTTCTTACGTGATGACGGCGTGGTGGTGACCCGCGGCGAGCCCGAGTTCCTGTTGCCTTACACGGTTGATTATCACGATCCGCTCTCGCTCATCCTGGCTCTCTCGCGCTCATCCGCGGAGGCTCTTACTTTGCCGCTGCTGGGCGGCCGGGTCCACGCCGAAAGGCTCTCCGACGAAACCCTGGAAATGCCCTGGGGCGACACTCGCGCCAGAGCGTGGCGGCTGCGCCCTGGAATCAGCCTGATATATTTTGACGAGGAGGGCCACCCCCTCAAGTTTTCCCAGCAGGTGGGAGAACACATCTTCGAATCGTTCTTGAGCGAGATAGTAGAGGAACCAGAACCGGAAGAAAAACCCAAAAAGAAGTCGCGACGTCGCGGCGGCCGCCGGCGGCGGCGGCGGAGGTGAGTCATGGTGGCGCCCAGGTATTCCACGAAAGAGGTGCGCGGTCGTTTCGCCGCGCGCAGGCTCGAGTTTCCCCTCAGCGAAAGGCTGACCGCGAGCATCGCCAAGGTATTCGGCGAGCCGCTGAGCGCCGAAGAGGCGGTCAAACGCATAATCGCCGACGTAGTCGCACGCGGCCAGACGGCCCTTGACGAGTGGAGCGTCAAGCTGGACAAGCACGCCAGCTACGAAATACCCAAGCGCGAGTGGCGCGAAGCCTACGAAGACATGGACTCGGACCTGCGCGAGGCCTTGGGGATAGCCCGCGAACGATTGGAGAAGTTCCACCGCAAGGAACCCAAGGGCGGCTTCCTGGCCGCCACCCCCAAGGGAATGCTGGCGCAGGTAGTGCGCCCCATCCGCCGCATCGGCGCCTATGTGCCCGGCGGCAGCGCCCCGCTGCTCTCCACGGTGCTGCATACCGTGGTGCTGGCGCGGGTCGCGGGCGTCGCCGAGGTAATAATAGCCACGCCGCCGCCCGTCCACCCCGCCATTCAAGCCGCCGCCTGGGCTGCGGGCGCCGACCGCCTCTTCGCCATGGGCGGGGCCCAGGCCATAGCCGCGCTGGCCTACGGTACCGAGCAGGTTCCGCGGGTAGACAAGATAGTGGGCCCGGGCAACCTCTTCGTCACCCTGGCCAAAAAAGAAGTGTTCGGCGTGGTGGGAATCGACAGCTTAGCCGGGCCGACGGAAACGATGATCATCGCCGACGAGTCCGCGAGCCCCGCCGTTCTGGCGGCCGATATGCTGGCGCAGGCAGAGCACGATACCGTCGCCGAGCCTTGGCTGCTCAGCCCGCAGCAAGAGGTTTTGCAAGCGGTTGAAGAAGAGATAGCCAAGCAGCTAGAAACCCTGCCGCGCGCCGAGATAGCCCGCGCCGCCCTGCAAAACGGCGGCATGGTGCTGGTCGAAGACATGAAGACCGCGCTCGAGCTGGCCGACCTCTACGCCCCCGAACACCTTTGCCTTTCTGTGAAAAGGCCCACCGACTGGCTCGGCTACGTCAACAACGCCGGCGGTATATTTTTGGGCGAGCACTCCGGCGAGGCCATCGGCGACTACCTGGCCGGACCCAGCCACGTCATGCCCACCTCGGGCTCGGCCCGCTGGACGGGCGCGCTGGCGGTGCGCGACTTCCTAAAGATAATTCCCGTTACCGCCTTCAACTCCGAGGCGGCGGCGCAGCTTTCCGAGCTGGGCGCGCGCCTGGCCCGCGAAGAAGAGCTGGAAGCACACGCTCGCGCCCTCGACCTGCGCGCCGAGTCTTCAGAGTAAGTAGCGCCAGTGTCGCCAAAGCAACAGGGCGCCGCTGGCGAGCGCCGCGGCGGCGAGGCTCCACGACCTCGTGAGCAAAAGGGCGATCGGCGCCAGCAGTAAGGCCGTTATCGCAAACGATTTGTATGCGTCTTTGCTAGCCAGCCAGCCGCCCAGCCAAGCCAAGGCCGCGACCAGCGCAACCCCGGGCTGCACAGCCAGCCAGACCCCCGCGGCGACGGCTATCCCCTTGCCTCCGCGGCAATGTAGCAAGGGCGAGCAGATATGGCCCAAGATTGCCGCCAGCCCCGCCAGCAAACCGCCCCAGAACCCCGCCAGCAAAGAGCCGTAGAGCACTGCGGCGGCGCCTTTGAATACGTCGAGGATCAGCACCATCGCAGCGGGTACGGGACCCAGCGTCCGCAAGGCGTTTATTGCCCCTGGATTGCCTGAGCCCTCGCTGAGCAGGTTCTTTTTCTGTAACCAGCCGAACCAAACGGCAAAAGGAAGGCTGCCCAGGCCAAAGCCCAGCAGAACGGCGTACAAGAAGGCGCTCAACTCTGCTCTTGCCAGCGCTCGGCGGTGGCCCGGCGGATGAACTCGACTATCGCCGACGTGGGGCTGCCGGGCCCAAAGACCTCGGCGACGCCCATTTCTTTGAGCTTGGGTACGTCCTCGTCGGGTATGATGCCGCCGCCAAACAAAAGAACGTCAGCGGCCCCCTGCTCGTCCAAGAGGCGTTTGACCTCTTTGAAGTAGTGCATGTGAGCGCCAGACAGCACCGAGAGGCCCACCGCGTCCACGTCTTCTTGCAGGGCGGCGCTGACTATCATCTCCGGCGTCTGCCGCAGGCCGGTGTAGACGACCTCCATACCGGCGTCGCGCAGCGCCCGCGCCACTACCTTGGCGCCGCGGTCGTGGCCGTCGAGCCCGGGTTTGGCTATGAGTACGCGTATTCTCCGCTCCATTAAAACCATTGTAGCAGCAAGCCCGCCCCCGCCGTTGTTGCGCGCATTCGCCGCCGTGATAAAGCGGCGCCCCAGGCGAACCTAAGCGGGGCGGGCTCTGGCGGCGGTTTGCCGCAAGTCGCCCTTAGCCGCAATAATGACGCCATGGACCTGGGAATAAAAGGCAAGACGGCGCTGGTAACCGGCGCTTCACAAGGTATCGGCTTGGCCATTGCGCGGGCGCTGGCCGCCGAGGGCGCGCGGGTGCTGCTCTCGGCCCGCAACGAAGAAAAACTGACTTTGGCGGTTCAGGCGATTAAGGCCGGCGGGGGCGAGGCGAGCTATCTCGCCGCCGACCTGAATCAGCCGCAAACCGCAACACGCCTGAAGGCGCTGGCCGAGCAAGAGTTTGGGCCTATAGAAATCCTAGTGGGCAATACCGGCGGGCCGCCTCCCGGAGAGGCCGCCAGTCTGGACGAAGAAAGCTGGCGCCAGGCGGCGGAGCTCCTCTTCTACCCGCAACTGCGCCTGACCCGGGCGGTTCTGCCGGGAATGCGCGAGCGCGGCTGGGGGCGCATTCTCTACGTCACCTCGATCTCGGTCAAAGAACCCATAGAGAATTTGGCTCTCTCCAACGCGCTGCGGGCTGCTCTCAGCGGATACGCCAAAACTCTGGCCCGCGAGGTGGCCGCCGACGGAGTTACCGTCAACACCTTGGGTCCAGGCTACACCGCCACCGAGAGAGTGAACGACCTCTTCGCCAAAAACGCCCAAAGGCTGGGAACTAGCCCCAAAGAGCTGCTGGCCGAGCAGCTGGCGCAGATTCCCGCCGGGCGCTTGGCCGACCCAAGCGAAACCGCAGCGGTGGCGGCCTTCTTGGTCAGCCGGCAGGCCGCCTACCTGACCGGCCAGGCGATCATGGTGGACGGCGGCTACACCCGCGGCTTGCTCTAGTAAAGTAGAAGCCAGTATGGCTAGCGAGAAGACTATCGTAATTCACCAGCTCTGCGACAAGCGCTTTTTGGCCGAGAACGAAAGCGGCGACCGCAGCCTGATAGACGGCAACGACCCGGCCGCCGGCCTGCGGCCGATGGAAATGCTGCTGGCCGCCCTGGGGAGCTGCACCGCCTACGACGTGGTGGACATCATGAAGAAAAAACGCACCCCGCTCTCTTCTTACCGCGTCGAGGTAAGCGGGAGGCGCGCCGAAAAACACCCCCGGCGCTATACTCACATCCACGTTGTTCACATCGGCGGCGGCGCGGGGGTGGACGAAAAACACTTTGCCCACGCGGTGCGCCTCAGCCACGAAAAGTTCTGCGGCGCCTCGGCCAGCCTCAACGCCGAGATTAGCTGGGAGGTGCGCCTCGCAGAAGCTGCCGACTGAACTGGCGGCATCGTTGCGGCGCGCCCTGCTAGAGGGGCGCGAGCGTGACGCCGCTCTCTTGCTGCGGCGCGCTGCTGCTGCTGCGGCCACAGCGAGAGAGCGGGCTCGGTTTGAGCGCTGGAGCGGCCTGCTGCTCATTGCCAGCGGCAGGGAGGTGGAAGGCAGCCTGGCCGTCGAACGCGCCGAGGCGCGCTTAGACCTGCTGAATCTCCCTTATCCCACGCTCGAAAGCCTCCTGGAGCAACTCGGCCTCGAGCCTGACGACCTTGCCGAAACGTAGGAAGACCAACTGGGCTTGAGGCTCTATCCCCCAGGCCTCCTTTATCGCCTGGCGGTAAAGCCCCAGCTGGAAGTGGTAACGCTCGGGGTGTACCTCTCTGTCGGTCTTGTAGTCCTCCAGGATCCAGCGCTCACCAAGGCGATAAAGTCTGTCTATGACGCCCTCCCAGACGGTGTTCAAACCTAGTGAACGGGTAGGCAGCAGCAAAGGGTATTCCGCCAGGTCCTCGTCGCGGCGCGACGGCTCTGCCAGCTCTTTACCCAGCATCTTCCAGTAATTTCGCAAAAGAAGGGTCACGTCGGCCTTCAGCAAACGCGCCTCTTCGTCGGTAAGACGCTGCGCCGCCTCCTGGCTCCAAAGGTCGGCCAGGCGCTCCTCGCCCCAGTTTTCGGCTATGGCGTAGTGCACCAGAATGCCGCCGGTGCGCGCCAAGAGACCATAGTCGAGCGCCGCGTCTTCTAACTCCACCGTCACCTCTTCCCCTTCGTCCTGTTCGCCGCTCCAGCCTTTCTCGGCCTTGAAGGCGCTGGGCGAGTAGACCGGCGGGCGCGCCAGCGGCGGCACCGCCCGCAAGAGCTCTTCTCCGGCCTGCCGCTCGCGGCGGCGGCGGCGCGGCTTTTGCAGCGGCTGCGGCAGTTTCTCGACCGCAAGTTTGCGCACTTCCACCCCAGGCCAGTCGGGCAGGGACATCTCTTGGTAGAGGCTCGATCCCAAGGAGCGCCGCCAGAAGCTGGGGACGCTTTGCCCGTTCCTATCAGTCTTGAGGCGCACGCTCATGCTGATGAGGAGCCTCTTGGCGGCGCGGCTGAGGGCTACGTAGAGCAGACGGTAGTGCTCAAACTCTTCGCGCTGCTTCCACTCCTCTTTGAAATCCTGGTAGCTGGGGTCTCCCTCGCAGGCGAACTCGCCGCTACCCGGCCTGACGTAAAAGCTGAGCGCGCGGTCGGGAGAAACGCGGTTGAGGTCGTAGAGCGCCACCACCGGCCACTCGAGCCCCTTGCTGCCGTGCACGGTGTAGATACGCACGGCGTCGAAGCCCCCTTCGGGCACTTCCGCCTCGTCGCTGCCGCGCAGGTCTTCCAGGTCGCGCAAGAGAAACTCCAGGCGTCCGTAACGGCGCTGCGCCATCTTGAAGAGTAACTGGTCAACGTTGGCGCGCGCCGCCGGTTCCAGGCTTTCCAGATAGCTGCGGCCCGCGAGCAAGGGCGCCCGCACCAGTTTTTCGAAGAAGTCGAGCGGCCGCAGCGTCTGCACCCACTCGCTCAGCTGCTCAATGCGCTGGTAAACCTGCGGCTGCAGGCGCGCCAGCTCGGCTAAGGGGTCGCTGGCCGCCAGCACCAGTTCTAGCTCGTCGAGGGAGAGAGCGCCGAAAGGCCCCCGCAAAAAGGCCGCCAGGCTGTAGCGGAAGTTCGGGTCCAGGGCGAGGCGCGCCGCGTGCACTAAGTCACGCACCTCGATTAGATCGTAAAAACCGCGTCCGCCTATTATCACGTAAGGCACCTGGCGGGCGTCCAGAGCGCGCTGCAACGGCGGGGCGGAGTTGTGGCTGCGAAGCAGCACCGCCATTTCGCGCCAGGAGTAGTCCTGGTGTTGGTCTTGCAACCAACGCGCCAGCTGATCCGCCTCGTAAGGCCGCAGGTTCTCGGGCGAAGCGTTGCCGTGCAGCAACTGGGCGATGACGCGACCTTCTCCGGCCCGCGGCCCGGCCTGCACCGTGGGAGCCTCCTCGCGGTCGAAGGCCCGAGGCCGTTCTTTGGCCACCCAGCCGCAGTAACGGTTCAGGAACTCGACCAGCGCCTTATCGTGGCGCCAGCTGACCGTCAGCGGCTGCTGCAGATCGCCCCGTCTCATGGCGCGGCGGAAGACGCCGACGTCGGCGTTACGGAAGGCGTAAATGGACTGCTTGGGATCGCCGACTACCTCTATCGCTATCCCCAGGCGCTCGAGCCCGGCAAAGACCTCGCCCTGCAAAGGGCTGGTGTCTTGGTACTCGTCCACGAAAACCACTTGCAAGCGGCTTCTCAGGCGTTCGGCCAAAGAGCTTTCTTTCTCCGCCCGCGATACCAGCTTCCAGGCCAGCAGCTCGATGTCGGAGGGCCCCAGCGCCTGCCCCGCCAAACGGCGGTGGTAGCGCTCCATCACTTGACTGAAGTGCTGATAGAGCAGTTCCGCCCTCTCGCCGCGCGGCTTGAGTTCGCTCGCCAGCGAGCGGCGCTCGAAGAGCTGCAATAGCTCCTCGGCCAACGCCGGGTCTTCGTCATGCAAGAATACGTAGGCCCGCGCCTCTTCAGCAAAAATATCGGCGGATTCGGCGGCGTCTATTCGCAAAAAGTCGGGCTCGAGCCCCATGCTCAGAGCGTTCTGCCGCAAGAGTTCGGCGAAGAAACCGTGGATAGTGCTGATAGTGGCTCCCAAAACCTGCTGGGCAAGCTCCGCGGCGGCGGCGACCACCTCGGCGGGTGGCGTGTCGGCGGGACCGCTGGGCGCGAATTCGCCGTCGGCGATCAGCAAGAGGCGCTCGCGCAAGCGCGTTTTCAGCTCCGCAGCCGCCGCACGGGTAAACGTCACCGCCGCCATGCGCCAGGGCGCGTGCTGAGCCAAAGCGGCCACGAAGCTGCTCGTCAGCGCGTAGGTCTTGCCGGTGCCGGCCGAAGCTATGCGGACCTTCATCGTCCCTCCCCCTTACGGCAAACGTCGGCGAAGGGGCAGTTGCGGCAGTGCCAGCCGGGACGCACAGAGGCCTTCGCCCGCAGGTAGTCTCGTAGAGCCTCGCGCGCCTTCTCAAAAGCCTTCTTCGTCATCTTCTCGAAGGCCTCTCGCCACTCGGGACGGTCTTTCTGCGGATCCAGCGAGTAGGCCAGAAGAGGCGGCCCCCCCAGCGGCCAGTAATAAAGCTCCACGGCATAGGAACGCTCCAGGAAGTACCGCGCCATCAGCAACTCCCCCCAACCCTCTCTAATCTTCTTTCTAACCTCTTTGACGTCGAGGGCGGCGTCGCCGAAACGGTATATGCGCGCCGTACGCCCCTGACGCGCTCCGGCGTGAACCGAAACCGGAACGTCCAGCCCCGCAAGCTTCGCCTGCGGGAAAAAATTGAGATTTTCCCAAACGGCGCGGCTCATGCCCAGGCGCGCCAGCGCCTCGCTGTCGGGCTCCATACCGCTCGCTTTGGCGTCTCGCAGTTTCCTGAACCAGTAGTACCAGCCGCCTTCCTCGGTCTCTTCAGCGGGCTTGAGGTCGCGCTGCGCCTGTAACCAACTGCGGAAACCACACCTGCCAAAACTGTTGCTGTAACGCCAGACGTCGCTCAGGCCGCGCGGCGGCGGCAGCGGCGTCTCGTCGCTCGGCGGCGAACGATACCCCTCTCCCTCGCTGCTGAGAGCGCGGCTCAATAGCTCTACCGGCCCCAGGGTGAAGGTCTCTCCTCCCTGCACCAAGTCGCGCTCCGGCTTGAGCGGCTGGCCGGCGTCAGCCTCGGGATAGGTTATGACCACCTCGTCGGCTATGCCGCGCAGGCTGCGCCAGAGCATGACGTCACGCCCGCGCAGACGCCGCGGCAGCAGTCCGCGCTCGCCGTATACCCTCTCAAAGACCTCTTTCCAGGAGTAACGCTCGTCTTCGGGAACAAAGTAATCCTCGCGGTCCGCCAAGGTATAGACGCCCTCGCTGGCGCCTATGACGAAGGCGTGCTCGTAGTGGCGCCCGCTTATCTCGCGCGGGCTCAAGAGGGCCACTCCTCCCTGACTGCGCCTGCGCGAGCGCACCCTTTCCAAGAGCCCCGCCCACCACTGGCGAAAACCTGCGGGGCCGCCAGCCTCGAGCGCTTCTCGCGCCCGCAACAAAAAAACGTCGCGCCAGGGGCTGTCGTTGAGCGCGGGGCGCGAGCGCAACAACTCTTCCGCCCAGGCCAACAGTCTCTTGGGCGCGTCTTCCTGGTCGTTGAGGTTCGCCAGCGGGTCCAGACGACGCAAGGTCGCCGCCAGCTCTTGCGCATAGGCGCCGCCCTCTTGCGCGTCTAGCATCTCGGCCAGCTTCTCGATGGCGTCCAGCCCCGCCAGGCCGCGCGCCAAGGCGGCGCGCCCCAAAGGCGCCAGCTCCTTGAAAAGGAAAAGCCCCTCGGGCGTAGGGTGGTCGGGAAAACGCAAGAGGTCCACCAGCAGCTTGCCGGCTTCGTCTTCGCTGGGTCGCCGGTAGGTCTCGTCCATCAGGTAGAGCTCGTACTCGCGCGCCAGCATCTTGACGGCCTCCAGCCTCTCGGTCGGAACCACCAGCGCCGTTTGCAACGGCTCGAACCGCCCCTGCAAGACGCCCCTCTTGATCTCCGCCAGCACCCAGCGCACCTCGTGAACCGGGTTGCTGGCCCGCCCCACCCGCGGTACGACCTCGCGAGGCGCGGCCGAGGAAGCCTCCAGCGGCGGCTCGGGCAAAGAGGCCCAGACCTCCAGACCCGTTTTTTCCATGGCGCTGAGCAGGGAAATAGCCAGCGGCGAAAGCTCCCAAAAGCCCGCCGCAAAAACCACGTCCGCCTGCGCCCGCCAGCGCCCCGCCGCCACCATGTCAGCCGCCAGCCGTGCGGCGTCATCGGGGTCTAGCCTCTCGCCTTTGAGCCGCTCGTAACGGTCGTACACCCGCCGCAAGCGCTCCGCCTCGTCGTCCACCACGGGCAGGGCCTGCGGCGTCACCTCGAAGCGCTTCAACTCGGCTATGGCGCGCGCAAAAAGCCGCGCCTCGCCCGGCAGCGGCGCGCCGCCCAAGACGTCGCGCAGCGCCTCTCCCACCCTGGCGACCCGCATCCCCGAGGAGACGAACTCGGCTCTTACGCCTACCTGGGCCAGAATGCGCATGTGTAACTGTTGAAAGTGCAGCGCCTCGGCTCCCAGCAGCGCTCCCGCCGCGGCCAGCCTGCGTAAAACGTAGTTGCGCGCCGAAGGCAGCGACAGCCAGCAAACGCGCTGGCGGCGGCGCGCCGCGCCCACCGCCGCCTCCAGCATTTTCGCCAGAGCCTGGCCGTCGCCGGCGTCTTGCAACCAGTTCATGACTGACATTCTAAGCGCCGCGCGCCCAGAGGACTATTTCTAATAGTAATGACTTGCATTAAAGTATCCCTTAGCTTATAGTTATTTGTGGAGGTACGACCATGGAGCAAAACGAAAAAGTAGTTTCCCTTCCCCGACTCAACGAACCAGCCCCCAACTTTGAAGCCAAGACCACCAAAGGAACCCTCAAGCTCTCCGACCTGAAGGGTAAGTGGGTAGTCTTATTCAGCCACCCCGCCGACTTCACCCCTGTCTGCAGCACCGAGTTCATGGCCTTCGCCCGCAAGGCGGGCGAGTTCGCGGAGCGCAACGTGCAGCTGGTGGGGCTTTCCATCGATAGCATCTACAGCCACCTGGCCTGGATCAAGGACCTGGAAGAGATGAGCGGGACCAGTATCGACTTCCCGGTGATCGCCGACCTGGACATGAAGGTCTCCAGCCTCTACGGCATGGTCCACCCAGCCGCCGCCGACACCGCCGCGGTGCGCACCGTCTTCGTCATAGACGACAAGGGCATCATGCGGGCGATGCTCTATTACCCTCTCAGCAACGGCCGCAACATCGACGAGGTGCTGCGCCTGGTGGACGCCCTGCAGTTTACCGACAAGACCGGCCTGGCCACCCCGGCCAACTGGCGGCCGGGCGAGCAGGCCATCGTGCCCCCGCCGGCCACCATCGATGACGTCAAGGCCGACGAAGGCAAAGAGAGCGATTACGTTGAGTTCAAGCGCTGGTACCTGCGCTACAAGAAGGCCTAGAGCAGAATCTCAGCAGAGAAACGAGCGGGCGCGCCCGCTCGTTTCGTATTAGGGCCTTCCGCAAGGAGCGGCTACATCGCCAGCCGTCTCTTTACCTTCTCGAGCGCCTGCTGCAGGTCTTCGATGAGGTCGCGCGGGTCTTCTATGCCCACTGAAAGACGCACTAGCCCAGGGGTTACGCCCTGGCGCTCGAGTACCTCTTGCGGCAGCAGTTCGTGAGTGGTGCTGGCGGGGTGCGTGGCCAAAGACTCGACGTCTCCCAGGGAAACCGCCTGAGCGAAGAGCGTCAGGCTGTCCAAGAAAACCCGAGCCGCCGCCTCTCCGCCGTGCAGCTCGAGCGCCACCATACCGCCAAAGCGGTCCATCTGCCTGAGGGCCAGCTCGTGGTCGGGGTGCGACGGCAGTCCTGGGTAGTACACCTTCTCCACCAGCTCTTGCCCCTCTAAAAAGCGCGCCAACTGCTCTGCGCCGTCGCAATGGGCCTCCATACGCAGCGGCAGAGTCTTGACGCCGCGCATCAGTAAAAATGCGTCTTCGGCGCCCAGGGACCCGCCGACGTGGCGCAATCCGTGGGAGCGCAACTCCGCCATGGCTTCGGCCTTGCCGGCGGCCACGCCGCCCAGGGCGTCGCCGTGGCCGCCCAGGTACTTGGTGGCCGAGTGCAGCACGATGTCCAGGCCGTGCTCGAGGGGCCGCGTCAGGTAGGGGGTGGCGAAGGTGTTGTCGGCGACGGTCAGCACACCGGCGCGCCCGCCCACCTTTCCCACCAGCTCCAAGTCGTTGAGGCGCAGCGTGGGATTGGTGGGCGTTTCTACGTAGATCATGCGCGTCTTGTCGCTCAGCCATTCCTCCGCGGGTCTGCCGCTGGCGTCCCTGACGCTGATGCCGAACCGGCTCAGAACGTCGAAAAAGAAGCCCTCGGTGCCCCCGTAAAGAGGTCCCAGAAATACCAGCTCGTCACCCGGCCTGAGAAATGTGAAGGCGACGGCCGAGATCGCCGCCATGCCGCTAGCGAAGGCTACCGCGTCTTCGGCGCCCTCCAGGCTGGCCACCTTTTCCTCAAATACCCGCACCGTAGGATTGCCGATGCGGGAGTAAACGTAGCCGGGCTCCTCGCCCGCGAACATTCGCGCGCCGCGCTCGAATGAACCGTAGGCGAAGGTGGAGGTGCGGTAGACCGGCGTCACGTGGGCGCCCGTTACGGGGTCGGGATGAGAACCGACGTGCACCGCTCGCGTCTTGAAGCGTTTCATAATTTCCCCTTTCCCAAAGACCGTGCTCTTACTCTCACTATACCGCCGTAGACTGTCGCCATGAGAACGCACCCTCCCTTCTCGATACTCAGCCGCGTCTATGACCGGCTGATGGCGGAGGTGCCTTACGACGGCTGGGCGGAGTTCGTTTTGGCGGTTTTAGGCGGTTTCGGCTTCGCCCCGCGCAGCATTCTCGAGCTGGGCGTCGGCACCGGCAACGCCCTTATTCCCTTTTTGCGACGTGGCTTGACAGCCGCAGGTATAGACTCCTCGGCGGCCATGCTGGCGCGGGCGCGGCAGAAACTGCCCTCGGTGGAACTGCTGCAGGCGGACTTTCGCGATTTCGAACTGCCAGGCAAATTCGACCTCGTCTATTCCGCTTTCGACAGCCTCAACAACCTGACCGCCGCCTCCGACCTGGAGCGCGTCTTTACAAACGTCTGGCGGAGCCTAAACCGCGGCGGTTGGCTGGCCGCAGACCTGAATACCCCCCAAGGCCTGAAAGAGCTGTGGCGCGAAGACAGCTGGGAGGAAGACGGCGTCCGCCTGGTCTACGGCTACGATCCGAGCTCTCGCCTGGGAAGGCTGGAAGCCTGGGTAGAGGACGAGGTGGAGGTGCACATAGAGCGCGGCTACCAGCCCCAAGAAGTACGACAGATGCTGTTAAAGAGCGGCTTCATAAACGTTTTTTGCCTTACCTACCCGCAGGCCAAAGAACCGCACGCGCTCTCCGACCGCTTCTGGGTTTTCGCCGCCAAGCCTCACCACGCTCAGCAAGGCGGCGCCTAGACTGCGGTTAGATGACCCCGCGCGAACCCGTCAATACCTACACCCACGCCGCCGGCGCCGTGCTGGCCCTAGCCGGTACGGCTCTGCTGCTCTACCGCGTCTGGCCCAACCCCAAGCTGGTCGCGGCGGCCGCGGTGTTTGGCGCGACCATGTTCATGATGTACGCCGCCAGCGCCAGCTACCACGCTCTGCGCCTGGGCAAGCGCGGCCTAGCCTGGCTGCGGCGGCTCGATCACGCCGCCATCTTCCTCTTCATCGCCGGTTCTTATACGCCGGTGCTGCTGACCATGCTCTCCGGCGCGGCGCGCTGGAGCTGGCTGGGCCTGGTATGGGGCCTGGCGCTGCTGGGCATCTCCCTCAAGGTATGGAAAATGAGCGCGCCGCGCTGGCTCTACACCCTCTCCTACCTAGGTTTTGGCTGGCTGGCGGTATTCCTGGTGCCGCGGCTGCAAATGCCCGCCTCCGCCTTCGCTTGGATGGTGGCCAGCGGCGCTTTTTACTCTCTGGGCGCTCTCGTATACGGCCTGAAAAAACCCAATCTGCGGTTCATAGGCTTTCATGAGCTATGGCACCTATTCGTCTTGGGCGGAAGCGCTACGATGTACGCCGCCGTCTGGCTTTTACTGATGCGCAACGTTTGAACTGGGCAGGGCTGCCCCGCTTGACTGCTCTAATATATGAGTGTATTCTTAGCATATACGCCACTTTCTCATGAGAAAGGAGGCTATAACGAAACCATGATGGAACACGATTTCGAAACCCAGAGCGAACACAGAGACGGACCGCTCATCCTGATTATAGAAGACGAAAAGGACATCGCCCGCTTCATCGAGCTGGAACTGCAAGCGGAAGGCTACCGTACCGAGGTTACTTATGACGGCATAACCGGCCTTTCCAAGTTCCGCGAGACGAACCCCAACCTGGTCATTCTCGACCTGATGCTGCCCGTGATGGACGGTCTCGAAGTGGCCCGCCGCATTCGCAAGACCTCTAACATCCCCATTCTCATCCTCACCGCCAAGGACACCGTCACCGACAAGGTCGAGGGGCTGGACGCCGGCGCCGACGACTACCTGGTAAAGCCCTTCTCGATAGAAGAGTTGCTGGCGCGGGTGCGGGCGCACCTGCGGCGCGTAACTCCGGCGATCACTGGCGAGATCCGCGTCGCTGACCTGATAATCAACTTGGAGGGGCGCGAGGTCTTCCGCGGCGGCCGCCGCATCGAACTCTCCAACAAGGAGTTCGAGCTGCTCGAGCTGCTGGCCCGCAGCCCCGGCAAGGTTTTCAGCCGCTTCGAGATCGAAGAAAAGGTCTGGCCCGGCTACCAGGGAGGCTCGAACGTGGTGGACGTCTACATCGGCTACTTGCGCAAAAAACTGGAATCGGACGGCGAACGCCGCCTCATCCACACCGTTCGCGGCGTCGGCTACGTTTTGCGCGAAGACTGAGCAGCCGAGCCGCACAACCCTCGGGGAGGGACAGTCGCTAAGTGAACCTGCGCACCCGCATCACCCTGCTGACGCTGCTAATCTTGTCGCTGTCCCTCCTGGTCATCGGCGCCAGCGTCTACGGTCTCTTGCAGCGCTACCTCTACCAGACCCTGCGCAGCGAGCTGCGCGACGCCGTTACGCAGGTAGTCAGCCAGAGCCAAATCCCCTTCCAAAACGGCAGCAACGCCAATGTCTTGGACAAGGTCTTGCCGCCGTCGGTCTACGGGGAGATAGACATCCTGGTGCCCGACAAACCAAGCCCCGACTCCTTCATCAACAACTTTGAGGTAATCCCTCTGCCCAGCCGCGCCCTGGGAGGGCAGCGCATCCTGCTGACTCCGGGAGACTACCTATCGCTCCTGCAAAAGGGCGAGGTATGGGCCACAACGCAGCTGCCGCAGGCCGATGGCGCGCCCATGCGCCTGCTGGTGCACGGCGTGCTGGTACGCGGCGAAAACGCGCCTTTGAATCTACGCAATACCTGGATCGCCGTCTTGGTGGCCAAACCGCTCAAACCGGTGGAAATGACCCTGACCGAGCTCTCACGGGTGTTCTTACTGGCCTCGATACTGGTGCTGACGCTGGTGGGGGTGCTGACCTACGTACTGGTGGGACGCACTCTGGAACCACTGGAAGCCATCGCCCAGAAAGCCGAAGAGGTTAGCATTCGCGGCCTGACGCGCCTGCCCGAACCCGATACCAACGACGAGGTGGCGGCGCTGGCGCGGGCGCTCAACCGCATGCTCGAGAGGCTGGAACACGCCTTCCAGACGCAAAGGCGCTTTCTGGCCGACGCCTCTCACGAGCTGCGCACGCCCATCACCGCCATACTCGGCCACGTCGGCTACCTGCTGCGGCGCACGCCGGTGACCGAGACCCAGCGCGAGAGCCTGGAGACCATTCACCGCGAGGGGGCGCGCATGACCAAACTGGTTTCCGACCTGCTGGACCTGGCCGGCAGCGAGGGCGGCTGGCGCTTCGATATACGGCCAATAGAACTTTTGGAGCTGCTAAACGAGGTGGCCGCCGAGTACCGTCGCACCTTCGACGGAGAGATAGCCTTAGAAGCTCCCGAAGAAGAGGTCTGGGTGGAGGGCGACGACGAACGCCTGCACCAGGTATTCGCCAACCTCATCTCCAACGCCATAAAAGCCGGCTCGAAACGGATAGCCCTCAAGGTCCGCCTGCCCGGCGACCGCGTGGTGGTGCAGGTCAGCGACGACGGCCCCGGCATTCCCGCCGAGCACCTGCCCCACCTCTTCGACCGTTTCTACCGCGTGGACAAAGCCCGCGACCGCGCCGCAGGCGGCTCGGGGCTGGGCCTGGCGATAGTAAAGGCAATCGTAGAAGCCCTGGGGGGCGACGTCTGGGTGGAGTCGGAGGTGGGCCGCGGCACCACCTTCAGCGTTTCTTTAAGGCGCGCAACAGCTCCGCGGCCTCATCCGCGCTGATCTCTCCCTTTTCCAGCTGCGCCAGCACGCGGGTGCGCTCTTCGAGAGCGCCCGCCTCCGCTTCCCCCTCATAACCGAGGCTGCGCAGCAACGTTTCAAAACGAGCCCGCACCGTGGGGTAGCTCACCCCTAAAATACGCTCCATCTCTTTGAGGTTGCCGCGGGTCTTGACGAAAAGGCGCAGAATCTCGAGCTGCTGGGAGGGCAGCGCGGCGAATTCGTTTATCTGAAAGCGACCCTCGATGCGGGTATGGCAGCCGGGGCAGGAAAGGGCGGTGACGTCGAGACGGGAATGGCACACCGGACATTCGTGGGGCATGAGCGGTTTCATAGCAAACCTCCTATGTGAATCGAGACGAAGCTATCGTGAGAGTCTATTTCCAAAAGCGGCTCGTCGGGTTGCAGCCCGTCGATTCCCAGGCGCAGGGGCTCAAAGAGTGCGCGCCAACCGCCGCTGCGTCCCAGACGCCGCGTGCTCCACCAGCGCGCCAGCGCCAGCAAGAACGCCAGCGGCGTTTCGAAGGGCTCGAGCGGCAGTATCAGCCTTAGTACCGGCCTGCTCCGCGAGCGCACCCGCAGGTGCAGCCAGCGTGGCTGGCGGCGGCGCAGGCGGCCTGGCAGGTTGCTCATACCACCTCTATCAAAACGTTCTCGCCGGCGGGGCCTTCGACCTCCACCAGTTTGCCTTCGGGCACCTCGCTGCTCAGCGACGCGAGCAGCTCGTCCAGGTCGAACCCCGCCTCGGCTATCTGCCGCCGCTGCTCCTCGGGGATGAACTTGAAGGCGAAGCGCGCCAGCGCGACCGGCAGGTTGAGCCTGACCTTGCTGCCTTCATTATCGGAGACGCGTATCCGCAGCAGCCGCGGCGAGCCCTTGGGTTTAGTCAGTTGCGTAGCCGAGTCGCGTCCGTCGCCGTCGAGGGCGTCGAGCAAAGCCTCTGCCTCGGCGGCGTTGATCTGGCCGTCAGCCAGCATCTGCAATATGCGTTTGCGCTCTTCGTTCATGTCAGTTTCACCTCTATATCTCCCATACCGGATTCCAGAGTGAGCAGTCCTTTTCCCTCTCCTACGCGCAGCCCTGCAGGGCTTGTTTCAGCCCCGGTGGAACTTGCGCCCAAAACCCTGACCTTGCCCATACCGCTATGAGCGTCAATACGCACGTCGCTATGCGGCAAAACCTCTACGCTGATAGCACCCATACCGCTTTCTACGCGATGCCGCCCGTTTTTGATGCGCAGCCTGGCGCGCACGGAACCCTGTCCCACCTCGATACGCGCCGCCTCACTCTCAGCAACCTCTACGCTACCTTGTCCCAACTCTAAGTAAACCTCAGCCAACGATTGCAAGCGCGCCTCGCCTTGGCCCAGCTCGGCGCGCAAGGTCCCCAGGAGCCCGCGCGTCGTTAGCTTGCCCTGCCCCAACTCAATGCGCACGTCCGTGCCTTTAGGTACGCGCAGTAGCGCCTTCCGCCGAGGCGCGCTCTTCAAGATCTGCAGTAAAGCCGCCAGACCCGAGCTCTCGTGGCTATCCCGCAGCAACCAGCCTTCTTCGCCGCGGCTCAATTTCAACTCTTTACTGCTGCCCTCGTCGAGCTGCGGTTCGGAAGCGTCCTCAGCGCAGACGATTTCCACGTCGGCGCGGCGCAGCCTGACGCGCAGCCCGCCCGGCGCCGCGTACTGAGCCGTCTCCTCCGAATGCGGACCTTCGTCTAACGCCCCTATCAGCGTTTCGGCCTCGGCCAGGCTTATCTTGCCCGACTCCAATAAATTGGCAATGCGCTCGTACTCGTCCATTTCTTAACCTCCCTCATCGCCAAGCAGACCGGATCTAAAAAGCGGCGGACAGCCAGAAGCCTACCGCCCTTAATCGTTTCTGCGGCGCCGGCAGGCTCTCCCGTGTCCGCGGCTCTAATGCTGCCATCTCGGCCTCCTATGTCGAGAGTATAAACCTATGTTTGACTATATGTCAAGTATACATTTACATTTCCTAAACTGGGTGACGTCCGCCCCAGAAAGGCGCGATGAAGAAGGCGAAGACCATCGTCAGGTAGGCCGCGCGCCACAGCGCAATCCTGGCCCCGCTGGAGCCTCCCCTGCCGCGATCCAGCAAAACCAGGGTAAACAACAACCAACTGAGCAGGGCCGCCACCTCTTTTACGTCCCACGAGAGCGGGCTTCCCCAGAGACGCCAGGCCCAGGCCAGTCCGCTCAGCAGACCCAGCGTATAAAGAGCGTAGCCGACCCGCAAATAAGGGTCTTCCAGGCGGCTTAGCGTTACCAGCGGCACCGAATCCAGCGCTTTCCAGGGGGCCTTTTTGAGGCGTCGGTCCTGCGCCCACTTGGACTCGGCAGCCAAAAAAGCCACCGTCAAGCTCAGGTAAGAAAGCAGCAGCACTCCGGCGTGAAAAACGACCAGCGACCAGGGCAAGGAGCCGCTGCTGGCGCCGTGGTAGCGCAGCGACAGCAGCGCCATAAAGAGCGCGGTGGCGTATACGTAACGCACCCAGTTACGCCAGCGCGGCCGCGCGGCGTAGCCGCGGGCTATGCCTACCAAACCGATGGCCAGCAGCATAGCAACCTCAAAGGGCGAACCCAAAAACTGCCCGCCAGACAACGCCTGCCAAACGGCCGCCAGCAAAAAGAAGGGTAGCGACCAACCGGCGCGCCTCTCGTCCCAGACCAGCGCCAGCAGCAAGACTATAGCGCCCAAAACGGCCCAAAGAAGCGCCATCATTGCTCCCGTAAAAGGCGCTCCAGCGCCGGGCCCAGCTCTGGGTCTTTGGCCAGTTTTATCAGTTTGTGCGCTGCTTTCCCCGTCATCCTACGCACCATCTTCTGCTTAGCCAGACTCTCCTCTTCGCGCGAAGCGCAGGCGGCGAAACTCTCCTCTACCCCTTTGCGTACCGTGCTCTCTACCCAGCTCCGCAGCAGGCGGATCCTGTCCGCCGCCAAGTGCCCGGCATACCACTCCATCCAGGCGGCGATCTCGGCTTTGATAATCGCCTCGACTCGCGGCAGCTCGCCTGCGCGCGCGGCGCGGTTGTGCGCCACCACGCCCTCTAAGTCGTCTATGTTGTAAAGATACGCGCCCGGCAGCTTGGCGACGCGCGGGTCGACGTTGCGCGGCACGGCTATGTCTATCAAGAACAACGGCTTGTCGCGCTTCTTGAGGACCTCGCGCACCCTTTGCAAACGCACAATGTACTGCGGTGCGCTGGCCGACGCCACTACTATGTCTGAGTTTTCCAGAGCCTCGGCCACGCTCTCCATCCCGTAAGCGCGGCCGCCGAAGCGGCTCGCCAGCTTTTCGGCGTTCGCCAGCGTCCGGTTGAGAACCCAGACCTCCGCCGCACCGTAATGAACTAAGTGCTGTAATACTTTTTCCGCCATCTCGCCCGCGCCCAGCACCAGCGCCCGCAAACCTTCGAGTTCTCCAAAAACGGAGCGCGCCAGGTCTACCGCGGCGTAGGCGACGCTCACCGCGCCTCGGCCCACGGCGGTCTCGCTGCGCGAACGCTTACCTGCGGCTATCGCCGTTTGAAAGGCCTTCTCGGTAATCGGGCCGGTTACGCCGGCCTCGCGCGCCGCAAAGAGACCCTGACGCACCTGCCCCAGTATCTGCGCCTCCCCCATCACCAGGCTATCTAAGCCGGCCGATACCCTGAAAAGGTGTTCCAGCGCGGCCACGCCGCTATTACTATAGGCGTAACGGAGATAATTGCCAAGGTGATCGCGGTAGACGCTGCGGGGATCACGACGGGCTCCCGCCAGATAAACCTCGCTGCGGTTACAGGTAGAAACTATTACCGCCTCGTCGGCCTCGCTGCGCAACCCCGCGAGCAGCCTTTTTAACCTTTCGCCCGAAACCGCCACGCACTCGCGGATGCCTATCGGTGCGGTTTTGTGACTGATACCAACTACGGTAAGCGGCGGCTCCATCATTCTCCAAAGCAGTTTACCGCAAAAGCGCCGCGGGCCTAAGGCGCCCTGCG
>JALSMT010000048.1 GCA_026987375.1 Thermaceae bacterium | reverse complement strand
CGCCATCAGCGTCTTCCCCACCCGCAAAGCGCCCCTGCCGCTACCGCTAAAACTGTAAGTTTGCAGCGGTGGAATTCGTTCAGGGACGTGCTGCGTCTCTGAGCAAGCGGCCAACTATAAGGCCAAGAACGCCGCCAAGAACAGCTCCGCGCCTTTCTCCCATAGACTCATATTTGCAATTTGAGATGTACCGGCTAGACAATCAGGTCAGACGGGTTGCAACTCGCCGCCCAGACGCATCCCTGCCCGCGCCCGCTGACTCGGCTCGAGCCCGCCCATTGTCACCCGCCCCACCGCAAAGAGTCCCTGGTAACGGCGCAGGGCAAAGCTTTCCGGGTCCCACTCGCCGGCGCTGAAGCGCATAAAGTCTACGCGGTATCGAGGCGCCCCGTCGCGCGCGGGGACCTCGTAGAAGGCGGGCGCGAACTCAAAGCCCCGCTCCCGCAAGTCTCGGTAGAGGTCGGGGTAGGCCGCCTCACCCCAGCGGCCGGCGCTCTCCTGCAGATCGCCGCTTTGCAGGCGGGCTCCCAAAAAACTCCCCACCGCCAAAACCACCGCCCCAGCAAGGTACTCGAGCCCCTCCCAGGTGCGCACGCCCCTAACCCGCTCGCCCTCCGTCAGCAGAGCGGCCGCCGAAGACTGAAAAAGATGCAGCCTCGGCTCGGCCTCCAAGAGGTACTTGGCCCGCCGCTGCAGGGTCCAGGGGTCGGGGCTCCAGGCCGCCGCCATCAGGCCGCCCGCAGGCGGCTCTTGCGCCGCTTCTTCCAGGCGGTACACGCTGTCCAGGCTGTCGCTCAGCAGCCCCACCGAAAAGCCGCGCCGCGCCAGAGCCCAGGCGGCTTCGCTACCACTCGGCCCGGCGCCCAGCACCAGCACGTCAAACTCGCTCAGCACCGCAGGCCGCCCAGCACCGGCGCGCCGCGCCGCAGCCTAAAACCCAGGAACCCCGCCTCCGCGTCGTGCAAGAGCAGCAGGTTTTCCGCGGGCGCGGCCAGCCACATAAACAGCGGTAGCCTGCTGCTGGCGACGCCCCGCTGGTAGCGCTCGCCCTCGTAGGCGTAGTTCATGAATATCTTCTCGTCGTCCTCGGCGAAGCCGTGAGCGTAAAAAACTGCCAGGTCGCCGTCGGCCAAGCGGGCGCGCTCGAGCGCTTCCCACAACCATATTTGCGCCTCGCCGCGGCTCAAAAACTCACCGGCCGCCTCCCCCAACCAGGCGAAAGCCAGGCTGGGAAAGGCCGGGAAGAAGACAAAAACCCCCTCCTGGTCGTGCAGCAGCTCCACCACCTGATTGCCGTAGCGCAGGCCGCGGGCGCGCTCGCGCAAAAAGGCGGTCAGCAAGCCGTGTTTTTCTTCCAGCTCGGCGCTGCTGAACCCCAGTTCCAGCGCCTCCAGCAGCGAGCGCTGGCCGCCAAACTCCAGCGCCCCGCTCACCGCTTGTCCCCCACATGAATGGCGGCGATGCCGGCGGTCAGCAGGCGGTACCGCACCAAAAAACCAGTTTCCGTCATCATCTGCGCCAGTTCTTCCGGCTGGGGAAAGTTCTCGACCGAGTTTGGCAGGTAGCGGTAGGCCTCGGGCTTACCCGATATCACACCGCCGATCCAGGGCAGAACGCCGTTGAAATAGAGCCTGTAAAGACGCCCCAGAAGGTTATCGCGCGGCGGCGGAAACTCCAAAATCACCGCCCGCCCGCCCGGCGTCAGAACGCGATAAAACTCCGCCAGGCCCCGCTGGTAGTCGGCGAAGTTGCGAAAGCCGAAGGCCACCGTCAGCGCCTCGAAGCTGCCGTCGGCAAACGGCAGGGCCAGGGCGTCCGCCTCGACAAAATTAATCTTTAGACCGGCCTTCTGCGCTTTTGCGCGAGCCAGCTCGAGCATCCGCGGGGTAAAATCGCCGGCCGTTACCTCGGCCTGCGGGCAACCACGTTTCAGCATTAGCGCTACGTCACCCGTGCCGGTAGCCACGTCGAGGACGCGGTAAGGGTGCTTGGCCAGGGCCTCGCGCACCGCCAGCCGCCGCCAGCGCTGGTCCACCCCGCCGGAGAGCAGGCGGTTGAGCAGGTCGTAGCGCGGCGCTATCTCACCAAACATCTCTCGTACGGCGCGAGCCTTGGCCTCCGTCTCGTTCACGCGCCAATCTTAACCCTCTGACCCGAATACGCCAAAAACCCTATGGTATAAATGTATCGCAAGGAGGTCCAATGAGGAATGCTCTCTACATTCTAGGGTTGCTGCTGGCCCTGCTCGCGAGCGGCTGCGAACCTCTCTGCGCCGACCTCAGCGCCCAGCCGCCGCCGCCAGAGATGGCGGCCCAGGCCTCCGTCGCAGGCTTCGCTCTCGCCGCTAGCGGGCCGCGTTTGATCGCCAACGACTGCGGCACCCTGTACTTCTACGACTCCGACCTGGAAGAAGAGCACCGCGTCAAAATCTTTGACGGCGACGAAAGCTGCGTCCTCGCCGCCGCGGCCGCGGCGGATGACGTCTTTATCAGCGGTGTTACCAGAACCTCACTTTCAGGGCCGGCCGCGGGAGAGGAAGACGTCTTCATCGCGCGCTACAACGCCGGCGGCGAAAAAATCTGGCTCGACCAGTTCGGCTCTTCCGCCAAGGATGTCCCAACGGCGATCTCTCTCACCCCCAGCGGCGTCTACCTAGCCGGTTACACCCTACACGAACTACCAGGCGCCAGCAGATCCGGAGGGCGCGACGCCTTCGTGGCAAGGTACGACCCCAGCGGCCATCGCCTGTGGCTGCGCCAGTTCGGCACCATGCTAGGCGACAAGGCGCTGGCGCTGGCGCCCGCCCCCGGCGGCGTATACGTTGCCGGCGCCACTCAGGGGTCGCTGCTGGACGGTAGTAGAACTATCGGCCCGCCGCGCGCCTTCCTGGCCCGCCTGGATAGCGAGGGCGGCTTCGTCTGGACGCGGGAATGGGATTGCGGCGATTACAACTCAGTCAGCACTGTCTCCAACGAAAACAGCGTTTACCTGGCCTATGTCAAGAAAAACCAGGCGGATCGACCAGACCTGGCGGTCTTGAGCCTGCACGCCGACGGATCCCCCGCCTGGGAGTCGCGGGTGGGAACCGCCAGCGACGACTATCTCGCCCAACTGGCCATTACTCCCGAAGGCTCACTAGCCCTGTTGGGCTCTACCTTTGGGCAGTTCCCTGGTTTCCGCAACCCGCGGTGCCTGAGCGCGGCATTCGGTTTCGGCGGCGAGGTGCAATACTCCGACGCCTTCCTGGCTATACTCAGCGAAGACGGACTGCTCGAAAGGATTATTCAATTTGGCGGCGTATACTCCGATTACGGACTAGCTTTGGCGGCGGGAGGCGGTAGCCAGTACTACATTATCTACGGCGAGGAACGTCTCTCCTACCCATTCGTAATCGGCGAACAAACCCTGGCGCGCTTCGATCTGTCCGGCGGCGCTGCGGCCGGAAATACGGCTATGCGTTAGAATTAGCACGTGAATCGCATCTGGTTAGCCCTCACTTCAGTCGTCTTCTTGCTCCTGCTCGCCATCAGCCCATGGGCCATAGCCATGCGCGCCTTCGGGGGAAAGGGGATACTCATCACCCTGTGGGGCGTCGTGGACCTATACGGCCGCGCAAAAGCCATGCCAGACGTCAGCTGGCTGGGTTATTTCACCATCTTTTGGGTTGCATTGGCGCTGCTGGTGGTGGTGGCGGCCTTTTTGCCCGAGGCAAAGTCGCGCGCCCGCCTGCTGTACGTTCTCGGCTTGGCGGGTATAGCGGTCTTCGCCCTGGAGGCGTTTCTCTTTTACCACTCCGTCTGGAGCGTCAACGACGCCGCTTTGGCGGCGGGGGCGCGCAGGCCGCCCCTCAAGCGCTATAGCCTTTCCCTGGGGGCTTACGTCAGCTTTTTGTACAGCCTTTTCCTGATAGGTATAGGGCGGATGCAGCTGCCCGGCGGGCGAGCCCTGCTGGTGCGCTGGCGCGGTGTAATCGTCCCCGCGGTCAGCATGCTGCTGGCGATGGTGGCGGGAGCGGTGGTGGTCTGGATTCTAAAAGAAACCCACCTGCCCCAGGGCAGCGGAGCGCTGGCCTATTACGCCGCCAAGCTCGACCAGGTGACCTACACCTTCCAGCTTCTTTTCGGACCGCTGCTCACCGCTTCGGGTTGGTTCCAAAGCCTGCTAATAGCCACGCCGCTGATATTCACCGGTCTGGCCGTGGCCTTCGGCTTCCAGGCGGGGCTTTTCAACATCGGCGCCCCCGGTCAGCTGACCATCGGCGCTATTTTTGCGATGCTGGCCGGGGTGCATCTGGCTAACGCCCACTGGTTCGCCGGCCTGCCGCCGGGTCTGGCGCGGGCCATATTTTTACCGATCGGCGTCATCGCAGCCGCCGCCGGGGGCGCTCTTTGGGGAGCGATACCCGGGTGGCTAAAGGCCCGCTTCGGCGCGCACGAGGTCATCAACACCATCATGATGAACTACATCGCCGCCTCCATCTTCCTCTTCATGATCGCCTCCAACGAGTACACCTTCTTCGGCAAGTGGACGCTGCACATGCCCTTCAAGTTTCCCGGCTACGAGGGGCGCAGCTACGAGGTGGCCGAATCCGCCCGCATCCCCTTGTTGATAAATACCCTGGGCTTCCACCAGGACTCTTCCGGGGCCTGGACCGGCGCTTTTAGCTGGGCCATACCGCTGGCGTTAGCCTTCTTGGTGGCGGGCTATATCTTTTTTCGCAAGATGGAGCTGGGTAAAAGGCTCCTGGCGGCGCTGGCGGCGGCGCTGCTAGGCTATTTCATCGGCGGATTCCTGCCGGGCATCCCCATGCACGTCTCCCCCAAGCTGGCTTCGGTACGCCTCAACGGCGCCTTCATCATCGCGATATTCGCGGTCGCCTTCTACAACTACTACATGTGGCGCACCCGTGACGGTTACGAGTTGAGAGCGGTGGGCTTAGCGCCCAAGGCCGCCGAGTACGGCGGGATAAGCATCGCCAAGAAAACGATACTGGCCATGGCCATCTCCGGCGCCCTGGCGGGCCTGGCCGCTACTCACTACGTCCTCGGCGGAGGAATAGACGAGTACCGCCTCAAGCAATCTCTGCCTACCAATGTCGGTTTCGACGGCATCGCCGTAGCCCTGCTGGGTCAGAATACCCCCATCGGCGTTTTCCTCTCGGCGCTGCTCTTCGGCGTCCTCTCTACGGGGGGTTTACAACTGGACCTGCAGCTGGGCATTAGCCGCGAGCTGGTGATGATGTTGCAGGCGTTGATCGTGCTGTTCATAGCCGCCGGCGGCTTCTTGCCGCGCTACTTCACCGATCCCATTTTGGCCGCACAGGCCGAGGAAGGCGTTCAGGGGGTGCTCTGATGACGTTCGCCACCTTGCTCTCCGCCGCATTCCTGGTGCCGCTGCTGCAGACTACGCTGCGTTCTACTACCGTCCTGCTCTTTACCGCCCTCGGCGGCATGTTTAGCGAGCGCAGCGGCGTGGTCAACATCGCCCTGGAAGGCATGATCATCTTTGGCGCGCTGACGGCGGCCGTCAGCGCGCAACTGCTGGAGGCGCCCTACGTAGCGCAGAATCCCAACGCCCACGTCTGGTGGATTCCCTGGGTGGCGGTGCTGCTGGCGATGGTCGTCGGCGCGGTCGTCGGCTGGATCCACGCGGTCGTTTCCATCAAGTACAAGGCGGACCAGATAATCAGCGGCACCGCCATCAACCTGCTGGCCGCCGGCCTGCCCTCGCTGGTTTTGCGCTACCTCTACAACAACACCACGTCTTCGAAGGAAATAACCAACCGCCTGCCGGAGTGGCTGGGGTTCAGCCCGCTGGTATACCTGGCGTTTGCTTTGGTGCCGATCACCTGGTACGTCATGTTCAAAACCCCCTGGGGTCTGCGCCTGCGCAGCGTCGGTGAGCACCCCGAGGCGGCGGACACGATGGGCATCAACGTCTTCCGCACCCGCTACGCCGCGGTTATCATCTCGGGAATGTTGGCGGGCATGGCCGGCGCCTACCTGTCTATAGGCATCCTCAACCAGTTCGTGCGCAACATGTCCGCCGGCCAGGGTTTCATCGCCTTGGCGGCCCTGATTTTTGGCAAGTGGCATCCGCTGGGCGTGCTGGGAGCCACTCTGCTCTTCGGCTTCGCCAAGGCGCTGGCGATCCAGCTCGGCGGCGGAGACATCATGCCGCCGACGATAATCGAGGCGTTCCCCTTTATCATTACCATGCTGGTCTTGGCGGGCTTTGTCGGCACCTCGCGCCCACCGAAGGCGATCGGCAAGCCCTACGAAAAATAAGGCAGGGAGAAATAGGCCGCCGCTAAAGCGGCGGCCTTGTGCTTTACTCAGCGCGCGAAAGAGTAAGCCACGCCAAGCGCCAGACGAACAGCCTGCTGCCGTCGTGAAAGGAAAGCGCCAGGCCGCGCCCGTCTAGGCGGAAAGCTGCGATGGCCTCGGCCTTGGGGGCGACGCCGGTCTTGTTACCGCGCTGCACCCAGCTGGTATGACGATCCTGGCGGAAGTGCAGGCAACTGCCGTCGTCGAAGAGGAGCTGAGCCTCCACGCGCCCCTTGCCCAGACGCAGACGGGAAACGCGCCGCCGCAGACGGACCGCCTGCAAAGTCAAACCTCCGACGGGCGCATAGTTTGCGCGCAGGGACGGCCGTAGAGATACTTACCAAAATAAAGCAAGGGGGAGACAGCTTTGGGGTCGAGCGCCTCGCCCGCGAAGGCGCTTTCGTCTTCCCAGAGAGCGCGCAGCCTGCCGACGAAGAGATCGTGGTCTCCGGTCTTGATCTGAGATTGTTTTTCGAGCTCGTAGGCGGCGTAGGCCCCCTGCAGAATCGGGACGTCCAGCTCGCCGCCGCGCCGAAAGCTTAGCCCCAGTTCTTTGACCTTGCAGACACGCCGCCCGCTCGTCGTACCAATGGCGTGAATCTGCCGCCACTGCTCCTGCGGGTGCATGGAGACGCTGAAAGAAGGCGCGCTCTGCAACATCTCGTGAGTAAAGCGCTTGGGGCTTATCCAGACGCCGAAGAGCGGCGGTTCGAAGGAAAGCGCGCTGTGCCAGACTACCGGCATGAAATTGATCCTCCCCGCGCTGCTGACCCCCACCACCAGCACCGTAGCCGGATAGAAGTGCGACAGCCGCGCGGGCTTCCCCTCTAGCCGAAACGGCCTCACGCTTAGCGCTCCTTGGGTCGAAGGTCGCTTTTTTTCACGCTGATTACGCCGCCTCCTTCGGTATAAACGTCTACCATACCGACCAAGGGGTTCAGCTTGATGACCTTGCCGCAGACTCCGGAATCGGTGCAAACCTTGGCGTTTTTCTTGGGCATGTCGGCCAACAGCTCTTTGTAATGGGCGTGCTCGAAGGACAAGCAGCACAAGAGCCTGCCGCAGGGGCCGCTTATCTTCTCGGGGCTTAGCGGGAGCTGCTGGTCGCGGGCCATGCGGATGGTAGCCGGCGCGAACTGCTGCATCCAGCTGCTGCAACAACTGGATAAGCCGCAGACCCCCAGCGTTCCCAGGTAGGCGGTCTGGTCTCGCGGCCCCCGCGCCACGAACTCGACGCGCGCGCCGGCGTGTCGGGCTATTTCGCGCACCTGCGACCCCAGGCTGACCCGCTTTTCTGAGGAATAATAAACGACTACGTGGCCGCCGTCGAGGGTATAGTTGCAACCCAGTATCTTGAGGCCGGCAATCCTGGGACGCAGACGCGCCCGCAGCCACCATTTGAGGCTCACCTCTTTTTCGCGCAGCACGTTGAAACGCTCTATGTCGGCCTCGTCTGCAGGTCTTACTATCTCACCAAAAGACCTATTTACGTCTCTCGGCTCGCTGCGCACCTCGGCCATCTCCAAGCCCCTGGGCGTCCTGACGACCACCTTCTGGCCGATTGCCGGAGGCTCGTCGCGGTAGCGCATCTGGTATAGTTTGGGCTCCCTACCGTGAAACAGGCGAACCCGCACGCATTTCGGCATAAATCCTCCTCATCGCGAGCGCCAGGCGAGTGTAGGCCAGCTCGGGAGAAACGTAGGCGCTCAGGTCGTCTTGCAACTGCATGAAGGCGGCGTAGGCCGCGCTGCGGTACTCGGCGGGCCAGGCGGTCAGGCCCGCCTGGACAAAAGTCCAGGGGTCGAACTTACCCTGCGCCAGCTGTCGCAGGCGCGCGGTAAGGCGCAGCAGCTGCGCCGGGCTGGCCAGGGCGGACAACCATTCGCGCGCCGCGGCCTCGGCCTCGCGCAGCCCCGCCGGATCGGAAAGGGCCAGGCGCAACCTGCCAACCGCACCTTCACTGTACCCGAGGGCTACCTCGTCGTTGCTGAGAGTGCTCAGCTCCCGTCGGGAAAGCGGCCCAAAGTTGAGCGTCATGCTGCGGCTGGCCAGCGTTGGCAGCAGCGCTTCGCGGCTGGGCGCTATGAGGACGATATAGGCGTAGCTGGGAGGCTCTTCCAACAACTTGAGCAGGGCGTTGCCGGCCTGTTCTCCTAGCAGGTGGGCCGAGTCGATTACCGCGACCTTGGCGCGGTAACGAGGGCTGGTTTGCAGCCATTCGATCAGGCTCATTTCGGCAGACCCGGCGCGCGGCGCAATCTGTTCGAGGCGTATCTGCGGCCGCCGCGCCAGTTGTCCCGCCTTGGTGAAGCGCATCGGTTCGATTAGGCGGAAGTCGGGGTGGTCTTGCAACCGACAAGACTCACACTCGCCACAGGGAGGGAAACCGCGCTGGCAGTTGAGACCGCGCGCAAACCACTCGGCGACCGCCTTGCGACCTACGCCCTGCGGCCCCACGAAGAGCAAACTCTGCGCCGGCCGCGCCGCCAGCAGTTTTCGCTGTCGCTCGTGGCCAAGCAGCTCTAGCACCGGCTACCTCCCCTGGTAGAGACGCTGGTACAGCGGGGCGGGAAAACCCACCTCGCGCACCCGCTTCTCGACCGCCTTTATGTCGTATTTGACCCTGTAAACCTGCACTTCCTCACTGTCCTCTCGCCAGATGCCGAAAGAGGCCAGGGGCACCTTGTCGCGCGGCTGGCCTACTGAGCCCGGGTTCACCAGGGCTCGAGCCTTGGGCCCCAGCCTGAGGCTGTTCTTGGCTTTGTTGAACCGCTTGTAGCGCACCCATGGGCCGCTGGGGCCGTCGAGCGCGGTGTACGCCCCCGCCAGGTGGGTGTGGCCGTGGAACATCCAGCGCGCCTCGCCGCAAGCGAAGGCCTCGCGCGCCACCTCCAGTTCGTCGACGTAAACGTAGGGGTCGCAGGGGCTGCCGTGAACTATCATCCAGCCATCCTCGGCAACGCTCCAGGGCAGCGCTTCCAGCCAGGCGCGGCTTTCGGCGCTGAGGTTGCGCGACTGCCACTGCAGGATGTCGAAGACGTAACCCTGGCCGTCTATCACGTCCAGGGTCAGCATCCAGGCGTCGTGATTACCCATAACCCCGATGGCCCCCAGCTCGCGCAGGCGCTGGATTACCGCCTCACCGTCAGGGTAGTAGCCGACGGCGTCGCCCATGAAAAACACCCTGTCGAAACCCTGCTTTTTGGCCTGCTTGAGAACCGCTTCCAGCGCCGGCAGGTTGCCGTGAATGTCGGACAAAAGCAAGGTAGGCACGTACGCAGAATAGCATGCGTTAAGCTGAACCCATGCGGCCGACCGCTGACCTTGACGCAATTTATGCTGACTTGGAGGTCCTTTCGCGCTACGCCCGCGCTCAGATAGACGAGTTTGGCAGCGTCTACGCCAGCTTCGAAGGCGGCTACGGCGGTAATACCGTGCTTCTCTGGACGCCGCGCTCTTTGGCGACGGCGGCTTTGCGGGCCATTCCGGGCTCTTTTAGCGGGCGGGTGGTTTTGGGGCTGGACGCCTCCCCCGGCGACGCGCTGCCCTTTGGCAGGGCCCTCGAGCTCAGCGGAGCCGAGCTGGTCGTGATTCTTGGTCAGAAAGAACTGCTGGCCCACGCCGGCGGCGGCTGGAAAGAGCTGGCGGGCGACGACGCCCCCCTCCGCAGCGATTGCCGCGCAGAAGGCGAAGCGCTGCTGGTCGAACGAACCGCCCCCACCGGCCTTGTCTACCTGGAGAAACGCGCCTACCCGGCGTGGTCCTCGCCGGCGCTGGACGGTTCCGAGCCGGGCTCGAGCGCCCCTCAGGGCAGCGTCGCCAGCGAAAGGGGGCTGCGGGTATACAGCAGCGGCCCCCAGGCGCTCAAGCGCGCCCTTTCCCTGCTCCTCAAATAAAGGTGGCCCGCGGGCGGCAATTTCCCGCGGGCCGGAGGAAGGTTTGGAGGTTACTTTTTCATCATTTTTTCCATGACCGCCTGTATCTCTTCCATCTCTCCCTTGAGGTGCTTCATCATCCGCGGCAGCACCCGCAAGAGCTGGAAGAGAATGCCCAGCGCCTGCTGAACCTCGGGGTCGTTGAGCTGTGAAAACAGGCCCATCATTCCCACTTTGGGCGGATTTTTGATGGTCTCTTCGGAGAAGGTCTCGGTCATGGCCTTTGTGCCGGCGTCGACCATCATGCCCATGACCGTGGGGTCTATTCCGGCGAGGATGTCTATGAAGTTGCCCAGGTGCGACATCAGCCGCAGGTTCTTGGGCTCCATCAGCAGGCTGAGGTTGCTCATCAGGGTTTCCCCCGCCTCACCCGCCAGTGAAAGGATGCCGCTCCGATCCAGGCGTTCCAGGGCGTCGGCGGTGTGCTCCAGGGCGTCCGCCTGTTCGACGAAGCGATCGAGAATGGAGAGCAGCCGCAGGTTCTTGGGCTCCATCAGCAGGCTGAGGTTGTTCACCAGCGTGGGCCCCACCTTGACGTCAGCCAGAAAACCAATGCCGCTCCCTTCGAGGATCTGCTCGATACGCTCGAGCCTTTCTTCAACAGTAGGCATATCTAAGCACCTCCCTAAAACATCGTCGCGAAGAACATGGACTCGAAGAGCATCTTGGCCAGTCTGACCGAACGCCCCTGCGCCATTACTCCGCAAGACGGCATGCCCTTGCCCTGCAGCATGGCGGTAAAGTCGCACTGCGGCAGCACCGCGTCGTCGCCAAAGTCCATGATGCACATAGCCACCGCGTTGAAGGGCTCGCCGATGTAAGAACCCTTCTCCTCGGCCGCTATCACCCCGGCTATGTACTCGCCCTGGTAGTGGACCACCACGCCCGCGGGCGGCAGATTGAGACCCGGGTTTACGGTGTCGCCGATTACGAAGACGTTCTCGAACTGCTTGGAGCGGAAGGTTACCGGGCTGACGTCGGGGAAGCCGTTCGGCCCCGCCAGCGGCGACTCGCGCACGACCTTGTTGGGCGCAAAGGGCGGCACCAGGATGAGGCGGTCGTACTCGAGCGTGCGCCCGTCTTTGCTGGTGACCCTGCCGTCGCCGCCCTCCGCCAGCTGGAACTCGCCGTGGAACTCTACGTTCTTACGAGCCAGTATCTTGGATATGGCGTGCGAGATGACCGGACCCATCCCTATTAGAGGCGCAGGGTTGACGTGGAACATCTCGATGCTGGACTTTTCGCGCAGCCCCTTGACCGTCAGGGCGAAGTCCAGCATCCCGGCGACCTCGAAGGGCGCCGGCGGGCAGGGGTGGAATGGCGTGGCCACGCCCACGACCCAGCGCTCACCTTTGCTCTGGCGCAGCCACTCGCGCAGCTGCAAAGCGCCCGCTTCGAACCAGGGGGCGGTGGCGCCCGCGACCGGAGAGGGCATCACCTCGGCGCCCAGCGAGACTACCAGGTAGTCGTAGTCGAACTCGCCGCGCGCCGTTTCCACCTTGTTCTCTTGCGGCTTGATGGCCAGAACCTCCGCCTGCACGAAGTTGATACCCTTGCGCTGCAAGGCCACCAGCGGCCGCCGTATCTGCGGCAGCTCGCGCAAACCGAAGCCCACCCAAGGGTAGGCCGCGATGAAAGTATGCTCGGCGCTTTTGTCGACAACGGTGATCTCCAGTTGATCGCCCATGATCTCTTTGAGCTTGTTAGCGGTAATTACGCCGCCGGAGCCGCCACCCAGTATCAGTACTTTTTTCTTCATTGCTGTCCTCCCGAATCGCTAGATTCTGACCTCATATTCGCCGCCCTAGCGAGAAGCTACTAGTGTCATATGCCCCTGATGCCATTATTATCAAGGGTATGTACTCACTCATTGAATGCCCCGCTGGAGTAAAACAATTGGCCCAGGTCGTGCGCCGGCAAAAGATATATAGTACTAGCGTCGCCGCCGTCGCGGCGCGGGGGAATACATGAATCTACTGCACCACGTAGCTCGCTACGCCGTTAACCAGAAGATGGGTAAATCTTTGAAGTGGGAGGAGCCCTCGAGCGTCGCCCCCAAGAAGCGAGACTACAAGTCCTTTCTCTATATCCACGTCCCTTTTTGCGCGCACATCTGCCCTTTTTGCATGTTCAACGCCCACAAGCTAGACCGCCATAGCAACCAAGTAGCCGACTACTTCGCCGCTCTCAAAAAAGAGCTGCTGATGTACAAAGAGGCCGGCTTTGACTTTGGCGCGGCCTACGTCGGCGGCGGCACGCCGGCGCTGGTGCACGAAGAGCTGGCGGAGTTCTTGGATTTTGCGCAGCAGCACTTCGAGTTCTCAGAGCTCTCGGTGGAGGCCAACCCCCGCATCTCCGACGCCGCGGTGCAATCGTTCAAAGCGGTTGGGGTGGACCGCCTTTCGGTAGGGGTACAGAGCTTCGACGACGGCATGCTGAAAAAGCTAGGCCGCGAAAGTTACGGTAGCGGCAGCGAGATCCGGAAACGCATAAACGAACTGCTGGGGGAGTTTCGCATCCTCAACGTAGACTTCATCTTTAACGTGCCCAACCACGACCCGGCAGTCCTGCAGCGCGACATGGAAATAGTGCTGCAAGACAAAATAGACCAGATAACCACCTACCCTCTAATGGAGGCGCGGCAGAACCGCGGCTACGTCAGTAAACAAGGGCGTATCAGCTACGACCTGGAAGCCTACCTTTACAAAAAGGTGATACTGCCGACGCTGCGCGACGAGTACGCCGCGGTCAGCTCCTGGTGCTTTTCCCGCAAAGACAAGCCGGATATAGACATGCTGGACGAGTACGTAGTAGATTATTTCGATTACGTCGGCATAGGCACCGGTTCAATGAGTCTGCACGACTCGCGAGTCCAGGTGAACGCCTATACCCTGCCCCTCTACCAGCGCATGATTGGCGAAGGCAGGCTGCCGCTGGTGCTACAGACGCACGAGCTGCCCCAGCGCGACTACATGCAGTACTACCTGATGATGGCTCTCTTTGGCCGCCGCCTCAGCTTTAGGCAGTTCGAGCAGATTTTCGGCGCCCCCTTCAAGCGCAAGATGTGGCTCGAGTGGTTTGGCCTCAAAGCCCTCAACCTCGTCTACGAAAGCGACGGTTTTGTGCATACCAACGAGCGCGGTATGTACGTCTTTTTGATGATTCTGCGCGAGTTTTTTACCCACGTCAACCGCTTCCGCAGCATGGCCCGGCTGGCCTCGCACAAACTGGAAGGCGAGGGCGCCAGGGGCGTTCTGACTTTCGAGGCGGCGGGCGCATCCAGCGACTAGAGGTCGCGCAGGTCTTCGAAAAGCAGCCAGCCGACCCCGGCGGGGCTGGACTGTAGCAGCGGGTCCAGCTCTTTTTGCAGCTGCAGCACCCAGTCTTTCAGACCGGCGGCGTCATCGTCGACGATGACCACGGCGTTCAGCTGGTAAAAGCGCTGACTGGAGGCAGGCGTGCCGTCGTCGAAAAAGGCGAAGGGAGCCTCGACCTCGTCGAAGAGCAGCGCCGCCTGCCGCGCGCCGACGTCTATGGCGGGGGGCAGTTCATCTTCTGGCCGCCAGCGCGACTCCTTGGGCAGCCACAAGAACCCCTGGAGCAGGCGGACCGCTTTGCTCACGGGCCGCGGGGCGGCCTTGGCAGCGAAACGCCCCTGGCGACAACGTCCGCCACGAAGGCGTCGGTATCGCTGAAATGGTGCGTCATCAGGCCGAACTCCCGCGCCGCGGCGACGTTGTCTGGGTGGTCGTCCACGAAGAGAACTTCGCCCGCCGGCAAGGACATGCGCTCGAGCGCTATCTCAAAGGCGCCCGCGTCGGGCTTCTTGACGCCCTCTTCGTTGGAGAAAAAGACGGCGTCGAAACGGTCGAAGCCCTCACCGGCGCGCAGGTAGTCGGAAACCACCGGGTAGTTGTTGGAAAGCAAACCCACGGTGTACTCGGCCGGTATCGCCGCCAAAACCTGGTACATATCGCGGCGCGGCGCCACCGAGGCCAGAAAGAGCGCCTCGAACTCCCGATAGGAATCCTCCACGCCTAGTGCGCTGGAAAAGTATTCCCAAAACCTCGGCAGGCTCCAGCGGCCAAGCTCGAGCTGCCGCACCTCGGCAAAATACGCCTGCGCCACTTCCTCCTCGGCCAGACCAAAGCGGCTCGCCACGTTGCGCACCACCCGGCCGTCGAACGTGCCAACGGTAAAAACCCCACCCCAGTCAAAAAGTATGCCGCGCGGTTCCATGTGCTCGAGTCTACCCGAAACGGCTCGCGTTATTTATCCTTGCGGCTTCTTCGTGAGACTGCTCCTCCTACCCGGCGCGTCCGCACCGCGATACTACGCGATACTAGAGCCGAGAGCGGTTCCCTTCCTTAATGCATCTGGCGCCGTGGAAGGCCCCGCCCTATCAACCGCCCGCCTTAACCAAAAGGCTCATTCGCTCGCCACGCGAACGCCTCGAGCAAGGTTTTATCGTCACTTTCGTTTCAGCGCGTCTTCCCAAGGGCTGGGCTGGTTTATCTGTTCATTTGGTCGGTGGCGAGTTTGCAGCGCATAGACGCCTTGGCGACGACGCAGGGGCTCGACGCCAACCGCTACGCCGCGCCGTCCGCAAGGAGCAGTCTTAGATGTACAAATATCCCATTTACTTTCGAGCCGAAACGTAATAAGGGGTTTGTTAAGGGAGGTAATATGAAGATCCGCATTACAGCCCTTCTATTAACAATGGCGGTGACGCTGACCGCGTGCCCCAACAGCCACCCGCCCGATTTCTCCTTCGACGTTGACCCGGATGGCGTAGTGCTGGTGCAGGGCGGCAACTCCCAGCTCACCCTCACCGTCATGCCCAGCTACGGCTTCTCAGGAACCATCAACCTCCAGCTCGAGGGCGGGCCTAACGGCGTAAGCATGTCGCCTACTATGGTTAACGTCAGTGGCGGCAACTCGCAAAGTTTTACGCTGACTTTCTCGGCCAGCAGCAGCGCAGAGATCGGCGCCTACGCCGCTCGCCTGAAGGCTTCGAGCGGCGGCATCAGCCACGAAATAGGCGTCGGTATACGGGTCAAGCCTCCCGCGGGCAGTCTAGACGTCAGCTTTGGCGACAATGGCGCCAGTATCCTTCAAGACCTGCTGCAAGTCCAGGGCTCTAGCGACATCGGGCACTCTCTAGCGCTCGACGCCGGCGGCAAGATACTGCTGCTATCAGAAGCCACCGACGGTAGCGGCCAGCGTCTAGTTCTCACCAGAATCAAAGACGACGGCTCCCCAGACGCCAGCTTTGGCACAACCAACCTCTCGCCCATCAGCGGCGGCGTATCCTACGACCTCGATAGAGCCGTACGCGTAGATCCCCTCAGCGGGAAGATTCTGGTAAGCGGCTATACTAGCGCCGGCGCACACGGTGATGACGCTTTTCTGGCGCGTCTTAACGCCAACGGCGGCTTCGACGGCAGCTTTGGCGGCGGCGACGGCTGGACCAGCTTCGACAGCCTCGCCGGAGGAAACGGCAACGACCGCGCCTACTCGCTCGTGCAGGACGAGGACGGCAAGATCGCCTTCGCAGGATACTCGGCCCGCAGCAGTGGCGACGCGCAGGCGTACCTGGCGCGCGCCAAGGCCGACGGCAGCGGGCTGGATTCCAGTTTTGGCGGCAACGGAGTCAAAGCTGGGGGCGATAGCGACTTCGACGCCTTTTACAGCGTAGCCCGCACCCCCGGCGGCGGGTATGTAGCCGTGGGCACCTCCAAGGGCGCCCATTACCGCCTCCTGGTCGCCAAGCTTAGCGCCAGCGGACAACTTGATAGCAACTTCAACGGGGGCGACCCTCTTTTGCTTGGCGGCATTGTTGAGGCAAGCGACCAAGACGACCGCGCCTACTCGGTTACCGTAGACAAAAACGGCAAGATCCTCGTGACCGGATACGGTATGGGCGCCAGCGCCGGCAGCACCTTCGACTTGGTGGTATTGCGTCTGAACCCAGACGGTAGCCTTGACACGGGTTTTGGCGACGGCGGCAGGGTCGTCATCGACCGCGTCGGGGGCGGTACGGCCTCGGGCAGCGACGTGGGCTACTCTATCGCGCTGGACGCTCTGGGCCGTATCCTGGTGGCCGGCGTCACCTACGTGCAAGACCACACGAGCAAAGACCTTTTCGTACTCCGACTCAAACCCAACGGCGCCCGCGACGCCACCTTTGGCAATAACGGCGTCTTTGTTTGGGACGGCGGCCACGGCGACGACGCCGCTTATGAAGTCCTGCCCGACAGCCAAGGCCGCGTCCTCCTCACCGGCTATACCACCAATGCCGATGGCGACAAAGACGTAGTAACAATGCGTCTCAATCCCTGAGGGTTCGCCTCACCGGACCGGGCGACCTTTAACCGCAGGTCAGCCGGTCCATCTTTTTCTCGAAGCGAGCTGCCGCTGTTGACAGTCTTCTATCTATTTGCTATCTTAAGTCTTGCGCCTCAGGAGGCGCGGGGTTCTTGAAAGCACGGATCAGGTTAGGTTAAAGCGTCGGCCAGTAAGGGTAAAACCAGCACGGTCGGCGTAAATTAAGCCTGCAGCAAAGATAAAGCAAG
>JALSMT010000047.1 GCA_026987375.1 Thermaceae bacterium | reverse complement strand
GCGATCGAGGGATGGTCGTGCAGCCAGAACTCGATCCACGCAGGCGGTTCGGGGTCGGCCAGGTTTTGTTTGGCTAAGGTGACGAAGGTGCGCTCGAAGGCCTGCAGGTTGGGCGCCAGCTCGAGCGCGTAGCGATCGGCGGCGTACTCGCGACTGCGCATGAAGACGTTGCTCGCCACTTGCGCCAGCAGCATCCAGGCAGTCAGCAGCAGCAGCAAGAGCGGCAGCGTGGCCGGGTCCCCGGCGCCGGCCAGCCCCCAGCGGCCGGCCGTCCAGGCCAGCGCCGCGTGCGCCAGCGCGATGCCGGCCACGAAGAGCAGCCCCAAGAGGCCCAGCATCCAGGGCCAGTCCTTGTGGGCGCGGTGGCCCAGCTCGTGACCGACTATGATCTCCAGCCCCTCGGGACCTACCTCATCGAGCAGGGTGTCGTAGACCAGCACCTCCAGCCTGCCTCCCTTGGGCGCCAGCATGGCGTTGCCGCGCGCGGTCTTCTCGCCCGCCCGCAGCACCCCAACGCCCCCGTAGGCGAAGCCGGCCTTTTCGAAAATCCGCCGCAGGCGCTCGTTCAGCGCCTCGTCCTCAAGCGGTTCGGCCTTGAACTGGGCGCGGATCACGAGCGGTTGCAAGAGGTAAAGACCGAGCATCAAAAGCGCCACCACGACCACCAGCGCCGGCAGCCAGGCGGCGGGCCAGGCGCGGAAGACCAGGTAGACCGCCCAGAAGAAGAGGCCGAAGAGCAGGGTGTTGATCGCACCCTGCTTGAGCTGGTCGAGCAGCCAACCTCCCAGTGACTGGCGGCCGGTGCCCATTAGCTTTTCCACCCGGTAGCCGAAGAACCAGTCGAGCGGCAGGGCGAAGAGGTTTTGCAGCACCATGAGCGTCAGCACCACCAACAAAGCGCCCAAGGCGCTCTCGCCCCCCAGGGCGTCGCGCAGCGCCGCCGCCCAGCCGCTGGGCAGCATCACCAGGGCGAAGAGGGCGACCCAGACGAGCTGCGCCAGCATACCCCAAAGCCGCATCTTCTCCTGCCAGCGGGCCTTTCTCAGGCCCTCTCCACCTAACTCTTGGTAGATTTGCTTCACAGCTTTCGTTCCCACCGAGCCTACCTCCAAGGTGCGCCGCCGGCCGGTGAGCCGGCTTACCTCAATGCGTCTCTAAACCGCAGCGCTCTGCGTAGGCGCTTAGCCACCGAAGGGTGGTTGTGAAACCAAAACTCCAGCCATTCAGGTGGTTCTGGGTCAACGAAATTTAGAGTAGTTAGCTTTACGAGGGCGCTTTTGAATGCGCTTGGATTTTCGGTCAGCCTTAGCGCATAACTGTCTGCGGCGTATTCGCGATACCGCATATAGGTGTTCGGAATCACTTGCGCCACGAAAGTCCAAGCGCTAACGCCAAACAGCAGCAAGGGGAGGCTGGCCACGTCAGCCGCGCCATAAAGCCCCCAGTGGCCTTGTGCGCGCGATATCATCTCATGTCCGATGGAAACGCCAATGAGCATCAGCACCCCGTGCAAACTCAAACGCCAGAATATATCGTTGCTTGCGCGGTGTCCCAGTTCATGGGCCGCTACAAACTCGACCTCCTCGGGCTCCATCGCCTCGAGCAGGGTGTCGAAAATAAACAAGCTGAGCCTCCCTCCTTTGGATGTTAGCAGGGCGTTTACCCGGGTTGTCTTGTCGCTGGCCTTGACCACGTTGACGCCCCCGTACTTAAACCCGGCCTTACTGAAAAGGCGCTTCATAGCGGTATCGAAAGAGTCATCCGCGAGCGGTTCCACTTCGAACCCGGCTCTAACTTGCAGGTATCCTGATAAATAGATCACCAATAATAAAAATATCACCAGGACAGCGACGAGCGGAAGCCAGTTGTCTGGACGGGATCGGAAAGCCAGGTAAACCCCCCAGTAGAACAACCCGAAAATCACGGACTCGAGTAATCTTTGCTTGAGTCTGCTTTTTAACCAGCCAACCAGCGATTGACGGTTAGTGCCAATGCGGCTTTCTTTCTGATATAGAGAGTATCCCTCTACAAGGGCGACGTAGATGTTTTGCAGCAGGAGAATGGCCAGCACGACCTTTAGTGCGCCTAGCGTATCGCCGCCTCCCAGCCACCTGCTCAATCTCGCCGACCTGCTCTCGTCAAGCATTATGCAGGCAAACAACAGCGACCAAACAACCCACGAGAACGAGTCAATGGCGACCGCGCGGGCTTGCCGACGAGCAATTCTGAGCCCTTCGGCGCCCAGCTTTTCGTAGATTTCTTGTAACGCAGTTTCCATGCGCATCCTCACGCTTTTACGTGCTCTTCCAGAAACTCCTCGGCCCGCCGGAAAAAGTCGAGCCGGTTCTCGGGTTTCATGAAGCCGTGGCCCTCGTCGGGGTATTCGACGTACTCGACCGGTTTCCCTTTTTCCCTTAGTGCTTCGACTATCTGCAAACTTTCGGCGCGCTTGACCCTGGGGTCGTTGGCGCCCTGGCCGATGAGCAGGGGGGCGCGGATCCTGTCCGCGTGGAAGAGGGGCGAGACTGCGCGTAAGAGCTCGGCGTCTTGCTCGGGGTGGCCCATGCGGGTGTAGAAGAGGGCGACCAGCGGCTTCCAGTAGGGCGGGATCGTCTCGAGCAGGGTGAAGAGGTTGGAGGGCCCGACGATGTCGACGCCCGCAGCGTAGAGCTCGGGGGTGAAGGCCAGCCCCGCCAGGGTGGCGTAGCCGCCGTAGGAACCGCCCATGATGGCGATTTGTTTGGGGTCGGCGATCCCCTGCTCCAGCAGCCAGCGCACGGCGTCCGTTAGGTCGTCCTGCATGGCTCGGCCCCACTGCTTGTTGCCGGCGTTCAGGTGGTCCTTGCCGTATCCGCTGGAGCCGCGGAAGTTGGGCTGCAGCACGGCGTAGCCGCGGTTGGCGAGCCACTGCGCCAGCGGGTTGTAGCCCCAGGCGTCGCGGTGCCAGGGGCCGCCGTGCGGGAAGATGACCGCGGGCAGGTTTTTTGCCTCGCGGCCCGGCGGCAGCGTTAGGTAGGCCTCGATCTGGCGACTGTCGCGGGCGCGGTAGCGCACCGCCTGCATGGGGGCCAGGGTGTAGTCGGCCAGGGCGGGAATAGCTTCGCCGATGCTCTGGAGGTCGTTGTTTTTGCGGTCGAAGAGCCAGTAGCGGGGGCTGGCGTCGTCGCGCTGCTCGGCGACCACCCAAAAGCGGTCCGCCAAGTCGCGGCTCGTCACGTAGACGTCGCCTTCCAGCTGCTCGAGGCGCTCGAAGGAGGGTTCTAGGTTCGAATCGAGCACGATCCAACCCAGTCGCTCGCGCATCACCGCCGCCGCTTCGGGCCTGGCGGCGCGCGGGTGGAAGAGGAGCCCCTCTTCGTGGGGCAGGTCGTAGCCCGCATCTTCGGCCAGCACCCGCTCTTCGCCGCTCGTCAGGTCCACCGCCAGCAGCGCGGCGGTGTCGCGGCCGATGGACGAGGCCATGTACAGGGTGTTGCCGCGCACGTCGATAGGCCAGGTGCCCAGGCTGTCTTCCAGACCCCAGCTCATGAAGGGCTTCCAGCCCTCGCCGTCGCGCAGGTAGAGCTCGGCTCCGCCGTCGTCGCGGCTCTTCTGGGCCAGGCGCACCTCGAGCCGCTCGTCGGCCAGCAAGCCGAGGAAGCCCGGGTTTTCGAGGACGCGCGCGCGTTCGCCCGTGCGGGCGTTGACCCGCCAGACGTCGTGCAACGAGGGATCGCGGTCGTTGAGCAGCACCAGCAGCTCGTCGGGGAAGTCGGGGTGGGTCTTGAGAATGCGCGCCTGCACGCCCTCGCCTGGCGTGAGTAGCCGTGGCTTGCCGCCTGCGGGGTCCTGGGCGTAGAGGCGCCAGTTCTCGTCGCCGCCGCTGTCCTGCATGAAGACGAGAAGGCCCGATGGCAGCCAGCCGTAGGCGAGGATCCCGCGGCCGCGGTCGGCGGTGAGGCGGCGGCGCCCGCCGCGGGTCAGGTCCTGCACCCACAGGTTCTTCACCCCCTCCCAGGGGGCGATGAAGGCCAGCTGGTCGCCGGCGGGCGCGACCTGCACCTGGCTTAGCTCGGGGTCGCCGAAGAGAACTTCCAGCGGAATCTTCTTTACGGACATACCCCAGTTTAGCGCGGTCTTGGAAAGAGGGTTGCATAGTGTACTAGTAATATGGTACACTCATACGCGAGGTGAGATTCTTGTGGCTAATAGAACCGCAAAGAGGCCCGATATACGCGCAGATCGCCGCGGAGGTGAAGCGCATGCTGGCCCGCGGTGAGCTGGCGCCGGGCGGCAAGCTGCCCTCGGCGCGGGTGCTGGCCGAGGAGGCGCGGGTCAACCCCAACACCGTGGTGCACGCTTTCGCTGAGTTGGAGCGGGAGGGCATAACCGAGACCAGGCGCGGTTTGGGAACCTTCGTGCGCGACGACGTTGACGTAGCGGCTATCAGGCGCGCGTTGCTAAAACAGGCTACGGCGCGCTACCTGGCTACGCTCGAGGCTCTGGGAATGGGTAAGAAGGAAGCGCTAGAGGCGCTGCAGGAGGCGAAGAATGCTGATAAGTCTCGATAGCGTTACCCGCCGTTTCGGTAAAACGGTGGCCGTAAAAGACCTCACGCTGGCGCTGCCGGCGGGCGAGGTGGTGGGCCTGTTGGGCACTAACGGCGCGGGCAAGTCGACCACGCTCAAGCTCATGGCGGGCCTGCTCTACCCCGACGCCGGAGTGGTGCGCCTAGAAAACAAACCGCCGCGGGCGGCGCGGGGCGAGATCGCCTTTTTGCCCGAGCGCGGGCAGATGTACGAGTGGCTGGATCCGAAGGCCGCCAAGTCGCTTTTCTCCACCCTCTACCCCGACTTCCGGCCCCAGCGCTTCGACGAACTGCTGGCGCAGCTGGAAGTGCCGCGGCGCAGCCTGGCGCAGATGTCCAAGGGGCAGCGGGCGCGCTTTCTACTGGCGGCCGCGCTGGCCCGCAAGGCGCGCCTCTACCTGCTCGACGAACCCCTGGGCGGGGTGGACCTGATCACCCGCGACCGCATTTTGGCGGCGCTGGTCAGCGAGTGGCGCGAGGACGCCACCTACCTGCTCTCCACCCACGAGGTGGCCGAGGCCGAGGGCATCTTCGACCGCGCCGTCTTTATGAAGGAGGGCCGGGTGGTCCTCAATGTCTCGGCCGAGGAGCTGCGCGCACGGGGTCAGAGCGTGGCCCAGGCCTTCCGGGAGGTGCTGGCATGAACCTTATCGCACTAGAATTCCGTAAACACCGCGTACTCTGGGCGTTGCTGCTGTTGGCGGCGCTGCTGTGGGTCAGCTGGATGATTCGTTTGGCGACGGCTTCTAGCCAGCTGGGGGCGTTGGCCGCTAACATGGGCTTTCTCGCCGTTCTCGCTCCCGCGGGCTTGCTGGTGCCCGTGGCGCTGGCCCGCTCCCTCAACTCCGAGGCCCGTGGCCCGCTGGCCTTTTTACTGACCAGCCCGCGCAGCGGCTGGCTGCACGTTGGAATCCGCTTTTTCGCGGCGTTCATCGGCTTGGGGCTCTATTACGCCCTCCTGCTGGGGTTGAGCGCCTGGCTGTTTGGCCGTTCGGGGGTAGACTTCCAGCCCTGGCTAGCGGTGGCGGTCTGGGGTTACGGCATGGCGGCGCTGGCGGCACCGACGATAATGCTGGCGCTAGTCTACGGCTTGCTCAGCGCCGCCTACCGCCCGGGCAAGGCCGGGCAGATAGTGGCCGTCGCCGGCTTTTTCGGCGCCGTGGGCTCTTGGAGCTGGCTAGTCAGTGAGGCGATGAAACTGGACTGGTTGCCGCTCTTGAAGGCGCCGCACGTCGTCGTTTCTGCGTCGCTGATGCGCTACTTCGGCTGGGGTAGAGACTCGCTGGACCTGCAGCCCATGTTCGAGAGCGTTTTTAAGGGCGTTCCCACGGCCCCCTTGTTCGTGGGCGTCCTGGTTTTCGTAGTCTTCTATCTGGCTGCCGCCTACATCTGGGAGGAGGTGGAGTGGGCATGAACGTCTTTTTTCCGGTGTACGCCTTTGATTTGCTGCTGCTGGCGCTGGCGCTATGGGCGGCCTGGCTGGCCTGGACTCGCAGCAGAGCGCCCTTCATACGCGTTTTCGCCACCGTCGCCGCGCTGCTGTGGGCGTTCTCGATAGCCGCCAGCAGTTGGCGCACCTATAAACTCGGCGCGGGTCTGGGAACGGCAAGCTCGATTAGCAGCGGCCTGACGCCGCTGGAGGGCAAGACGCGAGTCTGTTCTTTCTGCTATAGCGGCCCCGCGGGCGGAGTATACGTGGTAGCAGGCGCTAAAATGTCGCACGGCGACTACACCATCTCTCGCGCCGCGCACTACAGCCTGCGCTTTGCCGACGGCTCTGTCAGGCTGGCCGGCCGCAGCCTAGAACCCGGTTGCTACGAGGGCGACGCGCCTGCCGGTACGCGGGTCGAGATAGCCAGGGCTAGGGAATTTCGCCTCGAGGTAGGTAAGGAGGCGAGCTGTAAGTAGCTTGACCCCAAACCACCAGGGCGCCCGCGGGCGCCCTGGTGGTTTGCCGCTCCATGCAGCCGCTCGAGCGATTGGGGTTAGCATGTAGGTATGCTACAGGTAGACTTCGGCAACATCGGTTCTCAGCGGATCGGTCCCGAGCAGGGGGTCGAGTGGGCGCGCGAGCTGGAAGCCGCCGCCGCTAAGCTGAAGAGCGCGCGCGACAGCCTCTGGAACAGGGCGAGCGATGCGGCGGCGATGCTGGGCTGGGTTCGTTTGCCTGACGACGCCGAGGCGGCGCGGGAAATTGTGGCTTTCAGCGCCGCGCAAGACTGGGTGAGCGACGTACTGGTCTTGGGTATTGGCGGGTCGGCGCTGGGGGCCAAGGCGCTGGACGCCGCTCTGGGCGGGGGAGGCGCGCGGCTGCACTTCGTGGATAACGTCGAGCCCGAACCGCTGGCCGCGCTCTTCGAGCGGCTCGATCCGCGCACGACCCTGGTGAACGTCATCAGCAAGTCGGGGACCACCGCCGAAACAATGGCGGCCTTCCTGCTCGCGCTCGCCTGGTTGCGAAAGCACCTGGGCGAGGGCTGGCAAAAGCACGCGCTAGTAACGACGGACCCCGAGCGAGGGGTGCTGCGCCCCTTCGCTAGGGAGCACGGGCTGGCTTCTTTTGCGGTGCCGGCGGACGTGGGCGGCCGCTTCAGCGTCTTTAGCGCCGTGGGCCTGCTGCCGCTGGCGCTGGCGGGAGTGGACGTGGACGGCTTGCTGGCCGGAGCGCGCCAGGCCAATCAGACCGCCAGAGCGGGGGTGGCGCAGAATACCCCCGCGCAGACGGCCTTGGCCCAGTACCTGGCCTGGCGTAAGGGGCAGCGCATTAGCGTGCTGATGCCCTACTCGAGCCGCCTGGCGCTGCTGCCCGCCTGGTTCGTACAATTACACGCCGAGAGCCTGGGCAAGGCCTACGACCGTAGCGGCAGCCGCGTCCATGTGGGTCCCACCCCGCTGGCCGCGGTGGGGGCTACCGACCAGCACTCTCAGGTGCAACTTTTCCGCGAGGGGCCCTACGACAAGCTGGTCGTCTTCGTGCGCCTGCGGGAGGCCGGGCGCGACCTGACCCTGCCCGCCGAGGAAGGTTTGCGGGCCTTGGACTACCTCTTCGGCAAGAGCCTCTTCCAGCTGCTCTCCGCCGAGGCGGCGGCCACGGCCCACGCCCTGGCCGAGGCGCGGCGCGCCAACTACACCCTCTTCCTGGACCGCCTCGACGCCTTTCACCTGGGCTGGCTCTTGCAGCACTTGATGTGGCAGACGGCCTTCTTGGGCGAACTCTTCAACGTCAACGCCTTCGACCAGCCGGGGGTTGAGCTGGGCAAGCGCTATACCTACGCCCTCATGGGCCACCCCCAGTTCCGCGAGCTGGCGCGGCAGTTGCAGGAGGCGGGGGTGCGGCCTTGAACGCCGAGCTGGGCGCTAGCGGAGCTTTGGGGTTGGGAGCGGGTTACTTCGTTTCGGCCTTACAGCTGGTATGGCGCTCCAGCAGACCCCAGCGCGAGAAGAGCGCCCTCAACCCAGGTCTATACGGCCTGTCCTTCAGCGAGGTCAGGGTCAAGAGCCGCGACGGCCTGGAACTGGCCGCTTGGTGGGTCCCCGGCGGCGACGGGCGCAGGGCCGCGCTCTTGGTGCACGGCCTCAACGCCAGCAAGGGCAGCTCTTACGTGCTGCCGGCGCTGCCGGTCTACGCGCACCTGGGCTTCGGCGTCTTGATGCTGGACCTGCGCGCTCACGGTCAGTCCCCAGGGTCGCGAACCACCCTGGGGATCAGCGAAACGCGCGACGTTTTGGGCGGCCTCGACTGGCTGGCCCAGCACGGCTACCCGCGCCAGGCGGTGGTGCTGCACGGCTGGAGCATGGGCGCGGCGGCGGTGTTGCTGACGGCGGCCGGCGAGACGGTCAGGGCGGTAGTGGCGGATTCGGGTTACGCCAGCCTCGCCCTGCTGCTCAGGCAGCGCGTGGGGGCTTTGCTATACCCCGGCATCGCCCTGGCGACGCGTGCGCTCTTGGGGGCCAGCCCCGCCAGCGCGGTTCCGGCTAAGGCCGCGGTGCGCCTGCGCGCCGCCGGGACGCCGCTATACCTGCTGCACGGCGCCGCCGACCGTACGGTGCCCTACCGTCACGCCGAAATACTGCACCAGAGCTATCCGGAGTCTTTGCTATGGAGTTTGGCGGGGTTCCCGCACGTCAGCGCCTGGCGCCATCAGGAGTACGCCGCACGCTTGCGCGGTTTTTTGCAGGGATTGGGAGGCCGCTGGTGAAACTGATATTTCGCGAAGACGGTCCCATGGTAATCGACCTGCCCGCGGGCGGACGCTTCGTTTACGATGGCAGGGAACACGTCCTGGAAAAACCCAAACTGGCGCTCTGTCGCTGCGGCCGCTCGCAAAACAAGCCCTTTTGCGACGGCAGCCATAAGAGCTGCGGCTTCAAGGCCGAGGCGGGCTTCATAGAGCTGCCCGACTAGCGCAGCTTTTTGACCAGCCGCAGGTGCCAGAGGGCCTCGCCCAGCACCGGCTTCCAGAAGCTGGAGCGGTAGCGCTGGTAAACCTCGAAACCAAACTTACGGTAGAGCCGCAGCGCGGCCGCGTTACGCTCGGTGGTGCCTAGCTGCACCCCCGCCACGCCTTGCCGCCGCAGGCAGTCGAGAAAGCGCTCGAGCAGCGCCGAGCCCACGCCCAGGCCGCGGGCCTGCGGCAGCGCGTTTATGTGCAGGTGGGCCGGGTACTCGTCCCAGGGGGCGTCGTGACCCTGACTGCGCCAGGCGCGCCAGAGGTAACCCAGCTCGCGCCGCCAAGCCGGGTAGGCTCCCTTGAGCCAGCGAGAGAGCAGTATTTTTGGCAGCTTCCCGGCTACGTAGCTCTCCAGCTGTTCGTGGCGGCAGTTGCCGATTATGTAGGCGACCACCCGGCCGTTTTTCTCGGCCGCCAGGTTGCAACAGCCGCTGGCGAAATACGGGGCCACGAAGGCGTCGGTCCAGAGAGATTGGTCGGGGAAGTAGCGCGTTATTGGTTCGCCCAGCAGGCCGGTTTGGTGTGAGATATAACCCACCGCCGCCAGGTCGCTCGGCCGGGCGGGGCGCAGGTCAAAGTCGCTTTTGGTCTCGGGCATAAGAAACGCCCTTAGTATATGGCCATGGAGCCTTCGCGCCGCTGGTTGTGGCTGGCCGGTCTGTTGTTCGTCGTCTTGGGAATCAACGAGGCGTTGCGTATCTGGTGGCGCTTCGACATGCTCGAGCGCCTGCTGGCGCTGCTGCTGGCCCTGACAATCTGGGCATTCATCAACGGTCGCTGGATATTCGCTTACTACTACGCCCTTCGTTCGGCCTGGCTGACCGGCAAGCTGCCCCTGGAAGCGCCCCTGGCTGAGGGCGAGGGGCTGCTGGTGGTGGCGCCTCACCCCGACGACGAGACGCTCGCCGCCGCCGGGCAGATAGACCTGGCGCTGCGCCGCGGAGCGCGGGTGCGCATAGTCTGGCTTACCTCGGGAGACGGCTTCGACCTGGCCAGCGGTAAGGCGGCGCCCCCGCAAGAAGAGATGCGCCGCCTGGCTCTCAAGAGAATGGCGGAGGCGCGCCGCGCCGCCGAGATTTTGGGCGTCGCCGAAGCTGAACAAGTATTTTTGGGTTACCCCGATTTGGGCCTGCTGCGCGTCTTCTCCTCGCATTATTACCTGCCGTACACCAGCCCCCATACCGGTCTAGACAGCGTTTCCTACCCCGGCTGCCGCAGTCTTGGCGCGCCCTACACCGGCGAGTCGCTGGAAGCCGATTTGGCGGCGGCGATAGAAGAGTTCGCCCCCAGCCGCGTTTTGGTTCCCAGCCCCCTGGACGCCCACCCCGACCACCAGGCCGCCGCCTTCGTGACCATGCGCGTCATGGGCAAAATGCGGCGGCAACAGGCCTTGCGCTACTACATAGTCCACGGCGGTTACGAATACCCGCTGCCCAAGGGGCTGCACCCGCATCTGCTGCTTTATCCGCCGCCGCGCGGCAGGCGGCTCCCTTGGCTGCAGACGGCGCTGGACGAGGAAGCGCAGGAGAAAAAGCTAGCGGCCGCCAGGGCGCACGCCTCGCAAACGCGCCTGATCGGCAAGTTCATGCTGGCCTTCGTGCGCCGCAGCGAGCTCTCCAGCCGCTTGCCGATTCCCTTAAGAGAGCTGCCCGACGAACTGCGACAGCTTGACTAGCGGGGCAGCAAAGGCTCCAAGTAGGCGCTGGCTTTGGGCCACTCAAACTCATAGACGCTGCCCGAGGGGGTGGTGAACTCGAGCAGGTCGGGGCCCGGTAGTTTTACCTTGCGCAGGGTCAGCAGGCCGCGCGGCTCCAAGAGCTCCACCGTGGCGGTGGTGTAGTTGGGGTAGCCGTCGGGCTCGTCTTCCAGCTCTTCTGGGTCCATGGTCGGGTATCCCGGCGCTTCGAGCCGCGCCAGCGCCTCGGCCAGCTCGAGGGCCCACATGCGCAATACTTCTTCGGCGCCGCCGTCGCTGAGCGACAGCACTATCTCGTCGCCCTTACGTTCCGCGCTAAGACTGGCAGCCATATCCCACCTCCTTACATAACCCTACTCATATTATATGATATATAAACCGAGCCGGGCTTTGCGGGTAACGGGGATAAAATACGGTATATGCGACGCCTTAGCGTGGTGCTGATACTGCTGCTGGCCGCCCTTTCCGCCTGTAAAGGAGGCGAACCCAGCTATACGGTCTTGCGCAAGGGCGGTTGGCGCGGCAGGCCGCCTGAGCCGAGGGGCGAGGTGATTTTGACGCTCATCACCCCCGACGGTAAGAGCTACGACCTGGACAGGGCCGGCCTGGCGCGGCTCACCTGGGTCAGGCGCGTAACCCGCTACCACCCCGAGGAGAAAGGGCCTCCCGCCAGCTTCGAGGGGGTTTTGCTTTCCCAGATAATCAGCGAGCTGGGCATTGCCGAAAAGGGTCTGCGAGTGCGCTTCAGCGCCCTGGACGATTACCAGCTCGAACGGCCCTGGTCGCAGCTGAAACCCTACGAACCCATCCTGGCGTTGCGGCAGGACGGCAAACCCCTGACCATGGACAACTACGGACCGTTGCGCGTCATCCTGCCCTATGAACGGCTAAAACCGGACCCGACCGAGTACAATGCTCTTTGGGTGTGGCAGTTAAGAAGAATATACTTTCACTACTGAAAGCGGGAATCTTAGGGTACCTGCTCATCGCTTCGTTGCTGCTCTTCGCCGACCTGCTCTTTTACGAGCAGTGGCGTCTGCAAAAAGCCATCAGCGACGCGCACGCCGCTAACTCGGCCTACCAGTACAGTCAGCTGGAGCGCGACCTGCTAAAGGCGGCGCTGGAGTGCCAGCGGGGCGCGCTCGGCAAGGAACGGCTGATCTCGATCCGCCGTCGCAGCAAGCTGGCCTGTGAGAGCGACGACTTTGTCTGGTTGGACCGCGACAGCCAGCGGGTATTGCGCGACCTAGCGAGCAGCGTCGCCGGCGGTTCACTGCGCGCCTGGGACTGCGGGCGCTACCTGGCCTGGGCGGACAAAATACATCCGGTGGTAGTAGAAGCAGCGGATAATTCCAACCGCACCCGCGGCAAGTTGGTGTGGATGCTGCGTAACTTTCAGCGGGATACCAGCTTAAGTTTCGCTTTGGTCCTAATTATAATGCTCATCTTTGTCTGGTCGCAGTGGCGCGCCAGCCGCCGTCAGAAAACGCGCATAGCAGACCTGGAGAGCGAGGGCGAGTTCAAATCGCGCCTGCTGGGAATGGTGGCGCACGAGCTGCGCACGCCGGTGGCGACGATAATGGGTTTTAGCGAGCTGTTATCCGACGACGCGGCGCGGCGCCAGGAGTACGCCGGGCGCATCCGCCGCGCCGCCAGGAGGCTAAACCAGACGCTGACCTCCTTCCTCGACATGCACCAGATGCAGCAGGGGCGGACGCCCAAACTGCAAAAAGAAGAGCTGCGCTTGGATGAGCTGGTGACAGAAGCCATAGAGATGGCCGAAGGGCGCTACCCGCGTGTTCCCTTTAGCCTGCAGACCGCTGAGGACGTGCGTGTCGAGGCGGATGAGACCAAAATATTCTCGGTTGTGCTAAATTTGCTCAGCAACGCCGCTAAATACGGCCCTGAGGGTTCCGAGGTGAACGTCAGGGTGCGTTGCCAGGAGGGCTGGGCGGTCGCGGAGGTCCAAGACGCCGGCCGGCCGCTGAACCCCGAGGAGGTGCGAGCGGTCTTTGAACCGTGGGCCAGGCTGCGCAGGCACCGTTCGCTCGAGGGCTACGGCCTGGGGCTGGCCGTTGTGCGGGAGATAGTGCGGCAGCACGGCGGCGAGCTGGGCTGGCGGGTCGAGGACGGCGGTCAGGTTTTCTGGTTCAGGCTGCCCTGCGCGGGCTAGTCGGTGACGATCTCGGCAGACTGGATCTTTTGCAGCAGCTTGAGCGGGCTGAAGGGCTTGTTGACGAAGATGTCGGCGCCGGCCTCTAAAGCGCGCCTGCGGTAGTCCTCGCCGGAAAGCGCGGTCAGCACCACCACTAGGGTGCGCTCGTGGCCGGGGACGCGCCGGATGCGCTCGACGACCGCAAAGCCGTCCAGCTCGCTGCCAAAGAGCATGACGTCAACTATTACCACCTGGGGGTCGTACTCCTGCAAGACGTCGGCAATGCGGTCGCCGCCGCGCTCGCTGCGCACCTCAAAACCGGCCGGGGTTAGGGTCGCTTCCAGCAAAGCTACCATGTCGGGCTCGTCTTCTACCAGCAGGACCTTCATTTTTCCTCCTCGATCCAGAGCCTGTTGGCCCAGAGCGCCTCGAGCGGCATGCTCGTGAAGACGGCGATGATGTCGGGGTCGTGGGCCTTGCCGGACCTGCTCTCCAGCCAGCCGCTGGTAGCCGCCAGGGTGTAGGCGGCCTCCCCGGCGTAGCCGTGCATGTGGTAGTCAAAGGCGTTGGCTACCGAAATTATCCGCGCCCCCAGGGGTATTTCTTTCCCCGCCAGCTTGTCCGGGAACCCCAGGCCGTCCCAGCGCTCGTGATGGTGGCGCACCCAGGGTATCCAGTCTTGAAAGGCGCTGACGTGGGTGAGCAGCGAGGCGCCCATATCGGGGTGCATCTCCAAGAGGGCGGCGTCTTCTTCGTTTTCCGCCACCCACGACCTGATGAGGCGGTCTGGCAGGCCGAGTTTGCCGACGTCGTGAGCCAGGGCGGCGGCCTGCAGCATACCCGGCTCGAGCGGGCTGTCCAGGGCTTCGTTGAGGCGTAGCGACCAGAAGGCCACGCGACTGGCGTGGCCGCGCAGCGCCGGAGCCTTTGATTCCAGCAGGGTCACCAGCGCCGCCAGGAACTCCGCCTGGTTTCTGCGCAGTTGGCTGTAAGCGCGCGCCAGGTCCTGGGCGTACTCCATAAGCTGCTTTTTGTAAAGACCGCCGTCGTCCATTACCTCTCCGTTAGGAATAAGATTAACACTCGGTCCGCGCTTTTGTGGGTAATTTCGTCTAACCGCGACGCCAGGGCGGCAGCGCGGGCGAAAAGATGCCCAGGCGCAGGGCGCCTACGCCCCAGACAAAACCGCCGACGTGGGCCCAAAAGGCGACGTGCGAGCCGCCGCCCAGCGCGGAAAAGAACTGCAGGACGGCCCAGTAGCCCAGGTAGAAGTAGGCCGGCAGATAAAAGGTGAAGGGGATTATCAGCCAGACCAGGGTCAGTACGCGGGCGTTGGGAAAGAGTATAAAATACGCGCCCATGACCGCCGATATAGAGCCTGAGGCGCCGATCATAGGAGAAGTGGAGGCGGTGTTGAGCGCCCCCTGGGTCAGCGCCGCCAGCGCTCCGCCGATGAGGTAGAAGACTAGAAACTGCCAGCGCCCCAAGCGGTCTTCGATGTTGTCGCCAAAGACCCAGAGAAACCACATATTACCGATGATGTGGCCGAAGCCGCCGTGCAAGAACTGACTGCTGACGAGGCGGTAACTCTGCGCCAGCGGGTCGGCCCAAAACGCCGCGGGGACGAAGCCGTAATGGTAGATCATCTCTCGCTGTTGGCCGGGTCCGACCATTATTTCCATCAAGAAAACGATGACGTTGATGGCCACCAGCGCCTTGACCACCAGCGGCGGCCGCAGCGGACGGTTGATATCCGCGAGTGGAAACATACTAAAAGCTTAACCGGTGTAGGCTACTAGTGATGAAGGTACTCATCAGCAACGACGACGGCATATTTTCCCCCGGCATAAAGTCCCTGGCTCGGGCCATGAGCAAGCTGGCCGAGGTGTACGTCGTAGCCCCTGACGTAGAACAATCTGCTGTCGGCCACGGTATCACCGTGCGCCGTCCGCTGCGTTTCAAGCACACCGCCGCGGCGGGGCTCGAGCCCATTCCCGCCTACCGCGTGGACGGCACTCCCGCCGACTGCGTGGTTTTGGGGGTCCATCTGCTGGGCCGGCCCGACCTGCTGGTAAGCGGGATAAATATCGGCGTCAACATGGGGCTCGACCTGACCCACTCAGGGACGGTGGCGGCCGCCATAGAGGGCACTTCGCTGGGGATCCCGTCGATAGCCTTCAGCCTGGACGTCGGCAGTCGCGACGTCCTCGACTTTGAGCCGGGGGCTCTGGAGGCGGTGCGGATCGCTGACTGGGTGCGGCAGAACGGCCTGCCGCCCAAGGTTTTCCTGAACGTCAACTTCCCCGCTGGAAAACCGCGCGGGATACGTATAACCGAGCTTTCCACGCACCACTATGAGGACTCCGTGCTCAAGCGGGAGGACCCGAACGGCACCCCTTATTACTGGATAGCGGGCAAGCCTACCGGCGACGAAGACGAGGGCACCGACCTTTGGGCGGTGCGCCGCGGCTACACCTCCATCACCCCCATCAGCCTCGACCTGGCGGCGCACGAGTTCATGCCCCAGCTGCGCGCCGCCTTCGTAGACGGCTAGTCGAATTCGAGCGGCGGAGGTTCTTCTTCGGACCAGTGCAGTCCCAGCGGTGCTCCCTGGTACAACTTGAGCTTCTCCCGCGCTGAACCGTCGCGCACCCCTACCTCTACCAGCCCGGCCGAACCCAGGTAGGCGACCGCCTCTCCCGCCGGCACAGCGGTGTAACAGCACTCGAAGACAATGCGGCGACCCGCAATGTGTACGGCTTCGGGCAAGCGGCTTGGCCGCAGGTTGCTGAGAGCGTTGCCGAAGCGGTCGAAGGTTATTATCTCGCCCGCGTCGCTGTCGCTAATTTCCAGCGGCAGGCGCACCAGGCTATCTGGGTCCACCTCCTCGCCCAACGCCCGCGGCGGCAGACCGCGGGCCAGGTGGGCGGCGGCGGGGGCGAAGACGTCGCGAGCGTGGAAAGTACCGCTGACCTCGCCAGCGAACCTTTCGGGCTGCAGCCGCCAGGCTTTCTGCGGGGGGTCGAGTTGCTGCGCCAGCGTGAAGATGCCGTTGTCGGGCAGAATATAGCCTAGTTTTTCCCCCTCCAGGTAGAGGGCGCGGCGCGGTCCGCCCACCCCGGGGTCCACCACCGCAAGCAAGAGCGAGCCTTTCTGCAGGTAAGGCAGCGCCGCGTAGAGCTGGTAAGCGGCGTGACGCAGGTCTCCGGGCGGCAGCTGGTGAGCCAGGTCTACTACCCTGGCGTGCGGCGCCAGCTGCCGCAGCACAGAACGCACCACCCCAGCGTAGACTTCGCTATCCCCAAAGTCGGAGAGAAAGTAGACGTTCTTCATCGGAACAGGGCGCGTACCACGGGAAGCATCCCCGCCGCCAGTAGCAGCAGCGCCGCGACCGGCCACGCGGCCATATTGGGCCAGAGGCTGGCCAAACGCCGACGCAACAGCAACAAAAAGGCGGCCAGCGACCACCACAACAATAGCGGCGTCAGCAGGAACATGCCGCCGCTAAGGACAGTGAATAGCGGCGCCAGGTTACGGCCGTAGCGCGTTTGGAAAGCGCGGAGTAAAACCGAGCGCAACAGCGGTTCAGCCAGGGCAAAGGACGCCAGGGCGACGGCCCCCGGCCATAGCAAGGGGTTGAAGGGTAGGTTGTCGAGCCAGCCCAGGCGCTGCCGTAAAAGCGCGTAAGTGACGAATAAAACGGCGATTATTACTCCTATCCAGAGGCCTTCTATCCAGCTTTCCTTTTTGCCTAGCGGGGAGGGCGCGTCTTCGGGCGGATTGCGTAAGGCTATGAATGCTGCGAGGGCGCTGGCGAGCGCCAGGGCTACGTAAAAAATCGGCCTGACCACGTCCGCCTGTACGGGAGTGAAGGCCGCGAGCAGGTTGCCGTAGAGCAGAATCCCGCTGAGGGCCGCCAGTAACGCGGCGCCCAGCCAGGAGGCCAGGAGGATTACGTAGAGACGGCCTACGCCCCATTCGCGCTCGCTGCGTACCTCGAGCGTGCTTATTGGTTCTATACGGCTTTCCCCGTAGAGGTGCAAGCCAATTAGCAGAACCAGGCCGAGCAGCCACAACCACGAAGAGCTCAGGAGGGCGGCGCTTAGGTTGATACGGCTTTCTAGCTGGGAGAGCACGCGGCCTCCCTTGGCGAAGTCGCCCATTCCGTAATAGGCCAGCGCCAGCGCGGTCAAGGCTTCGGTGTATTCCGCGCTGTCGCCGGGAATGTTGGCCAGCGCTCCTTCCAGGTACTCGGCCGCTTGCGGCAGCTTGCCGGCGGCCAGCAAGAGCCGGCCTTTCAGGGCCAGCGCTTTTGGCGTCTGTAGGTCGCCCAGCTCCTGCAGCGCCTCCTCGGGGCGGTGCAGCCGCTGCAGCAGCCTGGCGGCCCAGACGCGCGAGTTTTTGTCGCCCAAAAGCTCGGCCTCGCGGTAGGCATCCAACGCTTCCTTAGGGCGCCCTAGAAGCTCGAGGGCGCGGGCCCGTATCCAATCCGCCTCCTCGCCGGGGGTGTTCCGGCATAGCTCGAGAGCCTGCGCGTATTTTCCCGTCTCCAGCAGGTAGCGGGCGTGCAGTACGCGGCTGACCATGTCTTCCGGCTGAAGCCGCAGCAGGTGGTCGAGCTTCTCGCCGGCTTCGTCCAGTTTGCCTTCTTCAAGGTCTATGCGGATGATTTGCTTGAGCGCGGGAATGTAATCGGGGTCGGCCACCAGCGCCAGCTCGCAGGCGGCGCGGGCGCCGCTCAGAACCTGCTGTTGATAGAGGGCGCGACACTGCCCGTAATACTCGGCTGGGCCGGGGTTGAATTGCGCCAGCGCCACGGCCAGGAAGATCCACACCACACCTATACGCCAATACATAGTCAAACTTTATCATGCGCGGACAGGGGCAGCGACTGACGATTTGATACAATGCCAAACAAACGGCGTAGGAGGAGGAAGGCATGAAGAAGATAGGCGTATTATTACTGGCGGTCTCGTTCGCGCTCGCCCTGGCGAACCCGGGCCGCCTGATAGACGACGGCAAGTTCCAGCAGGCTTATAGCGAGGCGCTGGCCATGAAGAGCGCGCCGGGGTACGCGCTGGCGGCGGAAGCGGCCAGCCTTTACGCCGGCTACAAGGCTGTTGGCAGCAAAGAGAAGGAAGAGTGGTTTTCTAAGGCCGAGGCGGCGGCCAAGCTGGCGATCAAGGCCGACCCCAAGTACCCCAAAGGCTACTTCGAGCTTTCGCGGGCGCAAGGGCGGCTGGCGCAGTACCGCGGCATCTTGGCCAGCCTCAACCTGGCCAGCTCGGTACGCGACAACATCAAAAAAACTCTGGCGCTGGACCCCACCTATGACGCCGCTTGGGTTGCCTTGGCCGTGTGGAACCTGGAACTGGCGCAAAAGGGCGTCGGCTGGATGTACGGCGCCAGCATAGGTAACGTCATACCCAACTTCGAAAAAGCGATAAAGCTGGCCCCCAACGATATCTCGCATCGTTTGGAGTACGGTTCGGCGCTGCTGCGCATGAAGAAACCGCAGCTAGCCAAGAAGCAGCTCGAAAAGGCGCTGCAGCTGCGGGCCGTGACCTACACTGACAGGATGGATCAGCAGAAGGCCAAGGAACTGCTAGCGCAAATCAAGTAAGCTTCAACGTCGCCCCATTCGTTCTATCCTGCCGGCGCTGGCGAGTATGCGATCCAAGCTGACCTCGGGCGTCTCGCCGAAGTTGCGCAGGTAGCCCAGCACGAAGCCGCCCGCTTCGGTGGCGATGTTGGCGCGGCCGCAGACTATCGCGGCTACGGCGCCGGCCTCGAAGCGGCCGCTGATGTCGTCGTGGGGAGGGCGGTTTTCCCAGGAGCAGCCCTCGCAGCCTCCCAGGTGTCCTAAAAATAGCCGCGCCAGTTCGTAGACAAGGGTGGCGTAACGCGCGGCGTCGCTTTCCTCATCCAGCCTTATCTCGAAAGAGGCGCCTTCGCGGGCGCGTCGCAGCCTCCCCGCGGGTTCGGGCCCGAAGAGCGGCCCGCTGACGGTCACGCCCAGGCGCGCCGCTCTCTCGATGGTGTTTTGCAGCAACTCGGCGGTGTTTGCCTTTTCGCGGGGTTCTTTCGCCAACGGTGGTCCGCTGGTTTCGCTGACGTCGAAAACGAAACGCAGCGGCCCGCCGGGGTATAGCAGCAAAGCAGGCCTTGCTTCGGCGTTGACGCTGCGACCCAGCGCGCTCCACTCGACGGCGCTGCGGACCATGGCGGCCTGCGGTTTTTGCAGGTGCAGCAGGGCGGCGTTGTAAGGGGAGACGTCGCTAAAATGAATAATGAAATCGAGCAACTTGCCAAAGGCGCGGCTGTTCCGGTAGCGCTCGGCCAGCCTGCCCAACTCGTCGAAGGCGCGCAGATCGGTGAGTTTTTCAAGCTCGTCTGCACGAGGGCCGGGTTGCCACTCGGGGAATAGCGGTTCCTGGTACACGATGTTTCCTCACCACTATTCTAATCCCGGGTCAGATGGCGGCGGCGTTTTTCAGAGCGTCTTCGCTCGGCAGCCTTCCCGCAGCCAGCTCTCGCGCCAGCAGCGCGCAGCAGCGCTCTAGCGCGTCGCGAACGCGGCGCCACTCGTCCAGCCCCCGGCCGCTGGGGTCGGGGAAGGAGACGTGCAGCCGTTTCGTGCGCGCGGGGTAAGCGGGGCAAGATTGGGCTGCGGCGTCGCAGACCGTGAGCACCAGGTCGAAGTTCCAAGGGTCGGGCAGCTCTAAGAGCGTTTTGGAGCGCTGTCCCGACAGGTCTATTCCGCGCTCCGCCATCACCCGCAGCGCCTCGGGTTTTAGCCGCGTCTTTTCGGTTCCCGCAGAGTGGATTTCCGCCCGCAGACCCAGCTCGCGGGCGTAGCTTTTCAGCCAGCCCTCGGCCATCTGGCTGCGGGCGGAGTTGTGAGTGCAGAGAACAAGGAGGCGCTCGTGGCGTGTATTGGGCATACCCGGTGATTATATCTTTTAAACTGGCGGCGGGCCCCCCGGGGCCGCAGTGCTAATTGGAGGAGGAGATGAAGATAGCCGTTACCTCGCAAGACGCCTCGGGCTTAGGCGCCGCGGTCAGCCCTCACTTCGGGCGCTGTCCTTTCTATACCCTGGTTACTTTGGAGGACGGCCGAATCGTAGAGGTTGAGGTGGTGAGTAACAGCGGCGCGGACGGCCACGCTCCGGGCGAGTTGCCCGCATACGTTAAGCAGTTGGGCGCGTCGGTAATACTTACCGGCGGTATGGGCCGGCGCGCCGCCGAATTCTTCCGGCGGATGGGCGTCGAGGTGGTCGGCGGCGCCGGCGGCAAGGTGCGGGAAGCCGTGGAGATGTACCTGCGGGGTGATCTGAGAGGCTTTTCCCCTTGTAGCGACAGCGAGAACCACGGCGACGCTAGCCACTAACGAGGCCGGGCGCGCCCAATAGACAAGGACGGGGCAAAACCCCGTCCTGCTCTGGAGCCAGCAGCCGGATTTGAACCGGCGACCTACCGCTTACGAGGCGGTTGCTCTACCACTGAGCTACGCTGGCGCGCAGCAAGCCTAAGTATAGGTAATCGGCGGGGTAGATGTCTATTACCAGCAGTTTCTCAAGGCAACTTTCCTCGCCAAGCCTATTGAGGGGCTGCCTCTCTTACTCGGCACAGTTACAGTAGTTACGCCTAGTCGCGCACCCCATGAAAGAACATCTCAGGGACGGCTTGGTTTGTGCAGCTCCCGCAAATAAGGCGCTTCTCGAGACCTGCTGGCAATTTTGGAGTCGCACGGGTCATGGGGAAGGCGTTCCATAGCCGCCGCATGACGTCGCTCTCTCGCCCGTTTTCACCGTTGCCCAGGGTAAACCCCTGCGCGCCGGCCCCTTGGCGCTTCGTTTCTACAAGGCGCGCCCGGCCGGGGTAGAGCCCGGTTTGCCGACGGTGTAAACGCCGCGGCGGGCGCGGTAAGGGGAGCGTGTAGAATGAACGTGATAACTAAATGGAGGCTGATATGCACGGAACCATGATGGATTTTCCCTTATCTATCCCACACCTGCTCGAGCGCGCCGGCAAGCTCTTCCCCAAGGTGGAGGTGGTCAGCCGCATGCCCGACGAGTCGCTGCACCGCTACACCTACGCCGACTTCTACAAGCGCAGCAAGGCGCTGGCCGAAGCGCTCGGCAAGCTGGGGCTCAAAAAGGGCGACCGCGTGGGCACGCTGATGTGGAACCACTACGCCCACCTGGAGGCCTACTTCGGCGTGCCCATCGCCGGCGGGGTGCTGCACACCCTCAACCTGCGCCTCCACCCCAGCGACATCGCCTACATCATCAACCACGCCGGCGACCGCTTTTTGATCGTCGACGACGTGCTCCTCAAGCTGGTGCTGGCCATCCGCGAGCACATCCCGGGCGTCGAGGAGATCGTCGTCGTGCCCCTCAGCGGCCAGCCGGTGCCCGAGGGCTTCATGGACTACGAGCAGTTCCTTGACACCGCTGAAGGGCGCTTTGACTACCCCGATATTTCTGAAAACGACGCCATGGGAATGTGCTACACCTCGGGCACCACGGGCCGGCCCAAGGGCGTGGTCTACACCCACCGCTCAACGGTCTTGCACTCGCTAGGTATTGCTCTGCCCGACGCCTTGTCGCTTTCCATGGGCGATGTTTTTACGCCCGTGGTGCCGATGTTCCACGTCAACGCCTGGGGGTTGCCCTACGCCGCAGTGATGACGGGCGCCAAGCAGGTCCACCCCGGCCCCTACCTGGACGCCGAGCACCTGCTCGACCTCTACGAACGCGAGCAGGTGACCGCGACCGCGGGCGTGCCCACGATCTGGCTGGGCATTTTGCAGGCGCTGGAGAAGGAGCCCGACCGCTGGAAGCTGGTGCCCGGCATGCGCATGGTCGTGGGCGGCTCGGCCGCGCCCGAGAGCATGATCCGCGCCTTCGACAAGTTCAACCTGCGGGTCATCCATGCCTGGGGGATGACCGAGACCAGCCCCCTGGGCACGGTCAGCCTGCTCAAGCCGCACCTGCGCCAGCTCGACGAGGACGCCCAGTACGCCTACCGCGCCAAGCAGGGCCTGCCGGTGCCGCTCGTCGAGGTACGCGCCATGACCGACGACGGCGAGGCCCCCTGGGACGGCAAGACGATGGGCGAGCTGCAGGTGCGCGGCGCCTGGGTGGCCGCGAGCTACTACAACCTCCCCTCCGAAACCGACAAGTGGACCGAGGGCGGCTGGTTCCGCACCGGCGACGTGGTGACGATCGACGCCGAGGGCTACGTCAAGATCACCGACCGCACCAAGGACCTGATCAAGTCGGGCGGCGAGTGGATCAGCTCGCAGGACCTGGAGAACGCCCTGATGAGCCACCCGGCGGTGGCCGAGGCGGCGGTGATCGCCGTGCCCCACCCCAAGTGGGCCGAGCGGCCGCTGGCGGCGGTGGTGCTGCGCGAGGGCGAGCAGCTGAGCGCGGAGGAGCTGCGCGACTTCCTGGCCCCCAGGTTCGCCAAGTGGTGGCTGCCCGACGCCATCGTCTTCGTCGACGAGATCCCGCGCACCAGCACCGGCAAGTTCATGAAGGCGAAGCTGCGCGAGCGGTTCAAGGACTGGCAGTGGGAAGCCTGAGCGTGTAGCTTGTGGCCTGCAGCTCGTGGGATTTCTCTATTACAGACCATGAGCCGCGGGCCGCAGGCCGGACAGGGGCGAAGCCGCAACTGTGCGGCTGGCGGTCCTCGGGGAAAAATATGCCGCCGTGACGATCAGGCTGGTCGGGTTGGTTCCTTTTGCGGCAGACAGACGATAAAGCGGGTTCCTCCTTCAGCTTCGTTGGTTACGGAGATAGCGCCGCCGTGCGCCTCGACGATGGCGCGGGCGATGGCCAGGCCCAGGCCCGAGCCGCCGGTGCTGCGGGCGCGCGCGGGGTCGGCGCGGTAGAAGCGGTCGAAGACGTGCGGCAGGTCTTGCGGCGCTATTCCCGCACCGTCGTCGCTGACGGTAAAGCAGGCGCTCCCCTTTTGTGACCAGCTGCTGATTACTACCTGCTCTCGCGCGTGACGCAGGGCGTTATCGAGCAGGTTTACCGCCACCTGACGCATGCGCGCGTTATCAAAACGGGCCGGGGCGGTTTTCAGCTCGAGCCTGAGGCGCAAGCCGCGCTGGCGCGCCATGGGCTCGAACGCCTCGGCGGAGCGGGCCAGCAACTGCGCCAAGTCGTTTTCTTGAAGGGTCAGCGCCAGCTCACCCGAGTCCGCCAGGGAAAGAAGGCGCAGGTCGCCAACCAGCAGGCTGAGGTGGTCCACCTCCTCCACCAGTCTTTGCAAGGTCTGTGGAGCGGGCTCGAGCACGCCGTCAGCCAGGGCTTCCAGCTCGCCTTTGAGGATGGTCAATGGCGTCCGCAGCTCGTGAGCTATGTCGGCCACGCGGCGGCGGTCCAGCTCTTCTTCTTGCTGCAAGCGCTCGGCCAGGTCGTTGAAGGCGCGAGCCAGCTCGGCTAACTCGCCTTCGTCATCAACCTTTGCTCGAGCGTCTCTGTCCCCCTCGGCGTAGCGGCGCACGGCGCGGGTCAGTATCTCTAGAGGTTGGGTCAAACGCCAGGCCAGCCAGCCGCCGACCGCCAGCGCTACCAGCAGGGCTATCAGGGCGGCGCGCAGGTTGGCTTGGCGCAGTTCGCGCAGCAGGCGCAACTGCTGCTTGAGGAAGCGAGGGGGTTTGCCCGGCGGGTGGGGCGCCCTACCGATTACGCGCGGCAGGTCGCGGTCTAAAAAGAGGTGTACGCGCCGCTGCTGCGACTGCCAGATCAACGCGGTGGTCACCCCGCTGGCAAAGAGCGCCACCAGCGCGAAGGCTAGCACCAGCCGCGAGGCCAGCTTCATGCCGCGCCCCGCGGCTGGTGGCGATAAACAGCCATGCCCTATTCTAGTCTAGCGGCGAGGACCGCTTGGACGTTGCATTGCGGGGCGGTCGTGCGCTCCATGTCGCTGCGCGCCTTTACGTTGCGCTCCCCGTCGGGCCAGTTCGCCCGCCAACGCCGGGTGAGCGGCTAGGCCGGCGGGACGATTGAGCAGCCGCTCCACCTGGCGGCCTATCTGGGCTTTCATGGTCTCGGCCTGCTCTCGGCTGATTACTCCCAGCTTGAGCAACTGCGCTATCTGCTGTTGCCGCAGCGCTGTCAGTTGGGCTTGTAGCGCCTTTACGTCGCCACCGCTACGGCTTACCAGTTCGGCCAGCGTGGGCGTCTCGAATGACAGCAGCCGCGCCTGCAGCCGCGCCTTGGCTTCTTGGTAGCGCAACTGCGACAGTTTACCGTTGGCGTAGGCTTGGTCGAGCTTGCCCAGTGCGGCTTCAACTATTTTGCGGCGTAGCTCCAGCGGCTCCATGCCGCTCGACTGGATCAGGCCCCGCAAGCCTCCTCGGGCGAACTCAGCCCGCAGATCGGCGGCGTCTTTGCCCAGCACCTCGCTCAGCAGCTGCATCAACTGCCCGCGCAAGTTGTGGCCAGCGGCCATGACGGGGCGGGCGCCGCGCATAGAGGCGCCCGCCGGGCCGTTGGCGTCGGCGCCGGGGCCAACGGCAAGCGCTATTCCCAGGGTTGCTGCTACCAAGATGAGCGTTCCAATCTTCCAACTGCTGCGTTTCATGACGGCCTCCTTCGGGGTCTCCCCCTTTTGCGCCCTCACGCTAGGCTTTTTTTCGTGAAGGCGGCGCGAAGGGAACGTGAATGATCGTTCACGAAGCGCGGGCCCCCTCGGGGGCCCGCGCAGGAGAAGCCGGTCGAAGGGGCGGGTCAGCGACTGGAGCCTGAGTGGGGGCCAGCGCCGCCGTGGGGACCGTGGCCTTGACCCCGACCCTGGCCCTGCCGCTGGCAGTCCCGTCCGCCCTGGCCCTGCTGACCCTGACCCCGCTGGGACGCGAAAGTACCGTGGAGCTCCTGCATCTGCTCGGGGCTCAACGTCCCGCCCTTTTCGGCGGCCAGCGAGAAGGCCGGCAGGTGGCGCTCCTGCGAAGCGGCGCGCAGGTGGTCAAAGACTCGCACCAGGTTGGGGTAGTCGGCCACGGCGCCCATCAAGCGGTCATACATGGCTACGTTGGCTACCTCGCCCTTGGCCCAGGCCTTGGCCGCCTCTTCCAGGCTTGCGGGCGCGCTGACCTGGCCCAGGTAGGGGTTCTCCGCCGGGTAGACCACGCCGTAGCGGTCGAGCTGGCGCTTTAGGGCTTCGATGTGCCTAGCCTCCGCCTTGCGGATGCTGACGTAGGGCTCTACATCACCGTACTTGTCGATTACTGCGGTGTACATCGCGTAGGCGGCGTACTCACCCTCGGGGCCGCTCAGCGCTTCCAAAAGTGCATCCGCGGCTTGCTTGCTGAGGGTTTGGGTCGCCGTTGCCGCCGCATACCTGCCTGCGCCGGGCCCCCTGCCCTGCCCCATCTGCGCGAACCCCAAACCGAGACCGAGAACCAAGCTGCCTGCCGCCAGTGTAAGAATCATCGTTCGTTTCTTCATCGTTTTCCTCCCTTGGGCTCTTGGCCCGCTTGCTACGGTTTACAGGGTAGGGCGCGGTAGGCGAAGGTTGTGCGAAGATCTTGTGAACTATCGTTCACAGATAGTGCGAGTCGTGCGGCGAGTTTGTTTGAGACCTCAGGGCCGCGGCTTAGAGTCAGAGGCTGAGCAGGGAGGATTATGCGTGGGTTCGGCGTCGATAGCAAGGCGGCCCCGCGGGGCCGCCTTGCTGGATGTTGCGTTTCAAACTATCTTGGCCAACCGCTCCAGCGCCTTCTCCAGGTTCTCGTCGGAGGTCGCGTAACTCATGCGGACGTGGCCGGGGGCCACGAAGTCGGTCCCAGGCACCACCACCACCCGCGCCTCTTCTAACATTATCTCGGCGGCTTTTAGCTCGTCAGGGTCAATAACGCTGACGTTAGGCATGACGTAAAAAGCGCCGTGGGGCAGGTTGGTGGGCAGCCCCAGCTCGTTGAGGCCCTTGGCAAAGAAGTCGCGGCGGCGGCGGAAGGCGGCGCGAGAGCTTTCGATAAAAGAGAGGCTTTCGGGGCTTTCCAGCGCGCTTATGGTGGCCCACTGGGCGAAGCTGGTGGGGTGGGTCACCGACTGTCCCTGGATCTTGGTCATGGCGGAGATTATCTCTTTGGGGCCGGCGGCGTAGCCGATGCGCCAGCCGGTCATGGCGTAGGTCTTGGCTACGCCGTTTACGGTAATCGTCCACTCGGGAGCCACCAGGCCCGGCGAGAAGTGCTCGCCTTCGTAGATGAGGTGCTCGTAAATCTCGTCGGAAACCAGGAAAAAGCCGTGCTTAGCGGCCAGCTCGGCCAGGCCGCGCAACAGCTCGGGTGGGTAGACCGCGCCGGTAGGGTTGGAGGGAGAGTTGACAATCATGGCCTTGGTGCGAGGGCTGACGGCGGCGGCCACGTCTTCCAGGTCGGGGATAAAGCCGCTTTCGGCGCTGCTCCTAACGATTACCGGTACACCTGCGGCCAGCTCGACTTGGGCCGAGTAGCTAACCCAGAAGGGGGCCAGGATTATCACCTCGTCGCCGGGGTCGAGGACGGCCTGAAAGAGGTTGTAGAGAACCCCCTTACCACCGGCGCCGACGGTTATCTGGTCGGGTTGGTAGTCGAGGCCGTTTTCGCGTTTGAACTTGCGCGCCAGCGCCTCGCGCAGCTCGGGGATGCCGGCGGGCGGGGTGTACTTGGTCTTGCCTTCGGCCAGCGCCCGGCAGGCGGCGTCTTTGACGTGCTGGGGGGTGTCGAAGTCGGGCTCGCCAGCGGTCAGCGCTATTACGTCTATCCCCTGGCGGCGCAGATCGAGCGCCTTGGCGTTCATGGCCACGGTAGAACTCGGTTTCAGACCTTGTGCGCGTTGGGACAAGCGGCTCATGCTGCAAGTATATACACTGCGCCGGCGCCGCGCCAGATCAGTTAACGATACTGTGTGCGGGACAACGGGCGTCTCTCCGTGCGATGAAGTATATTTACTATATGAATATGCGCCTAGCACTTTTTGTTTCGGCTTTGTTATGGCTTACGGGCTGCGCCGTCAAGGGCGAGCCGCCGCTGCTGCGTCTGCAGTCCGGGCCGCAGGGAGGAAGCGCTATCACCTCCTCGCCGCTGGAATATCATCTGGAGAGTACCGGCTATAGAAGCTGTGGTTGGAAGGCAGCGAACGCCGTGGGCGCAGAGGTTTCGAGCGGCACCTGTTCTCCTCAGCGGAGTAACGTCTTTGACTGCCGTGTAAGCCTGCCGGCCCCCGGCAGATACACGGTCACCTTTACTGCTGTCGCCGGTGCGAGCGCGGCCCAGGTCGTAGTAGCTGACCTAGACTACCGCCCACGTTACGGCGGGGCCTACCCCGAAATGGACGACCCCACGGCGGCGATCGCGGAGGGATGGGGCGCGTGGGGCGGCAGCCCGGTGGCCGATCCAGAAACCTGGGATTTCATCAAGGACAACGCCAAGAAAGGCGAAATCACCCTCTACCGGCCAGTCGTGGTGCCGGCGCCGCGCCCGGCGGTCTTTTTCATCTCCGGATGGGGCCGCGAGGCGGCGACCTACGAGCAGCTGTTCCGCTTTATCGCCAGCAAGGGCTTCGTAGTGGTCGACGTCTACAACGAGGATCCGGGCGATATAAACAACACCTACCCCAACGCGCTGGCGATGATCCGTGAGGCGGTGGCGCGTTACCCCGGCTGGTTCGACACGACGCGCGTGGGGATAATGGGCCACTCGCTGGGCGGCGGCATGGCCTTTTGGATGGCGGTTAAATTGTTCGCGGGTGAAGGATGGGGCGCAAACGGACGCTTCATTTTTACCAGCGCCCCCTGGTACACCTTCCTCACCCGCGCGGCCGACCTGGCGAGCGTGCCGGCGGACACCAAGGTGCTCTTGCAGGCCTACGAAGAGGACCTGCACACGGATCCCGAGATCTACCAGCTGGTGTACCGGCTGCTGCCCACCCCGGACGCCGAAAAGGATTTCGTTTACGTCCGCTCCGGCAGCGCCGGCGGGCGCGATTACCACGCCAACCACTTCGTCAGCTACACCGGGGCCACCACCCAGTGGGACCCGGTGCACTACGAGCCCTACGACCGCCTCGACAGCTACGCCATCAACCGCCTGCTGGACGCGCTGATGGCCTACACCTTCGACGGCGACCTCGAGGCAAAGGCGGTGGCGCTGGGGGG
>JALSMT010000046.1 GCA_026987375.1 Thermaceae bacterium | reverse complement strand
AGTGGGACCCGGTGCACTACGAGCCCTACGACCGCCTCGACAGCTACGCCATCAACCGCCTGCTGGACGCGCTGATGGCCTACACCTTCGACGGCGACCTCGAGGCAAAGGCGGTGGCGCTGGGGGGGCGGCGCGGCCGAGCAGGCGGACATGGGGCCGCTGCCGCCGCTCGAGGTAGGCGACGACCCCGACCATCACAACGCCGAGGTGGACTACACCTACGTTTGCAAAGACGATAACGACGAAGGCTGGGACGACGTCGTCTGCGAGGGCGACACCCATTGCTGGCTGTTGCAAGATAGCTGCCGTTAGCTTCGGGGCGTCTGTCGAAAAGCCTCCTCTAGGGCGGGTACAGCGACCGCAACCGCGGTGGATCCAAAGCAAACGCCGACTAAGGGCCGCGGGTGAACCGCAAAGAGCCCTGAGCAAGGGTTGGGGTCTGGGAGCTCCTTCGCTACTGGGCCGTCTCTCGGCAACGGGTTCGAGGCGCGATTTACACATGTAACGGTTCCGGAGTCTGCTAGGCTAATGGAAGCGGTACGGGAGGTGACGTATGCAACTGAAGTTTTTACGCTGGATGGCTATTTTTGCGCTTGTTTTGGGCCTGGCCCTGGCGCAGACGGTGACCTTCGACGGTAAAACCTACGGCCCCGAAGACCCCCTGCCCCCCGATCCCGACCTGCAGGCGCTGCAACTGGAAAACGGCCTGACCGTTTTTCTATTGCACAATACTGAGCCCGAGAACCGCGTTGAGTACGCGCTGGCGGTGCGGGCCGGTTCTCTGGAGGAGGAAGACGACCAGCGGGGTCTGGCCCACTTTATCGAACACATGCTCTTCAACGGCAGCGAGCGCTTTCCCGGTCAGGGAGTGCGCGACTTCTTGGAAAAAACGGGTATGAAGTTCGGCGCCGACGTCAACGCCTATACCTCCTGGACCGAGACCGTGTACACGGTGGAGGTGCCCGCCGATGACGCCTCGCTGACCGAGGGCGCCGCGAAAATTTTAGCGGACTGGGCGCAGCGGGCCAGCTTTGATCCCAAAGAAATTGACAAAGAGCGCGGAGTGATAATCGAAGAAGACCGCCTGCGCCTCAAGAACCTCAACGGCCGCCTGATGAACGCGATCGTACCCGCTTATTTTGGCGACTCCCGCTACGCTGCGAGGCTGCCCATCGGCGACATGGCGGTGGTCAAGCGGGTGCAGCGAGACGACTTTATCCGCTTTTACCGCAGCTGGTACCGCCCCGAGCTGATGGCCGTGGCGGCGGTGGGCGACGCCGAGGTCACCCAATTGCAGGGCCAGCTGGAAAAAGAGCTGGGGGCCCTCAAAGCCCTCAGCGGCCCGCCACTCCCCAGCGTTCCCGCCCCTTTGGGCAACGGCCCCGTATACCGGACCATCACCGACCCGGAGATGCCGGTGGTGGTGGGTTTGATAACCTTCAAACAGCGGCCGCGACGCCTGCGCACCGTCGGCGATTACAGGGAACGTCTTGGCGATAGCTTGTTCCATAACATGGTGGCGCGGCGCTTCGACGAGCTGGCGCACAGCGCGGGAGCGCCCTTCCAAAAAGTCAATTTTCAGTGCTCGGAGATGGCGGGGGTGCAGTTTTGCGAGCTGACGCTGGTCAGCGACGCCGCGGGCTTTGAAAAGGCCATGCGCGCGGCGGCGGGAGAGCTCGAGCGCATCCGCTCCCAGGGTTTTAGCGACGAAGAACTAGCGCGCGCCAAAAAGGACCTCCTGCGTACCCTCAAGGAGGCCTACGACAAGCGCGACGATACCGAAAGCGCCGCCTTGCGCTCGGGCATAATCCAGAGCTACCTGCACGGCGAACCCTTCACCTCGGCGGAGTTCGACTACCAGGCGGGCGAGCAGCTGCTAAAAACCCTTACCGCCGGCGAGGTAGGCGCGCGCGCCGAGCTATTCGCCGACCAGAAGAACCGTATCGTCCTGGCCATTGGTCCGGAGAAGGCCAAGGAGCAGCTGCCCGACGAGAAAACCCTTGCTTCTTGGTTCGCCGGAGCCGCCGCGGCGGCTCCGCAAGCCCCCCAAGAGGAGGCCAAGATCGAAAGTCTGATGCAGGCACCGCCAGCGACGGCGGTCAGCGCCGAAGGCGAGATACCCGCGCTGGGGATACGCTGGTTCGAGCTGGCCAACGGGGTCAGGGTCTACGTCAAGAAGACGGACTTCGTGGCCGATCAGATACTCTTTAGCGCTCAGAGCTGGGGCGGAGCCTCGCTGGTCGGCGACGATGACTACCTGGCCGCTTCGCTGGCCAGCGCCATCGTTGACGAATCGGGTCTGGGCTCTTTCAGCAGGGTGGCTCTGGACCGCTTCTTGAGCGATAAGAACGCCCAGCTTACGGTGGGAATAAACGACGAAACGGAGTCGATGAGGGGCAGAACCGACGCCGACGACCTGGAGACGCTCTTGCAGCTAGTCTATCTGCACTTCAAAGATCCGCGGCGCGACGCCGCGGCCGCTAAGAGGGTGCTCGAGCGGGTGGCCACCGCCTTGCAAAACCGCAGCAACTACCCCGATGCGGTCTTCGCCGACGCCGTAAACGACCTCATCTACCAGGGCGCTTTGCGCTACACCAACCCCACGCCGCAGGCGGTGCGTGCCGTTGACCCCGACCGCGCCTACGACCTCTACCGGCAGCGCTTCGCCAACGCCGCCGACTTTAGGTTCGCTTTCGTCGGCGACGTAGACTACCAGCGCCTCAAAGACCTGGCGGCGCGCTACCTGGGCGGCCTGCCGGCCAGCGGCGAGCGCGAAAACTACATAGACCGCCTGCCGCCCCTTCCCGCCGGGCCCAAGACGCGCATCATCAAAAAGGGACTGGACCAACAGGCGCGGGTCTGGAGCGCCTTCGTAGGCGAGCACCCTGGTTTTTCGTCGCGCAAGGAGCGCTTCACCCTCGACGTTTTGAGGAACGCTTTGGACATCGAGCTGCTCAACAAGATACGCGAAGAAGAGTCGGGAACCTACTCGCCGCAAGTGGTGGCCGCCGTCAGGCTCTACCCGCGCCCGCGCTACCGCCTGGGATTCAGCTTTAGCGCCGCGCCTCAGCGCCTAGACGCCCTGAGCGACGACGCGGCGGCGCTGCTGCGGCGCTTGCGCGACGAGGGCCCCGGCAGCGATACCCTGCAGAAGGCCAAGGAGCAGCTAAAGCGCTCATTGGAGCACGCCCTCAAGACGAACGAGTTTTGGCGCGGCGTGATCGAGGACTACTACCTGCTGGCTTACAAACAGGGCGCCGAGGCGCTTCCTGAAGCGGCGGCCGAGGTAGACGCAGTAACGGCTGAAGACGTGCGGGACCTGGCGCGGCGGCTGATGCGGCAAGACGGGCTCTACCAGGTGAAGATGTTCCCAGAGTCCAAGTAGCATTGCCGGTAGCGCCGCGGGCCGACCGGCCCGCGGCGCTATTTTTCGAATCTAAGCTCCACCTTGTAGTTGCCGCGCTTGGTAAGGCCGCCCACGCGCACCAGTGTGACCTGTCCCAGACCTTCGGCTACGAGAGTATCTCCCTGTCGTACCTCGTCGCTGACCGAGGCGACCTTGCCGCGCAGCCGCACTTTGCCAGCCTTGACGCCCTTGGCGAAGTAACTGCGGCTGACGCCAAAACCCTTGGAGCCCAGGGCGTCTACCCGCAGCGAGGGGACGACGATGCTGCGCGTCTTCTCGCGCCCGCGCAGCAGCTCCGCGGGGGGTTCGCCGGCCAATATACCGGCGCTCTCGAGGGTTTTACGCGCGGCGGCGCTGGCGGCGAAGAGCACACCGTTTTCCAGGACGCGCACGTCGCCCAGCTGCTCCGCGGCCAGGGAGCGCTTGAGCGCCGCCGCGGCGGCTTCGGGCTCGGCCGACTCCAGCCAGCCCACCCAGACGTCGGCGCTGACGCGGGGAATTTGCGCGGGGTGCAGCACTCCCACCTTGCGCTCGGCTCCCCGCAGGCCGCCAAACCAAGCGAGCTCCAAGCCTTCGCGGCGGGCTAGCAGGCGCAGCTCTTCTTGTTCTTTCAGGTCGAGAAATCCGCTGGCGACTACGCGTCCGCCGCGGGCCTTCTTAAGCAGCTCTCTCAGCTCCACGACTCAGCTTACCCTGCGCGCTTTCCAGACCATCCAAGGGCTGGCGGCTTGGTAGCTCTCGCCGTTGAACCCGCCGTAGAGGTCGCCGCTGAGGCCGGCCCCAGCCAGCCAGCGCGCCACCTCGTAGCGCTGGTAGTAGCGCTGGTCGAGAGTGTAATGGCGGCGTTTGAGGCCGCCCCCTTCTGCGCTCTCGTCTACCAGGTAGTGGGTGAGGAGCCGTTGCGTCGCCGGGTGGTGCTCCTGGTGGTAGTAGACCTCGGCGGCGCCGTAGCGCCCTTCGAGGCGCAGCGCTCCGTCGGCCCTTATTAACAGCGGGTTGTAGAGGTCGAAGGCGAAAACGCCGCCCGGTTCCAGATGGGCGCTCACGCGCGCCAGCGCCGCGTCCTGGTCGGCCGCGCTGTAGAGGTGCATAAGAGCGTTGAAGGGAGCGATGACGAGCGGGAAGCGCCGCGGCAGCTCGAAATCGCGCATGTCGCCCGCCAGCCAGCGCAGCGGCAGACCGGCCGACGCCGCCTGTCCGCGCTGGCGCATGGCGGCGCTGGGCTCGAGCGCCCATACCTCGATCCCTCGCCGCGCCAGGCGGGCGGCCACCCGCCCCTGCCCCGCGCCCAGTTCCAGCACCGGCCCGCCGTGGCGTTCGGCCAGACCGTTGTAGAACTCCAGGTCGTCGCGGTAGTTTTCGTACTGGAGGGCGTACAAATCGGCCAGTTCGTCGTAGTCCATCCTTAGAGCTTAACCGCAAGCGGGTGGACGGCGCAGGAGGCTTACCCGGGCGTTAGGAGACGGCTACAGAGCGCCTCAAAACAAAGCCGGCGGCGACGCGGCCCGCACCCGCGAGGGCGAGTGAAACTCATACTGCCCTGCTATAAAATGCCCGTTGTGTCTGCCCGTCTGCGCTGGTTGATTGCGCTCGTTCCCGTCTTCCCGCCGCTCTACGTTATTTCTTTCTATTCCCTGCGCTACTGGCGTATGCTGGGCCCGGCCTTGCGCAAGGCGGCGGCTTTTTATCTGCTCGCGCAGCTGCTGGCGGCGCTCTTCACCCCTAGCCCGCTGTTGTCTTTGTCGCTGGCCGCGCTGCGCGGCCTCTTCATCGTCTCGCTACTGCTGACGGGCGCGCTCTTGCGTGACAAGAGGTGGCTGTACTACCTGATCATCGGCGCCTCGCTGACGCTGGTCGTCTCTTTCGCCACGACTTTCGACATACTGACTTGGCGCTTCTTCGCCGGCCGCCTCATGCACCCCTACTACACGATTACGTCTTTGGGGATAGCAGCCGCGCTGACGCTCTGGCTGCTGGTTTCCTGGAAGAGCGGGCCGCTGTGGCTGAGGCTGCTACTCCTGACGCTGGCTTTCACGGCGCTGGTGATGGCGGGCAGCCGCGGCGCCATAGCGGGCTTCGTGGCTGGAGCTGTAGCCGCCTCTCTGGCGGGCGAACGCGCCTATTTGTGGGCTTCGGTTTTGGTCGTACCTTTTTTGGGGTTGCGCTACGCCACGCTCTCCCAAGCGGCCTGGAAGCAGGAACTGGGCAGGCTTTTTTCTCTAAGTCTCAGCGGTCGCGGTCAGGTCTGGGAAAGGGCTTGGGCGGCGTTCTTGTCTCACCCTTGGGGCGGTGTCGGCCCCTACCAGCTGGGGCCCTGGCTCAATCCTGATCACCACGCCCTTCAGCCGTATTACGCGCTCTACCGCCTGGGCGTCCGTAAGATGCCGGCGATCCTGGAACCGATCAGCGGAGCTTGGCTGATAGCGCACGACGTCTTCCTGCACTCGCTGACCGAAACGGGTCTGCTGGGGACGGCGGGGTTTTTGGCGCTGCTCCTGCTTAGCGGCTACGCCGTAGTAAAGGCGCGCGACCCGTTGCTGGCGGCGATATATTTTGGATTTCTAACGATGGGGCTGGTAGACAATCCTACCGCGGTGCCCAGTTTGTTTTTTGCCGAGGTTTTTTGGGTTGCCGCGGGGATGGCGCTGGCGCGGGCGGGGCTAACCGTAGCGCTCGAGCAGCGCCCCGCGGTCGATGTAGACCAGCTTGGGCCAGACGCGCTTTAGCGGTGTCCCGCCGTACATCTTGTGCAGGAAGTGCATGTACGCCCCTAGGAATTTACGCCGTGCGGGAGGAAGTTCTACCATCTGAAAACCCACCGGCTCCAGTACCTCCTGGAAGAGCGAAACACCCCAAAAAACCTGCGCCTGGGCGAGGTACGGTTTTTCCTGGGCGGCGCGAGCCAGGTCGGACATAGAGCGTTTGAAAAAGCGGAACGCCGTGAGGGAGCCCGCTTCGCCCGCGCGGGCCATCCTTTCGGAGTGCAGGTGCAACTCCGCCGCCGGTGCACCCGGCTCAATCGTGCGGCCGTCAGCCGCCTTCACGGCGGGGCCGGGGAACTTTCCCGGCGCTACGCGAAAGACGCTGTGAGCGGAGTAATTAAGCTCCTCAACGTGGTAGACGCCGTCGAAAAAGCGGTCAACCGTGGCCACCCAGGCGCGTTTGGGCAGGTCGCGCCAGGCGCCCTCGCGCAGCCCGCGCAGCTCGGCCAGGGGTTTGGGATTGAAGCCGCGGCTGTCCAGCTCGGCCAGCAACTGCGGTAGCGCCTTTACGGAGGTCCTTCCCCCCGGCCCGGCGTCGTGCATTACTATGATGTCTCCCGGCGTAGCCAGCTCAGCGACCCTCTTGAGTACGTCCGGCGGGCCGTAGCGGGGGTGCCAGTCGTGCGCTTCCAGCGTCCAGTGAACGGGTTTTAGCCCGAGCTTGCCGGCGGCCGCCATCTGCGCCCAGGTATAAGCGCCGTGGGGCGGGCGGAAAAAAAGCGGTTTCCTGCCGCTAACTTTCTCTAGGGCCTTAGCCCCCGCCAGTACGTCGCCATAGGCCTCGCTCGGCAGGCGCAGCCAGCCGTGGCGGTGCCGGTAGCCGTGCAGCGCCAGTTCGTGCCCTTCGCTCAAGAGGCGCGCGACGAGTTGCGGGTTTTCTTCCACTCTCTTCCCCAAAGTAAAAAACGTGGCCCGCACGCCGGCTTCTTTCAAGGCGTCCAGTATCTGCGGCGTCGTCTGGGGGTCGGGGCCGTCGTCAAAGGTCAGACCCAGCTCGCCGCGGGCGCTGCCGAGGCCGCGCTGCACTACCCCCAACCCCCACCATTGCCAGACCGTGTAAGGCACGCCCCAGTACGCGGCGGAACCCAGCGCGAGCCAAGCCAACGGGTTCAAGCCTGGGCCTCCCGCAGCAGTATCTCGGCGATGCGCGCGGCAGAGTCGGGTTTGCCCAGGGCGGCGGCGCTATCGCCCATCCGCCGACGCAGCTCCCCGTCGTTGAGCAGGCGCAGCAATAGCGGTCTGACCTCTTCCAGCTCGCGGGCCCAAAGTGCGGCGCCGTGTCTTTGCAAAAAGTCGGCGTTGGCTTCCTCCTGGCCGGGGATGGGATCGAAAATGACCATCGGCACCCCCAGCGCCATGGCTTCCGAGGCCGTCATGCCGCCGGCCTTGCCGATTACCAGGTCGGCGGCCCCCAGCCAGCGCGGAAAGTCTTCGCGGTAGCCCGAGCGCAGCCAGCGTACCGGTCCGTAGTCCTCTTGCCGCATTCCCTCGTCGCGGGGGTCGAAGGTAATCAGTTGCAGCGGTTCTCCCAGGCCCAGGACGGTCTTGAGAACGGGCTTGTAACTGCGGTAGCTGCCGGTTCCACCGCTGGACATGAGCGCGACCGGTCTTTCGTCGAAACCCAGTTCGCGACGCAGGGTTTCTTTGGCGGGCAAGCTGGCGTACTCGGGCAAGATCGGGATGCCGGTAACGTGGACGCGCGAGCCGTCGAGACCGTGAGAGAGGAGGTCTTGCTTGGTCTCTTCGGCGGCGACGAAAATCAGGTCGGCCTCGGGCCGGGCCCAGTGACGGTGCGCCCTTAGGTCTGTTACCACCAGGGCGTTGACGAACTTCATTCCTTCGATATCGCGGGCGCGGCCGATGACCGCGCTGGCGGTGGCGTACGAAGCGACCACCATGTCGGGACTGGCTTCCTGCAGAATGCGGCGGATGTTTTCCAGGCCGGCTTTGGCGAAGGCTTCGGTAATCAGTTTTGGTTCGTTGGGGCGGTTGGACCAGTGGTAGAACCAGCGGTAGGCTCCGGGCCAGTAGCGCAGCCAGAAGGCGTAGGTCCAGGTTACCGGGCCGCGCTCCCATGAGGGAACGAAACGCAGGTAGTCCGACTCCTGGCAGTCCCGAACACCCCTGGCGCTCAGGGCTTGCTCGATCGCCCGGGCTGCTTGGCGGTGACCACCGCCGAATGACGCCGAGAGCAGCATCGCCTTCATCGGCGAATCATCCTCCAGCCGGCGAAAGCAAACACCAGATTCGCCAGCCAGGCAGAGAGAGAAGGCGGCAGCAACCCCAGTCCGCCCATAGAGCGACTGAGCATAAAAATCAGATAGTACCCCACGGCGATGATGACGCTCAGCCCCATCGAAAGGCCAGGGCTGCGTCCATAGCGCACGGCGAAGGGGAGGGATATCAGAATCAGTATCACGTTGGCCAGCGGCAGGGCCAGCTTCGAGTGGAAGGCCAGCGCGGCGTTGAGGCGGTCTTCCGGGGAGAGCTTGTTGTCCTGGTATTCCCGCCAAGCCTTGCTGAGGCTCATAGTATCTGCAGCGAGGGGATCGGCGAACGAGGCCAGCGCCTCGTCGCGGCTGAGGTCGCTCTTAATGGTCGTCGTCGCCCCAGGCTTGCGCGGTACGGTGATGTTTTTGAATATCTTTTTCAGCTGCCCGCTCAGCTTGTCGTTTGCAACTTCAAGCAGGCCGTCAATGGCGGCGTAATCGATCGTATAGATGCGGAAGCCGCTCAGCTTGATGTCATTGTCGCGGTACTTACCGCTATCAGCAAAAACCAGCGTGACCGTGCGGCCTTTCCACATCTGCAGGCGGACGTTTCTCATCTCGTCGTTCTTGTAGTCATAGCCGGAAAAATAGAGTTCCAGACCGTTGCCCAGCGGAATGTTCTTGCCGCGCAGACGGGCCAGACCGCGCCCCGGAGTAGTCAGCTGATCGTACCAGTAGCCGCGAACGCGGGCGTTGCTTTTGGGGACTACGCTTTCCGAGAGGTACAGGGAAAACGCTGCCAGCAAGAGGCCCAAAAGCAGCACCGGTTTGAGAAGGCGAAAAAGGGAGATACCGCCGGCCTGGGTGGCGATGACGGCCCCCTCGGTGGCCAGTCTGCCAAAGGGGATAATGATAGCAGAAACAACCGCCATGGGCAGGACCTGAACCACAACTCCGGGAACGTGGTAGCCGAGCCAGGTCATAACCTTAATGACCGGCGTGCCGTCCAGCCACTGGCTGCCGACGTAAAAGAAGCCGAACAGAAATACGGCGACGTAGAGCAGCGTAGAAACCAGCAAGATCGGGATGGTTTCTTTCAATAAATATCGTTCGAGAATTGTCCCCACTAACGGCTCCGCACTACGAACGTCAAGGAAGCGCGGGCGACCTCTTCTCCGTCCACCAGCGCGCTTATCTCAGATTTCCCCAGGCCGCGGCGATAACGCAGCCTCCCCTCAAAAATGATGGCGTCTCCGGGCGTAACCGGCTTTATGAAGCGAGCGCCGTCTATTCCCGCCAGATAAGCCAGCGATCCAGGGTCGAAGTCGGGGCGGGTAGCCAGACTGGCGACGGTGGCCTGCGCCATGGCTTCTATAATCAACACCCCGGGCATCACCGGATGGCCCGGAAAGTGGCCGCTAAAGTACGGCTCGTTGAAGGTGACGTTTTTGAGAACGCGGAAATGCTCACTGTCGGCCTCTAGGATTCTGTCGATGAGCAAAAAGGGATAACGGTGGGGTAACAAATCGAGTATCTCGTGCAAAGCGACCCTCCTAGCGTCTCAGAACAGAATCGGAAGAAATGAGGGTGTCCTTGAGTACAGGTATCATTTCCAAAGCCTTGCCGGTGCCGTAGGCGACGGCGTCCAGGGCGTTTTCCGCGACTATCACGGGAACGTTGGTGGCTTCGTGCAGCAGGTAATCCAGGTGTCGCAACAAGGCTCCTCCGCCGGAGAGCAGTATGCCCCTGTCAACGATATCTGAAATAAGCTCCGGCGGTGTCGCTTCCAGGACGCGGCGTACGCCCATGACCAGCTTTTCCAGCGGCTCGGCCAAAGCCTCCACCACTTCCTCTGTGGCTACCTCGACCGTCTTGGGCAGGCCGGTTACTACGTCACGCCCCCGCACCTCGGCTACCAGGCGGTCTTCGTCGCCGAGAACCTTGGCGGCGCCGATCTTGATCTTCACCTCTTCGGCGGTGCGCTCGCCTATTAGGAGGTTGTGGGCGCGGCGGATGTAGCGGATTATGGACTGGTCGAATTCGTTGCCGGCTATGCGCAGGGACTCCGAATTGACGATTCCCCCCAGGCTGATTACGGCTATGTCCGAGCTGCCGCCGCCGACGTCCACCACCATGCTGCCGGCGGGCGCGGCGATGTTGATGCCGGCGCCGATGGCCGCGGCCAGCGGCTCTTCTATCAAAAAGGCGCGCTTTGCCCCCGCGTCAACGACGGCGCGAACCACGGCCATGCGCTCCACCTCCGTCACCCCGCTGGGGACGCCAACCATCACCTGAGGCTTGAAAAAGCGCGCCATTGGCGAGAGCACCTTTTTCAAGAAAAGCGTCAGCATTCGCTCGGTCATGGTGTAGTCGGCGATGACGCCGTCTTTGAGGGGCCGCACCGCGATAATATTCCCTGGTGTGCGTCCGAGCATTCGATACGCCTCGGCGCCTACCGCCTTTACGTCTTTGCTGTCGCGCACCATGGCTATCACGGAAGGCTCTCGCAAGACGATCCCTTTGCCGCGCACGTACACCAGCACGCTGGCGGTGCCCAAGTCGATTCCTATGTCTTCGCCCCTAAACATGTCGCCTCATTCTAAACGAAGGTCAAGTAGATACCTATGAGTAGCCGTCCAACCAGCGGCGCAGGTAGCGGTTGGCGGCTTTTTCCGCGCCTATAGTGGTAGCCGGGCCATGCCCCGGATAGACGACCGTCTGCTCCGGAAGGAGGGCTAGGCGGCGGATAGAGCCAATCAGCGTCTCTTTGTCGGCGCTGGGGATGTCCCACCTGCCCACGGCGCCCTGGAATAACAGGTCCCCGGAGAAGACTCCTCCCGCCGCGGCGCTGTAAAAAGCGACGTGGCCGGGGCAGTGGCCGGGAAGGTGCAGCACCTCGAAGCCGGGGCCTTCAGCCAGCCAGCCTTCTTGCAGCCAGCGCAGTCCCTGCTGCGGTGGCGGCGTGATAGGCAGCGCCCAGCGGCTCGCGGATTCAGCGGCGCGGCGGTATACCGGCAGGGCCAGAGGATGGAGCCAGACGGGAGCTCCTAACTCTCCCTGTACGGCGGCCAAGGCGCCGACGTGATCAAAGTGCGCATGGGTTAGCAGAATCGCACGGATGGTTACAGCGTTTTCCCCGACCCAGTCGAGTATCCGCTCCGCCTCGTACCCCGGGTCTATCAGGGCGGCGCTGCTTGGGTCTCGCCAAGCCAGGTAGGCGTTGGTTTGCAGGGGACCGACGCTGAGACTCCTTATCTCCACTTTTTCAGACTAGCACGGCAGTTTCTTGGCATCGGTAAGACTTGACAGATATACGCTCATAAGATATGATGCGTAGTGATGAGATAATGACAGGAGGTGATGTGAATGGCACTGGTTAAGCGCGAACTTCAGACTGGTGAGCTCACTCCCTTCAGGAACTGGGGCCCGCTGAGCCTTTTCGACGAGTTCAACCGCTTGTTTGCCGAAAGCATGGGCGATTCCGGTCGGGCCTTGACGCCAACGGCGTACGTCGCGCCCGTAGACCTTTACGAGACCGACGACGCCCTGGTTCTGGAAATGGCGGTGCCCGGCCTGAGCCCCAGCGAGATAGACATCAGCCTCGAGGGCAACAAGCTTACCGTCCGCGGTGAGAGCAAGCCCGTAGAGGACGAAGGGGTGCGCCGCTACTTCCTGCAGGAGATAGCGCACGGCTCCTTTGTGCGCAGCTTCACCCTGCCGGTGGAGATAAACGCCGACGAGGTGAAGGCCGAGTTCAAGAACGGCGTCCTCAAGCTGCACATGCCCAAGGTAGAAACGGCCAAGGCCAAGCGGATACCCATCTCGGTGAGCGAGTAAGGGAAAGAGCCTTGCGGCGGCGGGCAGAGCCCGCCGCCGTTAACGCGCCGTCCAGCCAAGGTCGATGGTATGGCAGCCGCCGCTTACCGCGCCGGCCTCGTCGCCGCTCAGGTAAGAGACCAAGGCGGCTACCTCGCGCGGCTCGATAAGGCGTTTTATGGCGGCGGGCTCGAGCATTACTTTTTCTACTACCTCGCTTTGGCTTATCCCCAGACTGGCTGCTTGGTCGGCTATCTGCGCTTCTACCAGCGGGGTGCGCACGTAAGCGGGGCAGACGGCGTTGGCGGTAACGCCGCTTCCGCCGGCCTCTAGCGCGGTGGCGCGCGTCAGGCCCAGGAGCGCGTGTTTCGCGGTGACGTATGAGGCCTTGTAGGGGCTGGCTACCACGCTGTGAATCGAGCCCATGTTGACGATGCGGCCCCAGCCGCGCTCCTTCATCTCGGGCAAGAACGAGCGGATCAGCTGGAAGGGGGCCGTCACCATCACCTGCTGCATCGCCTGCCAGGCGTCCAGGGGGAAGCGCTCGAGCGGCGCGACGTGCTGGAAGCCGGCGTTGTTGACGAGCACGTCCACCCGCCCATAGAGCTTGCGGGCCTCCACCGCCAGGCGCCAGACCTCCTTCGGGTCCGCAAGGTCGGCCTGGACGAAAGCCGCGCCGAGCCGCGCCGCCTCCTCCGCGCCGGACGGTTCCTTGTCGTGCATCACCACACGGTATCCCTCTGCAGCCAGCCGTTCGGCCACGGCGCGGCCGATCCCCCCGGCCGCCCCGGTTACTAGTGCGGTTCGCTTGCTTTTAGCCATGCTTCAGGATAGCGCGCGCTGACGACGTGCGCCGCGGGCGGCGTCGGGTGCGCGGTGGCGCGGGCCGTCCTCTTTCTGGCCAGCGACCTCGCGCGTCCACGTTATCGGCGCGGTGCCGGCGGTGGACGGCGGTTTACTTTCGATCTGAGCGCCGGCAGTCAGCGACCCTCCACGGGTGCTGCGGCCGCTCTCGACTGGCCTTATAGCTGCGCTCATGTTTCTTTGCCCAAGCCCTGTGGGTTGGCGTTGTTGGGAGTACTGCAACCTTCACGCCAAATAGTTAATTTTCATCCGTCGAATGATATACTACGGGCGACCGTTAAGGTACGAAAGGAGTGTGTATGAAAAAACACTTGCTGAAAATTCTCGCTCTGAGCTTGGTCGGAACCCTGGCGTTCGCCGCCACCGGTCCCGACACCTACGTGCAGATGACCTACGGAGAGGTCGATAGCCTCGACCCCGCCCAGGCCTACGACACCGCTTCAGGCGCCGTCCTGGAGAACATTTACGAGACCCTTTACACCTACAAGGGCGAAAGCATCACCGAGTACGAGCCGGTCCTGGCCACCAGCTACAAGATTAGCGACGATGGCAAGACCTACACTTATAAGCTGCGTCACGACGTGCTCTTCCACAGCGGCAACCGCATGACCTGCCGCGACGTCGAGTACTCCATCAAGCGTCTGCTGGTTACCAACCCCGGCGACTCGGCCGGATGGTTCTTCGCCGAAAGCCTCATCGGTTACGACGGCGTCAACGCCAAGGACTACTTCGGCGACAAGATCACCCAGGCCGACAAGGACAAGTACTGGGCCGCCATAGACAACTCGGTAAAGTGTCTCGATGACTACACCGTGCAATTCCACCTGATAAAGAAGGACCCCTCCTTCTTCGTCAAGATGATGTACACCGCCGGCTCGGTCCTCGACAGTAAATACGCCATCGCCAACGGCGAGTGGAGCGGCACCAAAAAAGACTGGTTCAGCTGGGCCGGTAAGGACCTGCGTTCCGGCTTCCTGCACAACCACGACGCCGGCACCGGCGCCTATCAGCTGGTCAAGTGGGACGGCAAAGACGTTTACGCCAAGCGCTTCATCGGCTACTGGGACTTCGCCCACAAGGCGCAGATGGAAAACATCATCATCAAGGTCGTAGACGAACAGGCCACCCGCATCCAGGCGCTCAAGGCGGGCGACGCCGACCGCATTACCGTCAATGACCGCGCCACCCTGGAAACCCAGATCCGCGGCATGGCCAACGCCAAGGTGCTCGAGTCCGACAAGTGGCTGGGAGCAGGTGCCCGCGCGGTCTTCTTCAATCAGAAGATCGCCGCTAAGGACAACAAGCTCATCGGTTCCGGCAAACTCGACGGCAAAGGCATCCCCGCCGACTTCTTCAAAGACGTCAACGTCCGCAAGGCCTTCGCTTACAGCTTCAACCAGGACGCCATCATCAAGGACCTCTACCTGGGTAAGGCCGTACCGCTGACCATGGCGCTGCCGCCCTCCTTCCTCGGCTACGACCCCAACATCCCCATCTACAACCTTGATCCAGACAAAGCCGAAGCCTTCTTCAAGAAAGCCTACGGCGGCAAGCTTTGGGACACCGGCTTTAGCATGACGATCGTTTACAACACGGGTAATACCATCCGTAAGGCCGTGGCCGAGATCCTCAAAGAGAACATCGAAGCCCTCAACCCCAAGTTCAAGATCAGCGTCAAGGCCATGCCCTGGCCGCAGTTCCTGGCCGCCTACAAGAACGGCCAGCTGCCGGCGCTGGTGTTGGGTTGGGGCGCCGACTACGCCGACCCCGACAACTTCATCTACGTCTTCTATCACTCCAACGGCTACTACGCCAAGAAGATCGGCTACTCGAACCCCCAGATGGACAAGCTGATTGAAGAGGCCCGCTCCATCACCGATCCCAAAAAGCGCGCCGCGCTCTACAGCAAAATCGGCTACCTGGCCCACGACGACGTGCCGGTGCTGCCGCTGCCGCGGCCGACCGGCTGGATGGTGCTGGCAAAGAACGTCTACACCAAGGGCGCGCCCGCCGGCATGGACGTCTACAACAACCCCATGCGCTCCGGTTCCTTCCTCTGGAAGGACATCATCAAGAAGTAGGGCCGTTTAGTGATCGTTTAGCACTTTTTGCGGCAGGGGGCGAAAGCCCTCTGCCGCGCTGACGTAATAAAACAAGAGCGCGATTTTCAACGCCAAACATAGGAGGAACACTTTGACAACCTTCATCGTCCGTAGACTGCTACAGCTACCGGTGGTTTTGCTGGCGATATCGCTGGTCATTTTCGGGATGATGCAGTTCCTGAGCCCCACCGAGAGGGCTGCTACGTACGCCAAGTCGGAGCAGCAGGCGCAGCACCTGGACGCCATCATTCGCCAGTACAACCTCGACAAGGGCTTTTTGGTACAGTACGGGACCTGGCTCAAGCAGGTGTTACACGGCAACCTGGGTTTTTCAAAGCAGTCGCACGAGCCGGTGCTTACCACCATCCGCAAGCGCTTACCGGTTTCCGCCGAGCTGGCCTTGTACCTCTTTTTCCCAACGCTTGCTTTTGGCATCTGGATGGGGACCATGGCGGCCATCCACCGCGACAAGCTGATAGACCAGATAGTGCGAGTTTTCGCCATCATCGGCTGGTCGTTGCCCACCTACGTCATGGCTATCTGGCTCTTGGCGGTGCTCTTCGGTCAGCTGCACTGCTGCGGTATCGGCCGCGTGGACGACGCCATAGCGGTACAGATTGCCGAAGGGAAGTTAAAGACATACACGGGCATGATCACCTTAGATGGCATCCTCAACGGCCGCTGGGACGTTACACTATCGGGCTTGAAGCACCTGGTGATGCCGGTAATCACCTATACTTTCGTCGCCAGCGCCCAGATAATGCGCGTGCTGCGTTCCTCCATGCTCGACGTCCTCAACTCGGACTACGTGCGCACCGCCCGCGCCAAAGGGCTGCCTGAGAGTGTGGTCAATATCAAGCACGCTCGCCGTAACGCCATCATCCCCATCATCACCATCGCCGGATTGATGTTCGCCTTTTTGCTAGAGGGGTCGTTTTTCATCGAAATAATCTTCAACTTTCACGGCCTGGGTCAGTGGTCGGTGCCGGCGGCGGTGCAGCTTGACTTCCCGGCCGTGATAGGGATAGCTCTGTTGGTGGGTTTTTCCGTCTCGGTGGCCAACCTCATCGTCGATATCCTCTACGGCATCGTAGACCCGAGGATCAGCTTCCAATGAGGAGGGCGTCGTGAACCCCCAAGACATGAAGCCCAAACACGAGCCTTGGTACCGCTCCAAAACGTTCAAGCGCTTCCGCCGCAATCCGCTGGCGATAACCGGCACGGTAATGTTGATAATATTCGTGGTGGTGGCGTTTTTGGCCCCGGCGATAACGGCTCCGCAGCTGGCGACTATCCGCAGCGCCCGCCCCTGCGTGCGCAACCTGGGCCTCAAGCGCGGCGAGGTAGTGCAGGCTTTGCGCAACCCCCTCAAACTTACGTTTTGGAGGGCGGCCATCAAGCCGCCCAAGAGCTGCTACAACATTCCCAGAGCCGGCTACTCGCCCCTGCCCAAACCCCCCTCCAAGGAGCACCCGTTTGGCCTGACCAGCGGTAGTTACGACATCCTCTACGGTCTGACCTGGGGCGCGCGCACCGCCTTTTACATAGGTTTCCTGGTGGTGGGGATAAGCTTGGCCATTGGCATCGTCATAGGCGGCGTCTCCGGTTTTCTTGGCGGCTGGGTTGATAACCTGATAATGCGGGTTGTCGATGTCATGCTCGCCTTCCCTCGTCTGGTTTTCGTGATGATCGTTTCGGTGATTTTCGGCAGCGGCCTGACGCAGGTAATGCTGGCGCTGGCGGTTGTGGGCTGGGTTGGCTACGCCCGCTTCTTCCGCGGCGACATCCTCAAGACCAAGGCGCAGGACTTCGTGGACGCCGCCCGCGCCCTCGGTTCCAGCCCCACGCGGATATTCTTCAAACACGTCGTCCCCAACTCAATCGGCACCTTGCTCATCCTCGCCAGTATGGACGTGGGCTCTATCGTCCTGACCGCCGCGGGCCTGTCCTTTTTGGGTCTGGGCGCGCCGGTAGGCTACGCCGACTGGGGGCAGATGATCAGCTTCGCTCGGGGCTACATCCTGGGAACGGCCCAGGGCACACCCTTTGACTTCTGGTACGTCTGGATATTTCCCAGCGTAGTGCTGGTGCTCTTCGGTCTGGCCTGGAACCTGCTGGGCGACGCGGTACGCGACGCCCTGGACCCCAAGAGCTAGAACGTTTGACAGCGCAGAGCCGGCCGCCCATGGGCGGCCGGCCGGTTTTCGTCGAATCAAAGGGCCGGTTATACATTACCCCCGCCTTGCGCGGTAATTAGCTATAAGCCGCAAAAAGCGATTGGCAAGGCTGATTCGCCGCCCCAGGTTGATATAAGAGGCCGTGGCTGATAGCATGGTCATGTATAAATTAACGAAAGGAGCACCATGAAAAGATTAATAGTTTTAGCCTTCGCACTCGCCCTTATCGGCGCGGCCCTGGCTACCCCCAAGGACACCTACGTTTTCCTGCAAAACTCCACCTTCGACTCTCTCGATCCCGTGCAGGCCTACGACGGCGCCTCCATTGGGGTGGTAGAAAACGTTTACGAGACCCTCTATACCTTCAAAAAGGGTACACCGGGCGAGTATACGCCCACCCTGGCCACCAGCTACGAGGTGACCAACAACGGCCTCAGCTACGTCTACCACCTGCGCAAAGGCGTCAAGTTCCACTCCGGCAACCCGATGACCTGTAAGGACGTCAAGTACTCCGTCCAGCGCAACTTGGTGACCATGCCGGGCGACTCCGGCGCGTGGATTTTCGGCGTCCTCACCGGTTACGGCAACGACGCCATGACCGAGGCCAAGAAGGCCCTCGGCGACAACGCTTCCCAGGCCGATATCGACAAGTTCCTGGACGCATACTGGAAAAAGATAGAAGACGCCGTGGTCTGCGATGACATGTACACGGTGCGCTTCAACCTTTCGCACCCGGACGTGGCTTTTTTCGCCAAGATGCTGTTTACCGGCGCCGCGGTAGTAGACAGCAAGTGGGCCATTGCCCACGGAGCCTGGAGCGGAACAGAGAAAGACTGGAAAGACTGGATAGGCGTAGACCTGCGCACCGGTTACCTGCACAACCACGCCTCCGGCACAGGTCCCTACAAACTCGTCAAGTGGGACGGCAACACCGTTATCGCCGAAGCCTTTGACGGCTACTGGGGCGGAGAGCCGGCCATCAAAAAGGTTCTGGTGCAGGGTGTCGAAGAAGAGGCTACCCGCCTCGAGGCCCTGCGGCGCGGCGACGCCGACCGCGTAGACGTCAGCAACTGGGCCACCATCAACGCCAAAGTCAAACAGATGAGCGGCGTCAAGGTCTGGTCGGATTCCTCCTGGTCGCCGGCCAGCGCTCACGTCGTCTTCTTCAACTTTGACGTTCAGGGCGAGAACAATCCCTACACCGGCTCGGGCAAGCTAGACGGAAACGGCATACCCCACGACTTCTTCACCGACATCAACGTCCGCAAGGCCTTTGCTTACTGCATAGATCAGGACGCCATCTTCAACGACCTCTTCGAGGGGCACGGCGCCTGGTACACCATGGCGCTGCCGACTACCTGGCCCGGCTACGACCCCACCATCCCCATCCGCAAGCTCGACCTCGACAAGGCGGAGGAATACTTCAAGAAGGCTTGGGGCGGCAAAGTCTGGGATAAGGGCTTCAAGCTGACCATCACCTACAACGCCGGTAACACCGAGCGCCAGACGGTCGCCGAGATGATAAAGGCCAACGTCGAGAGCCTCAACCCCAAGTTCAAGATAGACGTGGTGCCCTTGCAGTGGTCCGACTACCTCAAGGCGGCGCGCGCCAAGTCTCTGCCCATCTGGCCCTTGGGCTGGGGCGCCGACTACGCCGACCCCGACAACTTCATTCACCCCTTCTATCACTCCGAGGGCTCGCTGGCCAAGCGCCAGAGCTTCAAGAACCCCGAGTTCGACAAGATGATCGAGTACGCCCGCACCCTGGTCAAACCCGAGCAGCAGCAGGAGCGCTACGACATCTACAAGAAGATCGGCCGCATGGCTTACGACATCCTGCCAAACGTTCCCTACCCGCTGCAAGCGCCCTTCATCGTTACCCGCGACAACCTCAAGGGCGTTTACTACAACTCCATGATTAGCGGCGACTTCTACTGGAAAGACATCAGTAAGTAGGCGCGCAAAGGGCGGCGGCAATTGCCGCCGCCCTTTTTCCCACGACAAAAGAGACCGATAATGCTCAACTACATCATCCGTCGTTCGCTGCAAATACCCATGGTGCTTTTCGTTCTCTCGCTGATAATAGTGGGTCTGATGCAGCTCCTTACGCCGCAGCAACGCGCCGCGGCCTTTGTAAAGTCGGACAAGCAAATAGAACACCTTGACCAGATAATCAAGAAATACCACCTCGACGAGGGTTTTTTGGTGCAGTACGAGCTTTGGGCGAGAGAGGTGCTGCGGGGCAATCTGGGATTTTCGAGGATATCGAAGGAACCGGTTACCACCACCATCCGCAAGCGCCTTCCCGCCTCGATGGAGCTGGCCCTTTCCGCTTTTATCCCCATAGTGCTGGTGGGCGTATGGCTGGGCACCATCGCCGCTACTCACCGCGACGGCATCCTGGACCAGGCGCTGCGGGTGGTAGCCATAATCGGCTGGTCGCTGCCCACCTTCGTAATGGCCATCTGGCTGGTGGCCTGGGTTTACGGCGGCCTGGGCTGGTTTGGCATCGGCCGTCTCCCCAACAGCATGCTGATAGACCTGGCCACCGGCCACTTTCACAGGTACACCGGCATGTATACCCTCGACGGCCTTCTCAACGGCCGTTGGGACGTCTTTTTCCAGGCGCTCAAACGCCTGGTCTTACCGGCGACCGCCTTGGTCATCGTTGTCAGCGCCGGCATCATGCGGGTAATGCGCTCTTCCATGCTCGACGAGCTGGGAAAGGACTACGTGCGCACCGCCCGCGCCAAGGGGCTGATGCAGAAGGCGGTTATTTACAAACACGCCTGGCGCAACGCCTTGATCCCCGTGATTACCATGGCGGGTCCCATGCTGGGCCGCATGATAGGCGGCATCGTGGTCATCGAGCTGATATTCAACTTTCCCGGCCTGGGCGAGTGGGCGGCCAAGGCGGCCTTGCAGCTGGACATGACCACGCTGCTGGCTTTTGTCATGCTGATCGGCCTGATAATGGCGAGCGCCAACCTGCTGGTGGACATCGCCTACGTCATCGTTGACCCGAGGATCCGCTATGAGTAGCGCCGACGCCTTGAAACCCCGTCAGGAACGCTGGTATCAGTCGAAGCGCTTCCGCCGCTTCCGCCGCAATCCGCTGGCCGTCGTCGGCGTGGTCATCCTGGTGTTTTTCGCCACCATGGCGCTCATGGCCCCCTCTCTCACCGCCGATAGGCTGGGAAGGGCCTGCCTGCGCGACCTCGGCCTGGGCCGCAGCCAGGCCAGGGCGGTTTTACACAGCCCTCTGAATGCGCACTTTTGGAGGGCGATGTTCGCCCCCCCAAAGAGCTGCTACAGCATTCCCCGCGTCGGCTACTCGCCGCGCCCCAAACCCCCCAGCAAAAAGTACCCCATGGGTATAGCCAGCGGCGGTTACGACATTTTTTACGGAATAGTCTGGGGCGCGCGCACCTCCTTTTACATCGGCGTGCTGGTGGTGGGGGTGGTGATGCTGATAGCGACCGCCGTGGGCGGCGCGGCGGGGTTGTTTGGGGGATGGCTGGACAATCTGCTGATGAGACTGGTAGACGTGGTTTACTCGATACCCAGCCTGGTCTTGGCGATGGTCTTCGCTTCGATTTTTGGCAGGGGGCTGACCAAGACGATGATCGCCATCGCCCTGGTGGCCTGGCCGATTTACGCGCGCATGTTGCGCGGCAATATTCTGCAGGTCAAGGCGCAGGACTACATCTCGGCGGCGCACGCCCTGGGGGCGGGAAACCTGCGGCTTTTCTTCAAGCACATCCTCCCAAACTCGATTGGGCCGATGATCATTCTCGCCAGTCTGGACATCGGGGCTATCGTCATCACCGCCTCGACGCTGGCCTTTCTGGGTCTCGGCGCCGACGTCGGCTACGCCGACTGGGGTCAGATGATCAGCTTTGCCCGCAGCTGGATATCCAATCCCGGCGGCGAACCCCTCAAGTACTGGTTCGTCTGGTTCTGGCCCAGTATGGCCATAGCGATGTTCGTGCTCGGTTGGAACCTGATGGGCGACGCGGTGCGCGACGCCCTGGACCCGCGCAGTCAGTAAGGGAGTCTTTTTCGCTAATGAGGGCGCCGCGCGGCGCCCTCATTAGTCCGCAGCCGACGCCAGGCGGCCCTTGGCCGCTTCCACCAGCAGGCCGAAGATTCCCCAGTGCTCCGGCACTAGTTCGGGGTGCCACTGGATGAGCAGGTAAAAGGGATGCTGCGGCAGGTAGGCGGCCTCGATGACGCCGTCGCCGGCCTCGGCCAGCACCTTGAAGGGGCCCGGTTCGCGGATGGCCTGGTGGTGGTAGCTGTTGACGCGGAAGCCGTCGCCGAAAAGCGGCTCGAGCCAGCGGCTGTCGCGCAAATGGACGCTGTGCCAGAGGGCGGGCGCTTTGGAGGTCTGCTCGTGGGCTATCTGCCTAAAGCCGGCGCTCTGCAAGTCCTGGTAGAGAGAGCCGCCCAGGGCCACCGCTCCTACCTGCGCCCCGCGGCAGACGCCCAGGGTGGGCAGGCCTTTGTTGGCGGCCCAGCGCGCCGCGAAAAGTTCCGCGGCGTCGCGCGCGGGGTCTACGCTGCCGAGCGCGGGGTGGGGTTCTTCGCCGAAGTGGCGCGGGTCTATGTCGCTGCCGCCGGGCAGAATCAGGGCGTCTACCCTGGAGAGAACCCTTTCCATTAGCGGCCCCGGTTGCGGCGGCAGGACCACCACGCCGGCCCCGTACGACTCCAGGGCGGCGCGGTAGGGCTCGCGCACCCCCCAGACCTTGTCGATGTTGATGCGTCCCGTTTCGGCCGTCTGGCTGGTTATTCCCACGAGTGGCATACCACAAGATACAAGGTATTCTGGGGGCATGCCTAGTCGCCTACGTGATGATTTCGCCGCGGCCCTGAGAGACCTGGCCAGCCGCGTACCCACCCCTTTTTACGCCTATGACGTTTCGCTGATCAGCGACGCCGTTGCAAGATACCGCCGCGCCTTCGCCGCGGCGCGCATCATGTACGCCGCCAAGGCCAACTCCCGCAGCGGTCTGCTAAGGCTGATGCGCTCTTGGGGTTTGGGTTTGGACACCGTCAGTCTGGGAGAGTTGCTGCACGGTCTGCACGCGGGTTTCGCCGCCGAGCAGATGGTCTACAACGGGCCCGTCAAAACAGAGGCGCAGCTGGCGCGCCTGGCGCGGCTGGAGACCCCCACCGTAGTCGCCGACTCGGCGGTGGACCTGCGCCGCATAGCCAGGTTCTTACCGGGCGCGCCGGTTTTGCTGCGCCTCAACCCCGACCTGCCGGTGGACACTCACCCCCACCTGGCTACCGGCCGCGGCGACAGCCAGTTTGGGGTGCTGGCCGAGGAGTGGCCCGAGGTGTTCGCCCTGGGGCGCAGCCTGGGCCTGCAGATGCGCGGCTTGCACGTACACATCGGCTCGAGCCTCAACAACGCCGCCGACTTTAGCGCCAGGCTCGACGTTCTCGAACGCCTGCACCCGCACAGCGGCGACCTGCAGGTATTGGACCTGGGCGGCGGCTTCGGCTTGGAGATGCGGCCCGAGGAGCTGGCGCCGGCTATGCTCAGCGAGGCCGCGCGCTTCGGCGCCGAGCTGTGGATAGAGCCGGGGAGGGCGCTGGTGGCCGAGGCCGGGGTGCTGGTGACGCGCGTCTGGGGGGAAAAGCGCACGCGCAGGCGCTACCTCTTACTAGACGCCGGCATGACGACGATGCTGAGGCCGTTGCTCTACGGCGCCAGCCACCCCGTCTACCCGCTCTACCACTCGAGCCAGAGCGCCGAGTACGACCTGGCGGGGCCGGCCTGCGAGTCGGGCGACGTGCTGGCGCGCGGCGTGCGTCTGCCGCTGGCCGCGGAAGGCGACCTGCTGGCCATCGCTCAGGCGGGCGCATACGGGGCCGCCATGAGCCTCAACTACCTGGACCAGCCCCACCCGGGAGAGTACGCCTGGGACGGCCAACGCTGGCGGGTATGGGCCCGCCCCCAGAGCTACGAGCAACTGTGGCGAAACGAACCGGAAGAGCCCGAGTTCGTTTAAGGCTCGAGCAGCAGGCGGCTCACTGCCGCCCTTCCCTTCATGGGCAGGTAGCTGACCCGCGCCCACAGCGGCAGCAGGTCGGCGTAGTGGCGGCTGAGAACGTTGCCCGACTGCCCCATGGGGTGGACCCAGCGGCTCAGCTCGGGGTGGCCCAGCGCGATTATCTGACGGTAGCTGGGGCCGTGGACCGAGGTAAAAGTGCTCATGTCGTACTCGCCCATGTTGATGGTGTAGCGGTCGCCGCCGTCGGCGATGCTGCGGTCGAAAAAGCGGCGCAGCTGCGGGACGTGGTGCATTACCGCGTGGTTGAAGGCGGCGGGGTGCAGCTGCCCCCAAGGCAGGACCCCGCCCTGGTTGTCGAGGCGCGCCAGGGCCCGCTCGAGCGCCTCGGCGGCGAACTGCAGACAGGTCTCGCCCCGTTGCTCGCAGGCGCGGTCTCCCTGGCGCATGGCCCGCAGCAGGTAGAGCGGCCTGCTCCAGTAAGCCCGCCCCACCTCCTTCTCGGGTAGTCTGGCCAGCTCGCTGTACCAGGCCTCGTAGACGCTGGCTTCTTGGCTGTCCACGCTTTCGCGACCGTCCCAGGCGAGCAGTTTTTGCCTCCAGGCGGCGGCGCGTTTGCTCTTTGGCTTTATCAGGGCCAGCACCTTTTGGAACTCGGGCACGGCCAGATTGACGACGTCGGCCTGCATCGCTGCAAAGTCGTCGGGGCTCAGTTTGGGCTTGGAGCGGATTAGCTGCTCGATGCGCTCTATGCGGTAGGGCGCGGCCCACTCGTGGCCGAAAGTGTAGGGCCAGTCGCGCGGCGTGGAGAGGTTGTTGGCGCTGGCGATGTAGCCTTCGGGCGGGTTATAGGCGTGCGGCATGGCCCGGTAGGGGACGTACCCCCGCCAGTCCCAGTCGCCGTTGCCGGGCACGGGGTACTCGCCGCTGTGGCCCGCTTTGCGGATGGGAACCAGGCCCGGGGCGATGTAGCCGATGTTCCCTTTGTCGTCGGCGTATACGAAGTTCTGGCTGGGCGCTTTGAGGTGCTTTAGGGCTGCGGTGAACTCCTGCCAGTTCTCGGCCTTGCCTATTGAGTAGAAGGCGGAGATGGTGTTGTCGTCGGGCTCGAGGCTGGTCCAGCGCAGGGACAGCGCCGCACCCGCGGGGGCGTTTACCACGTCCGAGATGACCGGGCCGTAAACGCTCTCGCGCACCGTCAGGTCTACTGGCGCGCCGCCCTTGACGGCTATCTTTTCGTGGCGCAGGCGGTAGGGGCGTACCTGGCCTTTATAGAGGTAGCCGCCATCTTTCTCCTGCATGACGTAGAGGTCTTGAACGTCGGCGGGGTGGTTTGTTACGCCCCAGGCGATGTGCTGGTTTTTGCCGATGATTACCGTGGGCAGCCCCGGAAAGGTAGCGCCCCTGGCGTGATAGCTGGGGGACTCGAGCTCCATCAAAATCCAGATTGAGGGGGCTCCAAAATCGAGGTGCGGGTCGTTGGCCAGGATGGGCAGACCGGTGCTGCTGCGGCTGCCGGCCACCACCCAGTTGTTGGAGGCCTCCACCCCGCTGGGCATGCTGCGCACCAGCGTCAGCAGCCTGCCGCTCCAGGCGGAGCCGCCGGGGGCGGGAGCGGGGGTGGGCGCCTGGGGCTCTGGCGGCGCGGGTTTTTTCAGCCCGGCGGGCGTGCGCTTGACTATAGTCGGCGCGCCTTCAGGGTAGCCCGGCATCAGCTGGGCTATGCGCTCTTTGCTGAGGCCGCGCGCCAGCAGGTTGTAGCGCGTCAGCTCGGCTTCGAGGTTGCCGCAGAGGTCATAGCTCATCATCTTCTGCCAGACCAGAACGTCGGCCGGGGTCCAGGGCTCCGGTTTGAAGCCCAAGAGCTTAAACTCCAGCGGCAGCGGCGGATTCGTCGCCAGATAAGCGTTTATGCCGTCGCTATACGCTCTTACCACCGCTTTCATGTCTTCGGGCAGGTTCTTATAGGCCTGCTGCGCCGCCCGATAAAAGCCCATGGTGCGCAGGTACTCGTCCTTCGCCAGCGCTTCTTTACCCAGTATCTCGGCGAGCCGTCCGGCGCCGATGCGCCGCTGAAACTCCATCTGCCACAGTCGCTCCTGCGCCTGCGCCACCGCCTGGGCGAAAAAGAGGTCGTGTTCGTTGTGCGCCTTGACGTGAATAACACCGTTGCCGTCACGCAGCACCTCCACCGGCGCCGAGAGCCCCTCTAGAACCAGGCGGCCGGATGTCTGCGGCAGAGTAGAGCTGCGCAGGTAATAGTAGCCTCCCAGCGCCAGCAGCAGAATTATGAACGTCAGTCCGAAAAACACCTTGGCTAGCGCCCTTAAGAGCCTCATACATAACCCCCCTTGCTTACCGCTCATTCTACTATTGCGCAAAAGCTCCGGCGAATGCCGGAGCTTTTGCGCCGCGGACCGCGCCTAGAGGCGCTGCCACTGGCTGATCGCCAGGGCTTGCAGCACCACGCGGCTGCCGTCTTCGGCCAGCAGGTCGTAGTAGGTGTCCAGCATGCCGTTGTCGTAATCGTCGTAGACGCGTACGCCGTAGATCAGGTAACCGCGGTTGGCTTTGGGGTCAAATAGCCTGTCCCCCGGCCGCAGCTCCAAAACGTCGTCTCCTAAAGGTTTGTTATCCGTCACGGTTGCTCCTTCATCCCGGCGATGGCCGCCAGGGCGTCAGCTAGTTTAGCAGCCCGCAAGCGTCCCTGGATGTGAGTTTTACCTCCCCCTTTGGCCCCTAGCGGTTGCAGGCGCTCGCGCCATATTTGCGCCAGGTCCTCGGGGCGCTCGGGGTGCTTTAGCAACAACAGACGGGCGTGCTCGCCGTCGCTTTCGCGGGCGGCCAGCAGCGCCAGCGCCCCTGGTTGTTCCTGCAGGCGTTTGCCCGCCTCGGGCAGAGCCGCCAGAGGAACCTCTACAGCGGCCGGGAAGCCGCCCTGCCGCAAAGACTCGACAATCCTCCCCGCCAGCTCACCCGCCAGCGTCATGACCTCGCCGCGCGCAGCAAATAACTCTTCGGCGAGTTTTGCCACCCGCGCCGGCACCTCCTCGCTGCTGCTGGAAAAGCGCCCTGCCAATTCCTTGAGGGTGCGGTGCTTGCTGGCGTAGTCTTCCAGCGCCTCCCAGCCGGTGAGGGCGTAGACGCGAATGCTCTTTTTCTTGCCCTTCTCAAAGCCGATCACTTTTATCGGTCCGGCCTCGGCGCTCGAGCGCAGGTGAGTGCCGCCGCAGGCGGCCATGTCCCAGTCGCCGATCTCCACCACGCGCACGTCTCCACGGACCTTGGGCATGCGCCGTAGGGGCAGCAGCGGAACCTGCATTTCCGGCGCCTGCCGCGCAGTGATCTCCATATTGGCGTAAACCGCCCAGTTGGCCAAGGCCTCGGCCTGGACAACAGCCCGCTGCGCTTCTTCGAGCCCCGGCCAGACGTCAAAGTCTATGTGTATCTGCGGACCCCGCAGGCTGACCGAGATGGTGTTCCAGCGCGCCGCGCGTAAGAACGCCTGACTGAGGATGTGCTGTCCGGTGTGGCGTTGCATGTGCCGGTAGCGTCGCTTCCAGTCGATGACCCCCTGCACCGCCTGGCCTTCGCGCAGGGGCTCCGCGGTCACGTGAACTATCCGTTTGCCGTGCTTCTCGGGTTCGAAGACGTCCAGCACCCGCACCCCGCCCAGGCTGCCGGTGTCGTGGGGCTGGCCGCCCGAGGTGGGGTAGAAGAGGGTGCGGTCTAGCTCTACCAAGTAGCGTCCCCCTTCCCGCCAGGATTTAATGACCGTAGCCTCGAAACGAGTCGCGTAGGAGTCTTGCCAAAAGAGTCGCTCGCTCAC
>JALSMT010000045.1 GCA_026987375.1 Thermaceae bacterium | reverse complement strand
ATGCGTGCGGGGTTGCAGGAGCCGCAGTTGGAATACCTGAGCGAGATTTTACGCGAGTTCAACGAGCGCTTTGGCAACATCGACTGGAACGACGAAGACAAGGTGCGCCGGTTCATCTTCGAGGAGATGCCTGAAAAGCTGCGGGACGACGAGAAAGTGAGCAACGCCTTCCGGCAGGGCGACCCGCAAAACGCCCGGATTGAGCTGGACAACGCGGTGCAGCGGCTAGTATTGGAGTACATGATGGACCATACCCAGCTCTACAAGGAATTCACCTCGCGGGAAGACTTTAGAAGCTTTGTGGTGGACAAGCTGTTTGGCCTGCTTTCGCAAGAAGAGATTTCTTAGCTCGCCTTGACAGGGGGTTTTCGGGCCCGTAGACTGAATTTTGCGCGTCGGGGAGTAGCGCAGTCCGGCAGCGCACCTCGTTCGGGACGAGGGGGTCGGAGGTTCAAATCCTCTCTCCCCGACCAGACGCCGGGGGCTCTTCGGAGCCCCCAATTGTTGCGGTAGGCTTGGAGGCGGAATGCTGACGTTGCTGGGTGGCCTGGCCATCTTTCTAATCGGGCTAAGTCAAGCAAGCCGTTCACTAGAGGCGCTGGGCGGATCTACCTTGCGCGCCTGGCTTAGTCGCGCCACGCGCGGTGTGGCCAGGGCGTTCGTGGCCGGTACCTTGGTGACGGCGGTGGTGCAGAGCGGCACTGCTATGACCGTTACCGTGATAAGCCTGGTAGAAGCCGGGGTCTTGGCTACGGCCGAGGGGCTGGCCATGAGCATGGGAGCGATCGCCGGCGGTACTATGGCGCTGCAACTGGCGGCTTTCCGCGTATATGACTACGCTTTACCGATAGTCGCAGTCGGTTATTTCGCTTCCCTCTACAAACCACTCCGCCACGGCGGCAGGGCCGTGGCCGGGATAGGACTTTTCTTTTTGGGTCTCGACGTCATGATCAAGGCCCTTACTCCCGAGACGCAGGGGCCGCTAACGCAGCTGGCTCTGCAGGCGGTGGCTCACAACCCTTACTGGATGGCTCTGCTGGCCTTACTTTTCACCATGCTGGTGCACTCTTCCAACGCCGGCGTTGCGATGGCGATGGCTCTCTACGTGGCCGGGGCAATCCCCTTGCAAGCGGGCTTGGCGGCGGTTGTTGGTTCCGGCGTAGGTACTACCTTTACGCCTATGCTGGCGGCGTTGGGCGCAGGGGCGGAAGCCAGACGCGTGGCGCTGGGGCATATGATTTGGAAGGCGATTAGCGGCGTCGTTGTCTTGCTGCTGATTGCGCCTTCGAGTGTATTGGTGGCTTCTTTAGGCGGCGGGGCCGCTAGGCAGGTAGCTAACGCGCATACCTTGTTCAACCTCGTTTCTGGCATGCTGGCGCTGCCCTTAATCCCCTCGCTGGTACGCTTGCTGGAACGTCTATTGCCTGAAAGCAAGCAGTCAATCACCCCTAAGTACCTGTCCGATGAGGCTTTGAGTACGCCAGAATTGGCCCTAAGTTTGGCGATGCGCGAGGTGGTGCGCATCTCTGACCATGTCCTGGGGATGATGGCGGCCGCCGTGCGAATACTGGCCCAGGGTGAAGGCGATATAGCCAGCGTACAGGGACGAGAAGAAAAGGTGGACCGTCTGACGCAAGCGGTGGTGATGTACTTAGCGCGTCTGCGGAGCCAAGGCGGCGGGGAAGCGGTGGAAAAGCTTCTGCTTTTGGCGGGAGAACTCGAGCACCTGGCTGATCAGATCCGCCGTTTGCTGAAGCAGCAAGACAAGCTGCGCGGACAGGGATTGGAGTTCAGCCCCGAAGGACGCGCCGAGCTCTCGGAGGCGGCGAGCCGCGTCTACGGGCGCATGCAGCGCGCTTTTACCGCACTGGCGACCGGGAACAAGTCGATGGCCCAGGAGGTTTTAGACGATCGCGCCGCGACCGAAGAATTCTTGCAGCAACTGCGTCAGGCTCACCTGAGCCGTCTGCAGCAAGGCAGGCCGGAGAGCAGGGCCACCAGCGCCGCACACCTGGATATGCTAATGACTCTCGACGTGATAGACGCCGAGTCTACCAGGGTGGCGGAGTTGGTGAGCGCGGTATACGGTGGAGGAGATGGCCAGGCTTAGGATACTCGGCGGCAAGGCGCGCGGGCGCAGCCTGGCGGTGCCCGAGTCCGCAAGGCCCAGCCCGGTGCGCATCCGCAAGGCGCTTTTCGACCTCTTACGCTCGCGCAAGCCACAGAAAGGCAGGTTTTTAGACCTCTATGCCGGCAGCGGCGCGGTAGGTCTGGAAGCGGCCAGCGAGGGCTACCAGGCCACCTTGGTGGAGGCCGACGCTACCGCCGCAAGGATGCTGAGACAAAACGCCGCCAAGCTGGACCTATCGGTGCGGATTCACCAAGGGAGTGTCGAGCAGTTTTTGCGCGGGTATTCGAGCGAGAAGTTTGACGTGGTTTTCGTAGACCCACCCTACGACCAGGATCTCGCGGCTATTTTTGCGAAAGTCGTCGAGGCGGGAATACTGAAGGATACGGGCATGGCCGTTTTGCAGCACCCCAAAGAGTTAGAGTTACCGTTTGCGGAGAGGCGGGTTTATGGCTCGAGCGCTTTGACGATAGTGGAGGTTTGAAATGCACGCTGTATACCCCGGAAGTTTTGACCCCTTTACCAACGGCCACCTCGACGTAGTGCGCCGCGCCGCCAGGCTTTTCGACCAAGTAACGGTGGCCGTACTCTATAACCCTGACAAACTGAAATCTTTCATGTTTTCGGTGGGGGAGCGGATGCGGATAATCCGTGAATCCTTGCGGGACATGCCCAACGTCGAAGTGGATACCTTTGAGGGTTTGCTGGCCGACTATATGCGCCAGAGCGGAGCGCGGATAATAGTGAAGGGGTTGCGGGCGGTATCCGACTATGAGTACGAGTTGCAGATGGCGCACTTGAACCGCCAGCTAAACCCGGCGGTGGAGACCCTTTTCATCCTAGCGGCGACGCGTTGGTCATTCATATCTAGTTCAATGATCAAGGAAATTGCCCGTCACGGCGGCGACGTTAGCAAGTTCGTGCCAGAACCGACGTTGCGGGCTTTGAACGCCCACTTTGGGAGAGGCGAGGGAGTTGAGTGAAGAGCAGGCTCATACGCGGGCTGGCCGCGGCCGGGCAGCTGCGGGTGCTGGCCGTAGATAGCAAGCGGCTGGTAGAAGAGGCGCGCCGGCGCCACACAACATCCGCCAGCGCCACCGCGGCGCTGGGCAGAGCGCTCAGCGGCGCAGCGCTATTGGCGCAGTTGCTGAGCAAAGGCAGGCGCGAGCGCGTGACATTGATAATCGATGGAGACGGGCCGCTGGGCGGGCTGGTGGCCGAGGCCGGCGTAGACGGTCGTGTTCGCGGCTACGTCAAGAACCCGGACGCCGAGGTGGAGCCCCGCGCAGACGGCAAGCTCAACGTTGGCGCGCTGCTTGGTTCCGGGCAGTTACGGGTCATACGCGCATCGGCCAGCGGTGAACAGTACGACTCTACCGTGCCGTTGCAGAGTGGCGAGATAGCCGAAGACATTGCCTATTATCTTTGGCAGAGCGAGCAGCAGCCGGCGGCTTTGCTATTGGGAGTCATGCTGGCGCCGAGCGGTGAGGTGGCGAGCGCCGGCGGCCTCTTGTTGCAGGTGACGCCCGACGCCGGCGAAGAAGTGCTGGCGCGCCTGCAGGACAACCTCTCCCGCACCGCCGGTTTTAGCAGCCTTCTGCTCGAACGGGGCCTGCAAGGCGCTGCGCAGGAGGTTTTGCGCGGGCTTGACCTGGAATGGCGGGCGCCCCAGGCGGCGAACCTGGAAGAACTCGCCATAGATTTTGTTTGCCGTTGCAGCCGCGAGAAGGCGTTAGTTGCGCTCTCATACTTTACCCCGCAGGAAAGAGAGGAGATGATAGCCGAGGACGGCGGTGCAGAGGTAGTCTGCCACTGGTGCGGCGCCAAGTATACATTTTCTCCAGAGCAGCTGCGAAGTCTGAACGCCCGCGAGCAACGCTGCCCGGATTGCGGAACGCTATGGTATGAGTCGCGCGCCGACGGGGTTGAAGTAGTCTACCCCCACGAGAGGTGTAAGTGCGGTCGCAAGGTGGATATAGTGAAAGAAAGCCCTAGCGCGTAAGCACGTCCAAGAGAGTAAAAACAAACATTCCTAGAGATATGACCACGTTGGCCTCAAAGAACGCTTTGTTGACGCGCGAGAGGTCGTTGGGTTTGACCAGCACGTGTTCGTATACCAGCACCAATCCCACCAGCGCAACGCCAATGTAGTACCAGACGCCGGCTCCGCTGAGTGCGCCGCTGGCGATGAAGAGCAGCCAGGTAAAGAGGTGCAGCCAGCGCGCCGTCCTCAGAGCCTTGGCGACGCCGAAGCGGGCGGGCAGCGAGTGTACGCCGTGCTGCCTGTCAAAGGCTTCGTCTTGGGTGGCGTAAAGGATATCGAAGCCGGCTATCCAAAAAGTTACCGCCGCCCAGAGAGCGTACGCGCCGGCTTCGAAGCGCGCGCTTTGGGCTATCCAGCCCCCGGCGGCGGCGGCGCCCACCGTGAGCCCCAGCCAGAAGTGGCAGGTCCAGGTGAAGCGTTTGGTATAAGAATACCCAGTTAAAAAAAGGAGAGCTAGCGGCAGCAGTCGCGCCGTCAAGGGGTTGAGGTTGAGAGCCGCCCAGCTGAGGAGCGCGAAACCGATCAGCGCCAGCGCCAGCGTCTCGCTGGGTTTTACCAGTCCGCGCGGCAGGTGACGGTCGGCGGTGCGAGGGTTGAGCGCGTCAATTTTCCAATCAATCAAGCGGTTGAGAGCCATGGCGGCGGTGCGAGCCCCCACCATAGCCACCGTTACCCAGAGCCAGACCCTGAGGTCGGTGCGGCCCCGTGAGGCTAGCATTAGTCCGACGTAAGCAAAGGGCAGGGCAAAGAGGGTGTGCTCGAAGCGAACCAGCTCGAGATAGGTGCGAAGACGCGCGGCCAACATGCCTATCGTTTAAGGACTTTCTTCAGGCGATTCTTTTCGTCTACCAGCACTACCGTCGGGTGAAAGTCGGCCAGCTCGGATTCCGCGAAGCTGCCGTAGGCGATTATTATTACCAAGTCGCCGGGGTGAATCTGCCTGGCGGCGGCGCCGTTCATTTTTATCTCGCCGGCCCCGCGCTTGCCCGGTAGGGTGTAGGTGGTAAGGCGGTTGCCGTTGCTGATGTCCAGTACGTCTACCTGTTCGAAGACTCTGATGCCAGCGGCGTCCAACAGGTCGCGGTCTATGGTGATCGAGCCTTCGTAGTCGAGGTCGGCTTCGGTCACCGTAGCGCGGTGAATTTTGGCGTGGAACATAGTCCTTTTCACGTCTTGTTAGTCTACCGCGAAGCGGCGATTTGTTAAAGCGAAGCTTCGCTAGCGCCCATGAGAAAACTAGTCGGCCAAGGAGCAGCACTCTGCGCCGCAACTTGTTAAGAGCTGCGGCGGGGTCTAACTCGGCGCGCTTTGCCAGGTGCGTTTGCGCCGCTTTGCTTTCGTGGCGGCCAGTCAGGCTAGGCGCGGCTGTTTTGAGAAGCGCCGCCGCTGCGATGCCCCCGAGCCCCGCTCGAGTCTATCCGCGAGGCGGATGAAGCGCTATTGGCCTGCGATGAGGGCGTTATAGCGGCGCAGTGCTGAGGCGATGGGTTCACCGGTCAGCCAGCCTTTGGGAATGGCGGGAGGCGAGGCGTCGTCGGCTGCGGACTCAAAATCGTTTTCTGCTGGGGCCCAGTCGTATTAGCGAAGGTTGATGGAGGCGCTACTCGCGCCGGGGCCCCTCGGGACGAACGCCGTCTACGAAGAGTGTTTTGGCGCGGGTGTAGAGAACCTGGCCGGCGGCGGCTTTGCGCGGACGCCAGACGTACTTCTTGAGGGTGTAGTCTACCGCGACGTTCTTCTCGCCGCGGGCTTTGGAGTAATAGGCGGCCCAGCGCGCCGCGTAGAGCAGGGTATCCAGGGGCACGGGTTTGCCGCCGCTGCGAATGATGACGTGCGAGCCAGGCAGCCCCTGGACGTGCAGCCAGACGTCTTGAGAACGGGCGCTGCGCGTCAGCAGCTCGTTTTCTTTATCGTTGCGGCCTACCCAGACCTCAAAGCCGCCCGGCGCGCTGAGGCGTATTCCCGGCGGGGGCTTAGCGCCTTTGCGAAGCTCCTTGCTGAGCCGGCGCAGTAGCGGCAGGTCGGCTTCTTTGACGGCGGCGATCTCTTTTTGCAGCTCGTTTATTTCCCGGCGCAGAAGCGGTTCCTCCCTATCCGCGCGCGCGGCGCGCTTGCGGGCGCGGCGCGCGCGCCGGTAGAAACGCTCGGCGTTGCCGGGCGCGTCTAGCGCCGGGTTCAAATCCAAGGTCATTTCGCCGCCTTGCCAGTCTGGCAAAGTTACCCTCTCGGTGCCGGGTTTAAGCTGATGCGCGTAAGCCAGGACAAGGTCTCCCAGGTGCCGCCAGTACTCGGCGCGATCAGCTTCATCACGGGCTTTCTCAAGGTCGCCGAGGCGGCGCCTGAGAGTTTTGAGACGCTTATCCAGGGCGGCCAGTAAGGGTTTTTGCAGCGTCTCACGACTTTCTTCGCGCCAGCTGCGCCCGCTGATTTCGCTTTCAGGGTTTTCGACGAGTGCAAGCAGAGCATGATAAATGGCCGGCAGGTCGGCTTCGTTGACGATTCTCTGCGCATCGAGCGAGGCTCTTTTGGCGGTTTCCCGGGCCAGGTTAGGGCCTATGCCGTCTATCTGCTTGACCAGGGCGCGCAGCAACGGTTTGCCGAGTAAACCGCCTAATTCGGAGGGGTCTCTTATCTTTCTGGGATCGAGTTTGTCGTAGGGGGGCGGCGGCCTCCAGGGTATCCCGGGTTTTACCTCTCTGTAGCGGTTCACGTCGCCGCCTATTAGGCGGTCGGCGCCGAGAATGAGCCCTTTGTTATCGCAGATGATGATATTAGCGTTGCGGCCGGTGAGTTCCACAATCAAGCGCGTTGCGGGCGCGTCTACGAAACCGCTTTCGCCGCCGAACTCAAAAAAGACGACGCGGTCAAGCTTTAGCTGCTCTACGCGTGTCAACGCCCCGCGCACTCGCGCCGCGAGCTGCTTTTGAAAAGGCGTGCGCGGCGGCCCGCCTCCCGAGCCCTTGTTGCTGAGACTAATCGAAGGTTGCGGCGGCTTGTATTGCATTACCAGCTCGACCCCCCCCTCTAGCACCAAAGACGCCGTCCCCTCGTCGGGGAATCGCCAGCCATGAGTAGCTTGAGGCGTTTTTAAGCGCCTGAGAACGGCGGCGATTTGCAGGCCTTCCATGAACTCCACTGTACAAAAGAAAGGAAGGCACATATTATGGAGCGCGTGAATAGCACGGTAAAGAGAGCCTTCTTGGGGGGCATCCTGCACGGGATAATGCTACAGGTAGCCTACGCTTTCACCAGTCCCAGCACCGTGCTGCCGGCGTTTATTTCCCACCTAACCGGTTCGCAGGTGGCGGTGGGCGGCATGATGAGCGCCCTGGCCTTGGGTTCGTCGCTCGCCGGCCTGCCGGCTTCTAGCTGGGTGGAGGCCAGCAGACGCAAAAAGATTTTTCTCTACTTCGCGATCTGGGTTAGAGCCGCCGCTTATCTAGTGCTGGCAATACTAAGTTACCGCTACGCCAGTTCGAGGCCGGGTCTCGTTTTTACCGCACTAGTCGTTTTCCTAGGGCTTTTCGCGCTGGCGGGGGGACTCGGCGGGGTGGCCTACCTGCCGGTGATAGGCAAAGCCATCCCCGCGGGTTTACGCGGGCGTTTCTTCGGCTGGCGCAGTCTCCTGGCGGCGATATTCGCCGCCAGCGCGGGGCTGCTGAGTAAGCCGCTATGGAACAGTTTTCCCCAGGGATACATTACAGGCTTTTCACTGGCGGTTTTGGCGTTGCTCATCGGTTTCGTGGGTTTTTGGCTAATTCCTGAGACTCCTGACCCCGCAAGGCGCCGCAGCAATACCATGGAACACCTCAAAGCCGCCTGGCGTCTAGCGGCAAAACCGCGCATGCGCGGTTTTTTACTGGCTTACCTAGCTACCGGATTTTATTACTTGGCGCTGCCCTTTTACGTAATCGCGGCGCGCAAGTCCGGCCTGCCGGCCTCGGCGATAGGCTATTTGGTGGCGGCGCAAGCCCTGGCCGAAGGCGTTAATCTTTGGATAGGCAGGCGGATGGACAAGTACGGAAGCCACGTGGGGCTGCGTTACGTGGGCTGGCTGGCCCTGGCCATTCCCATATCCGCACTGCTAGGAGCAGGGCTCGCGGGGGCTATAGTGACGTTCGTTCTGGTGGGGGTAACCCTCAACGGCATCGAGAACGCCTACAGCGCTTACCTGCTGTCATTCGCGCCCAAGGAAATGGCCGCCACCAGCACCGCGCTAATGTCTATAACGAACGTCCCCCGGGCTATATGGCCCTTACTGGGCGGGTTGTTGGCGGCACGCTACGGCTTCGAAGCGGTATTCGCCATAACCGCCATAGGGTTGGCCTTAGCCTTGTTGGTCGTCTACCGCCTTCCCCCTGAGGCCAGAAGGTAGCTTTACGAACTCAGCCAGAAAGGCGGTGTGCCCAACCTGCCGGAAGTGGGGGTGGGCTATGGGCGGGCGCACGTCCCACTCGCGGTGCGCTACCTCAATAACCCGCAGCTTGCGAGCGGGCAGGCGGCGTTCGCCGATCTCGCGCAGCAGGTGGACGACCTGGGTGATGTTGGGGAGGTAGCAGACGAGTTTTCGGCCGGTTTTGAGAGCCGGCAGCGCGTTTTCCAACACCTCCCAGGGCTCCATCAAGTCTAAGGCGAGGGCGTCGAATGACTGTGGCTCTAGCGAGGCTTTTGCGAGGTCGCCCTCCTTGAAAATAACGTTCGTAACCCCCCTAGCGCGCACGTTTTCTTCAGCCCGCGCCTTGAAGGCCGGCCTTTTCTCGTAACTGACGACTTTGCCGGCGGGTCCTACCGCCCTAGCCAGGAAGAGAGCCAGTCCTCCCGAGCCGCTGCCAGCTTCCAAGACCCTTTCGCCTGGCGCCAGATCCAGCATCATGACTATGGCGGCGGCGTCTTTGGGATAGGTCACCGCCGCCCCTCGCTTCATCAGCAGGACGTAATCTTCGAGGCTGGGGCGCAAGACCCTCAGCGAGGCGTTTTTGCTGGTGACTACGTTGCCGCCGTAGCCGGCGGCCAGTATCTGCTGATGGCTGACGCCGCCGAAGGTGTGGTCGAAACGGCCCGATTCCTCGAGCCGCAGCAGGTAACGCCTGCCCTTGCTGTCTACCAGCACCACCCATTCACCTAAACCCGGCATGCTATTTCGTTTCTTTGGCCTCGGCCATTTTGAGGTAACGAGCGTAAGAATCCACGTCGAAGGGATTGGGCAGCAGGAAGGGCCCCACAAAGACGCTGGGGGTGCCGTTCAGCTTGAGCTTTTCCGCCTCGGCCCGCTGGCCGTCCACGATTGCTTTGGTTTTCTTGTCGCCGATACACTGCTCAAAACTCCTCATATCCAGCCCCAGACCGGCTGCCAGGGCTTTGGGGTCGTCTACTCCCTTGTTGAAAAGGGCGTCGTGGAACTGCCAGAACTTACCTTGTCGCGCGGCGCACTCGCTGGCTATGGCGGCGGCGGAGGCTTTTTTGTGAATCTCGAAGAGGGGAAAGTGACGGTACTCAAAGCGGGCCTTGCCGCTGTCTATGTAGCGTTTGTCCACTTCGGGAAGGGCCCGTTGGAATAGCGCTTTGCAGGCGGGACACTGGAAGTCGGAGTACTCGTGTATGACGACGCCGCTCTTGCCGCGTATGTGCGCCTTGCTGGCGAAAGAGCCAGGAGGGGCCTCTACCGGAATCACCGAAAAGCGCAGGCCGTCGCCCTTCTCAAAGACGAGGTAATACCCCTGCCCCAGACCAACGGTCAGCGGCTTTGGATGTTTGCCGAGGGCCTCGCTGTTCTTGCTCATCCAGTTTATGAAGGGCTTTTTGATGGCGGGGTCGCCGATAGCCGCGGCAATTACGTCGGCCGCCGTTTGCAGGTCGCCTTTTTTGCCGCTGTAGTGAACACGGTAGAGGAGACCCCCCAAGAGGTCGAGACTAAGGCTGGCTCCTCGGTATTGCACCGTGGTAGCCGCGGCGGACAGCCCCAAATTCTTGTAGAAGCTCTTTATCGGGAAGGAGATTTGTGCAATGGAGCTTAAAGATAAGGCCAGCATCAGGGTGAACAGCAGTCTTTTTTTCATTAACGACTCTCCTTAAAACTTCTCGAAATCAACGACGTCAAGGACAAACAGCGTCGCGCCGCCGACGCGAACTTCCATCGGGCTGGAAAGAATGTCTTCTGGTCCGCCCGTTAGCGGCGGGCTGGGGGTTATCAGGCGGCTGCGGGTCTGGCAGGTATTCTTGATTATTCTCTTGACCTCCGTCAGGCGTTCGTCTGTAACGCCGATGAGCAAGGTAGTGTTACCTTCGCGCAGAAAGCCGCCGCTCGAAGCCAACCTGGTTGAGGCCAAACCGGCCTTGGCAAGCTCTTTGCTGAGAGCTGCGGCGTCGGTATCCTGCACGATTACCAGCGCTAGTTTCATCAAGACATTTTACGGGAGCGTTCTTAGCTTACCGTGAATCGAGGAAGCCCAACTTGCGGGCGTGCTCCAGCGCCTCTATGCGATTACCGGCGTCGAGCTTGCCGTATAGTCTCTTAAGATAGTCACGCACGGTGTCGGGTTTGAGACCGAGTATCTCGCCCATCTCGCGGGCCGTGAGGCCGTGCGCCAGAAGCTTGAGGACCTCCTGCTCGCGCGGCGTCAGCTTGGGGACTGGCGGAGGGGTGAACTGCGAAGAAGCCGGGTCGTGAGACAGCTTCATAATGCGCCGCGCTAGTTCCGCGGGGCTGACCTCTTTGGAGTAATAAGCGTTAGCACCGGCTGAGGCTGCTTTATTTTGAATGGCGGCTTCGGTAAAGGTGGTCAGCATTACCACCACTCCCGCAAAACCGTTCTGGCGCAGCAGCGTGCAGGCTTCGATGCCGTCCATGCGGGGCATCCGAATATCTAAAATCACTACGTCAGGTTGGTACACCTCGACCAGCCTTATTGCTTCGTCGCCGTCGCCTGCCTCTCCTACTACCGAGAAACCCTCCTTTTCCAGGGCGGCCCGCAGGCCTACGCGAAAAAGGGGATGGTCATCCGCTATTAGTAAACGCATCGTCTCAATCATAACAAGGTGTAGGTGGAGAGGCGGCGGTCGTTGGCTTCCAGGTGGATGCAAGCCCCGCCGAGGCTTCCCTTGCAAGAGCGAAAGACGCCCTTGTGCAGGTCGGCTACCTGGCGGGCGATGTAGAGCCCCAGGCCAGAGCTGCCGGAGTGCACCCCGCGCAGTTTCTGACTGTGGAAGGGCTGCGAGAGCGAGTCCAAAGGGGCAGGCAGGCCGGGGCCGTCATCCTCGATCTCAAAAAAACCTGGGCCCGCCCTGAGGATTATCTTGCTGCGCGCGTGCCTAAGAGCGTTTTCCACCAAATTGGCCGCGGCCCGCTCGATCATCATGCGGTCAGCGCGCGTTTCTCCCGCGCCTGATACCTCGATGCTAATGCCGCGCTTTTCTGCGTCCTTTAAAAAACGCAAGCGCATGTCGTCCAGCATGGCGTAGATATTTACCAGCTCCAGCTGTGGCTTGGTGGTTTCCAGCTTAGAGGCCGTCAGCAGATTTTCCACCAAGCGGTAGGTTCGCTCTAGCTCTTGCAGCAACTGGCGTAGCAGAGCAGATTTTTGTGCATCGTCGAGGTCTCGGGCGTCGACCATGTAAGAGGTGGCGCGCACCGCGGCGATGAGAGGGGTTTTCAGGTCGTGCGCCAGGGTGGCGAAGACTGCTTCGCGGCTTTCCGCCAGCGTGCGCAGGTGCAAAATTAACCTTTGGAACTGCTCGCGCATCAACGCCACCTCGCGCGGCGGCGGGTGTTTTGGGGGCGGTAGATTGAGGTCGGCGATGGTGCGCGAGCTGACCTTGAGATAGCGCAGAGAACGGGTCAGCTCGTCTATTGGCGCCAGCAGGCGACTAGCCAGCAGGTAGCCCAACCCACTCGCGAAAAGACCGACAGAGACGAGCCATAAGGCGATGTATAACCCCTGCTGTTTGAGTCCCCCAGGCGTCCCGTGGGCAATGACGTAAATGACGATGAGGTTTGGCAGAAAAGCCAGCGTAGCTATCGTCAGCGTCAGCCAGAACTTAAGGCTGGGGGAGTTTTGCTGCATGGCGCTACTCTACGAACTGCAGGGCGTGCGCGATGCTCTTTTCGCTGTCTTTCTCGAACGCGTGGAGTTTGCCCAGATCGACTTCAAGGTCCAGGGTGTCTTCCGGCTTTAGCGGCATGTACCCCTCGATGCGCGCGGTGATCTTGACGTCTTCGAGGCGTACGTGAACTTCGGTTTCCGCACCCAGAGGTTCCACCACGTCTACGACGCCGTGAATGACGGTGTGCTCGCCGGGAGTCTCGGCGCTGCGCACTTTCAAGTCTTCAGGCCTGACGCCTATCCAGACTTCTTGGCCGGCGTAGGGCTCTAGCGCCTTGGCGAAAGCGCCCTCAACCTTCAGCTCAAAATTCTTGTGGGTCAACTTGATTTCGCCGCCCTCCTTTCTCACCTCGCTGAGGATGAAGTTCATGGCGGGGCTGCCGATGAATCCGGCGACGAATTTGTTGGCGGGCAGATTGTAGAGATTGAGGGGCGTGTCTACCTGCTGAATCTCACCATCCTTCATTACCACGATACGGTGGCCCAGCGTCATGGCCTCTACCTGGTCGTGGGTGACGTAGATGGTCGTGACCCCCAGGCGCTGCTGCAGTTTGCTTATCTCGGCGCGCATTTCCACTCGCAGCTTGGCGTCGAGGTTGGAGAGCGGCTCGTCCATCAAAAATACCTGCGGCTCGCGGACGATGGCGCGACCCATGGCTACGCGCTGGCGCTGCCCGCCGGACAGCTCGCGCGGCTTTCTCTTGAGCAGGTGTTCGATCTTGAGAATTTCGGCGGCCTGTTTGACGCGCTGGTCTATCTGCTCGCGGGGTACTTTACGCAGGCGCAGGCCGAACGCCATGTTGTCGTAGACGTTCATGTGCGGGTAGAGGGCGTAATTTTGGAAGACCATGGCGATGTCGCGGTCTTTTGGCGGTACGTCGTTGACCAAGCGGTCGCCGATGTAGATCTCGCCTTCGCTGATTTCTTCCAGACCGGCGATCATGCGCAGGGTCGTCGTCTTACCGCAGCCGGAAGGGCCGACGAAGACCACGAATTCGCCGTCGGTGGTCTCGAGCGTGAATTCTTTGACGGCCTCGACTTTGCCAAAGCGTTTCCATACATTGTCTAACTTTACCTTTGCCATACCTACCTCCAGCCCCGCGCTGTGCGCCGCTGGCGCATCGGGGGAATACGTAACAAGACGAGTCTAACACGAACCTCTCACGGAAACGGGGATTAGAACAGCTATGATGCCCGCGTGAAAAAGGCTCGAGCAGTCATCGTCGGCGGAGGGTTGGCGGGTTCAGAGGCCGCCTATCAGCTGGCGCGGCGCGGCTTGCCGGTAGACCTCTATGAGATGAGGCCCGCGAAAATGACTCCGGCTCATCAGAGCGGCGACCTGGCCGAACTAGTTTGCTCAAACTCGCTCGGGGGCGAATCGCACGCCAACGCCAAGGGGCTTTTACAGGCGGAGCTACGCTTGGGGGGGTCGCTGATAATGCAGGCCGCCGATGCGGCGCGCCTGCCCGCGGGCGGCGCGCTGGCCGTAGACCGCCGCGCTTTCTCACGGTTCATCAACGAAAAGATAATCGGATTGGCGGAGGTCAGGGTGGTGCGTAGCGAGGTCTCGGCGCTGCCGCCGCAGCGACCCTTGTTGCTGGCTACCGGTCCGCTGACGGCCGACGAGCTGGCCGCGGACATACAGCGTAGCTTGGGAGAGGAGTTTTTGAGCTTTTACGACGCGGCGGCGCCGGTAGTATTAGCGGAAAGCATAGACATGAACGTCTGCTACCGCGCCGGCCGTTACCAGCAGCGGGCCGATTACATAAACTGTCCGCTGAGCGAGGAAGAGTATCGCAGCTTTTACCGCGCTTTGACGGAGGCGCGGCGGCATACCCCTCACGACTGGGAAAAGCTAGACTTCTTCGAGGGCTGCATGCCCATCGAAGAGATGGCGCGGCGCGGCTACCAGACGCCGCTATACGGCCCGCTAAAGCCGTTGGGTTTGAGAGATCCGCGTAGCGACAGGCGGCCCTTTGCGGTGGTGCAGCTGCGTCAGGAAGATCACGCGGGGCGAATGTGGAGCCTAGTAGGTTTTCAGACGGGTCTCAAATGGGGGGACCAGTTGCGGGTGCTGCGCACCATCCCTGGATTGCAAAACGCCGAGGTAGTTCGTTACGGAGTAATGCACCGCAACACCTATCTGAACGCGCCGCGCCTGCTCGATTCCAAGTTGCAGGCCAGGAAGATGCCGGGGGTCTACTTCGCCGGCGTACTGGCTGGTGTGGAGGGTTACCTGGAGTCGGCGGCTACGGGCTGGTACGCGGCCTTGCAGGTCGCCGCCAATCTGCGGGGCGGTGAGTTGCAGCCGCCCCCTCCGGAGAGCATGTTGGGAGGCCTCTTGCGCTTTTTGACGAGCGCCAACCCTCGCAATTTTCAGCCAATGAACGCCAACTGGGGGCTGGTGCCGTCGCCGCCTGAGCGTTTGAAGAAGAGAGAGAAGCGTGAGCTGATGTTCTCCCGCGGTTTGGCCGCCTTCGACGAGTGGCTGCGCGGCTTGGACTGAGCAATTAGTGAGCGTCTGACCTTGTCCTTCCTCTCACCGCAGCCTAAGCATGGGGGGGTACGGTTTGCTTGATGGAACCCATACACGGCACTACCATTCTCGCCTTGCACAAGGGGAGTCAGACGGCTATAGCCGGAGACGGGCAGGTAACCTTCGGCAACACCATCATGAAGCAGGGAGCCGTGAAGGTTCGCAAGCTCCAGGGGGATATTCTCGTAGGCTTTGCCGGTGTCGTCGCCGACGCCCTGACTCTGCTGGAGAAGTTTGAAGAGCAGCTGCAGCTCGCCAAGGGTTCGCTCAAGCGCGCTGCGGTGGAGACGGTCAAGCTGTGGCGCACCGACAAGGTGTTGCGCCAGCTGGAGGCGATGCTGATAGTGGCTGACGCCAGCGAGATTTTTCTGCTTTCCGGTACGGGCGAGGTAATCGCGCCGGATGAATCGGTGGTGGCCGTTGGTTCCGGCGCCCCTTACGCGCTGGCCGCCGCCAAGGCCATGCTGCGCGAGACCTCGCTATCGCCGGCGCAGATAGCCGAGCGAGCCCTCAAGATAGCCGCGGAAATAGACCTATACACCAACGGTAACGCCACCACTCTCAGCGTTGGGGAGGGCGAATGACAGAGCTCAAGCCCAGCGAGATCGTAACGGAGCTGGATAAATACATAATCGGCCAGCAGGACGCCAAGAAAGCCGTAGCCGTGGCCCTGCGCAACCGCTACCGCCGGCAAAGGCTCTCGCCGGAACTGCGTCGCGAGGTCATGCCCAAGAATATCTTGATGATCGGGCCTACCGGCGTCGGCAAAACGGAAATAGCCAGGCGTTTGGCGCGCCTTTCGGGGGCGCCCTTCCTCAAGGTGGAGGCTACGAAGTTTACCGAAGTCGGTTACGTGGGCCGCGACGTAGACTCGATAGTCCGCGACCTGGCGGAGGTGGCTTTTCAGCTGGTCATGCGCGAGAAGACCGAAAAAGTGGCGGCGGTGGCCGCCAACATGGCCAGCTCGCAGATAGCGCAGATGCTCAACGTTCCCCGTGAGGACGTCGGCGCCGGCCTCTACGACAATGAATACGTGGAAGTAGAGGTGCCCGAGGAAACCAAGATGCCCTTTATGGGGATGCTCGGCGGTATGGGAGACCAGGTTCAGGGCCTGCAAGACATGCTTTCAGGCCTCTTACCGAAGCGCAAAGTACGGCGCCGTATGCAGGTGCGCGAAGCGCGCGAGGTCATCAAAAACCAGGAAGCCGAGCGAATGGTGGATAAGGAAGAGGCCAGCCAGGAAGCTGTCAGGCGCGCTCAGGAAGACGGCATAGTGTTTCTCGACGAGATAGACAAGATAGCCGGCTCCTCAGGCGTGCAAGGTCCCGACGTTTCCGGAGAAGGGGTACAGCGCGATCTATTGCCAATCGTTGAGGGTACGGTAGTCAACACTCGCTTGGGGCACGTCTCCACCGAGCACGTGCTGTTCATAGGCGCCGGCGCTTTCAACGTTTCCAAGCCCAGCGACCTGATACCCGAGCTGCAAGGGCGCTTTCCCATCCGGGTGGAACTGGCTGAGCTTTCGGCTGAGGATTTTGAAAAGATCCTGCGCCATACCGAGAACTCTTTGATAAAGCAGTACACCGAGTTGCTGGCCACCGACGGCACACAGATAGTTTTCAGCGACGAGGCCATAAAAGCCGTGGCCGATTACGCCTACCGCGCCAACCGCGAAATGGAAGACATCGGCGCACGACGCTTGGCGACGGTGCTCGAGTACCTGCTGGAAGAAGTGAGTTTCCAGGTAGATTTGGGACGGATAGAGATTACGAAAGAATACGTCGAGAAGCGACTTGACTCGGTCATGGAGTCGGAGGATTTGTCGCGCTTCATCTTATAGGGGGTTTTTGATGCGAAAACGGTCTTGGTATATCTTCTTCTTTCTGCTAATAGCAGCCCTGGGCGCCGCTTTGGCGCAGTCCTCCGACGCGAAGGCGAAACCCAAGAAAGAGCCCAGCGTCAAGGCTTATCTGCTGGTGGGCGACGTTTACTACTCCTCCGGCGAGTATGACGCGGCTCTGATCGCTTTCCGCCGCGCCCTGGAGAAGGAGCCCAACAACGCCTACGCGCTCTACGGCCTGGGCCGCACCCAGCTGCGCTTGCTGCAGTTTTCTTCGGCGATCGAGAACATCAAACGGGCCATCGCTCTTGACAGCAACTACGCTCCCGCTTACGTCTCACTGGCGCAGGCTTACACCAACCGCTACACCTACGCCGAAGACAAGGACGCAGCCAAGAGCTACCTGCAGCAAGCGCTGCTAATACTGGACGACGCCAAGAGGGTGGACGCCAACTACTATCCCATCTACAACCAGCGCGGATTGGTGTACCAGTACCTGGGGGACTTGAAAAAGGCGGAACAGGCCTTCAAGCAAGCCCTCAAACTGGGTTCCAAAGACTCTGTCGTCAGGTACAACCTGGCTCAGGTTTATCTTTCACAGGGCAGGCTAGACGAGGCTCTGGCAATGCTCCAGGAAGGCGTAAAGATAGACCCATCTTCGGCGCAGTTGCAGTTGCTCCTGGGCAAGGTGCTGGCGGTCAAAGGCAAGCTACCCGAGGCTGAAACAGCGCTAAGCAAAGCCAGCGCCCTCGAGCCCCTCAACGCCGGCTCCTGGCTCTACCTTGGTCAGGTATACTTCCTGGAGAAGAAGTACAAAGACGCCGAAAAAGCGCTGCAGAAGTCTATAGAGCTAGACCCTCTCAGCTTCCCTGAAAGCTACTACTACCTGGGTAGGGTTCACCTGGCCGAAGGCAAGAGCGACGCCGCGGCTTCGGACTTTTCCAAGGCCGTCAAGCTCTCCGAGAGGAACGCCGATTACCACTACTGGCTGGGCAAGAGCCTGCTGGCCCAGAACAAGAGGGAAGAGGCCAAGGCCGAGTTCGAAAAGGCGCTCAAACTGGCGCCCAACTTCGAGGCCGCCAAAAAGGAGCTGTCTTCTTTCAAGTAGCGTTTACGTCCCGCCAAGACCGACCCGGGCCCCGCCCGGGTTTTTCTTTTCGGCGGGCGGACGGGGAGGGGGCGCAAGTATGATGATAGCCATGAAGCCGCGCATCCGCCTGGACTCTTGGGAGCCGGAATACACTGCGCCAGCGGAGCGCCTGCTACAGGAGCGGGCGGAGCGACAGGCCCAGCCGCTGGCCGCCGACGGACCCTGGCGCGCCAAGAGTGAGGCGAGAGAGTGGAGCGGGCCGCTGATATTCGTGGACGGGCGATTCCGCAGCGAAGCGCCGCTTTACCTCAACGAGGCGCGGGCTTTGCTGGTCAGCATGGCGGTGGGAGCGGTGGCGCTCTGGCCGCAGCAGGCTCATTTTTTGCCAAAGTCCTTCGCGGTGGCGCGCTATCTGCTGGCGCCGGCGGGGTCTTGGCCGCTGCCGCACTTTACCGCGGCGCAGGATTTGCGCTATCAGCTCGTCGAGGCCGCGGGCGAGTACGAAGATCTGCGCGCAGCGGCCATGCAGCTGCGTCAGGCCTTGGAGATGAAGGTTGGAGACGAACTCAGGGGGCTATATCCCGACGCCTTGATTTTGCACGACGGCCCCCTGCACAGAATTTCTCAGGCAGAGTCGCTGGGCAGGCTGGGTTACGCCAAGACGCACCATCGCGCCTACCTCTCCGAGGAGCACGCGCGGTTGCTAAGCGAGCTGGCGCCGGCTGAGCGCACCCCTGTTTTCACTTTCTTGCGCGGAGAGCGCCGCTTTTATTCGTGGTACTTACGATTACCGCTCCAGCCAGAGCGGCCCTACGCCGCTGCCGCTACGCTCTTGCGCGTCGAGACTGCGGCCCCCCAGGACGAGGCGCTACGTTTGGCGGACGTTTCGCTGGGCGTTTTCCCCCGCTTGGCTTCGCGCCCTTTTCGCGACCCGCGCGCGCCGCAGAACCTGGTGCCGGTCGCTGCGCTGGAGCGAGAGTTGGGCAGGTTGCTGGGTAGCCCCAAGCTGCTGCGGAGGCGCTTACTGCAATACATATCCGAGGAGGCGGTATGAAAAACGAACCTTTGGGGGTAGTCCTCGGCAGTCGCGAAGCGACGCCGTTGGAGTTCTGGATTGGCGTGCAAAACGGTTTGCTGCGTCTCGACGACGTAGTTTGGGTAGAGTCCGACCACGGCGGCATGAAGGTGCGTTACTACGGTATGGTGGACAGGGTGCACAAATTGCTGGAGGGAATGCAGTTCGACTCTGACACCTACCTGGCGGCCGAGAACCTGATACCTACCAACACCGCTTACGTCGCCCACGTAACCGTGACCAGGCTCGAGCCCGAGGAGTACCTGCCCCCCGACCCGGGCAGCCCGGTCTACCTGGCGCGCGGCGCAGAGCTGGACGCGGCTCTCTACTACGATCGTATGCAGCAGAGGTTGCCGGTAGGCTCCATGAAAAACGGCGAGTCGGCCTTCGTCAACCTGGCCTTCCTCGACGGCCGCCAGGGCGGCCACGTCAACATCTCCGGCATTTCCGGCGTGGCCGCTAAGACCAGCTACGCCCTCTTTTTGCTATACAGCCTCTACAATTCAAGGGTCTTGCAGGACGCAGCCAGCGCTAAGACCCTCATATTCAACGTCAAAGGGCAAGACCTCTTTTATCTCGACAAACCCAACGCCAAACTAACCGAGGAAGACCGCGAACGCTACCGCCGCCTGCGCCTGGAGCCGCGGCCCTTCGCCAGCGTCGCTTTTTACGCTCCCCCCAGGTTCGGCCGCGGCGAAGGGAACCTGGTGGCCGACAGCACCCGCGGCGCGGGGGTAACGCCTTACTACTGGTCGGTCGCCGACTTTTGCCGCGAGGGACTTTTACCCTTCGTTTTTACTGATCGCGGCTCGATGAGCAACCTAGGTTTTCTGATAGACAACGTCACCGCCCGCTTGGCGGCGCTGGCCAGGGGGCAATCAGGACCGGCGTTGCTGGTCGAAGACTGGTCGGAAGCCCCTCCTGGCGGCGGGCCGGCGGGCGGTTTCGAAGGGCTTGGCAAGGCGGCCATCGGCAGCTTAGAGCAACTGGTCGATTACGTTGAGTACAAGCTCCTGGGCGCGGAGTCGGAAGGAGAGCAAGCGCAGGGTGATACTCGTTGGACGGCCAGGCAGCACAGCGGCACCCTGCAGGCCTTCGTGCGCCGGCTGCGCGCCGCGGCGCGCAGCCTCCACAAAATCGTTCGAGCCGATAAGAAGAGCAGCGCGCCTGACCCGCTCGCCGGCGATTCGCAGATAAGCGTGGTTGACATCCACAACCTCAACGCCCAAGCGCAGATGTTTGTGGTGGGAGCGCTGCTGCAAAGGGTTTTCAGGGCCAAGGAGACGGGCCGTCAGCGGGGCCGGGTCTTCGTGGTCCTCGACGAACTCAATAAGTACGCCCCGCGTGAAGGGGAGAGCCCCATCAAAGACATCCTGCTGGACATCGCCGAGCGCGGCCGTTCGCTGGGGGTGATCCTGATCGGGGCGCAACAGACGGCCAGCGAGGTCGAGCGCCGGGTGGTGGGCAACGCCGCCATCCGCGTGGTGGGCCGTCTCGACGCCGCCGAGGCCGAGCGTCCCGAGTACCGTTACCTGCCGGGCGCCTTCCGCGAGCGGGCGTTGATTATGCCCCAAGGTACTATGATTTTGCACCAGCCCGAGGTGCCCGTGCCCGTTACCGTGCGTTTCCCCTACCCCGCTTGGGCGACCAAGCGGGAAGAGGTCGCGGAAGACGTTTCCGATGAGGCTCTCAAAGACGATTTGGGGATCTAACGTATGGCGCCATATATGGGAAAATAGATTCATGAAGAAGACGACCATCTACCTGCCCGATGAGCTGGACCTCCTCTTAGAGCAGGCGGACCGGCGCGGGGGCACCAGCAAGACGGAGCTGATCCGCCTTTCGGTTAAGCGCCGCCTGCAGCAGGCGGGGGCCGGGCGCATCGTGCCGCGCAGTATTGGCGCCGTCGAGGGCGAGCTCGGCGTGAGCGCCGAAGGCGCCAAACGCTGGCTGCGCGAACACTGGCCGAGCGAGCTGGTGGCCTAGCCGAGCATGGTCACTCTCGACGCCTCGGCCCTGGTAGCGCTCCTGGCGGCGCGCGACGCCTACCACGACCGTATGCGGCGGTTGCTGCTCACCGAGCGCCCGCCCTACTTGATTCCCGAACCGGTCCTGGCCGAGCTCGCTTACCTTATCGAAATCCGCGCGGACGCGCACGTCATGGACCATTTCCTGGCCGACGCCGAAGTCGTCGCCCGGGTGCTGGCGCCGCCGGCTCCGTACCTTGGCCGTATTCGCCAGCTCGCCTCGCCTCACGCCGACCTTCCGCTGGGAGTGCTGGACGCTACCGTGGCCGCCGTGGCCGAGGAGCACGGAGGCCGCCTCCTGCGCCCCTATGGGCATTGTCAGGTAGTGGCAGCCGAGGGGCGTATCGAGGTGGTGGCATGAGGATCCTCCATACCGCCGACTGGCACCTGGGCAAGATTCTCAAAGGGGTCGACCGCACCCCCGAGATCGCCGACGCCCTTAGGGATCACCTGCGCATCGTGCGCGAAGAGAAGATTGACCTGGTGCTCGTCGCCGGCGACCTCTTCGACCGCCCGCGCGTGGGCGCCGAGGCCGAGGCCGCGGCCTTCGAGTTCTTTTTGGGGCTGCGCGAGCTGGGCGTTCCCGCTTTGGTCATCAGCGGCAACCACGACTCGCGGACCCGCCTGGAAGCGCTGGCGCCGCTGCTGGAGCTGGCCGGCGCGCACGTACGCGGCGAGGTGCGGGTGCGCGGCGAAGGCGGCGTCCTGCTGCGCGACTGGGGCGAGGCGGCCCTGTTGCCGTTTCTTTCGCAGCGTCGCGCAATAAAAGCGGCGCAACTGCTGTCAGGCCATGAAGGCGACTGGCAGCACGGTTATTCGGATACAATTGGCCGCTTGATGACGAACCTCAGTAAAGGTTTCAGAGCGGGGCGTACAAACCTGCTGCTGGCCCACCTGACCATGGAAGGCGCCAACCTGCGCCTCGGCGGCGGTGAGTTTTCTTTCTACGTAGGCAACAGCTACGCGGTCAAAACAGACTTACTGCCCTCGAGCGCCACTTACGTAGCCCTGGGGCACATTCACCGCCAGCAGAAGGTCTGCGACGCGCCGCTGGCTTGGTATTCGGGTTCTTTGCTGCAGTTAGATTTTGGCGAGGGTGAAGAGGCCGATCGCGGGGCCTTGCTGGTGGAAATAGAACCCGACCGTCCCCCCAAGGTTCATCAGCTAATCGAGCGCTGGGGCAAGCCCTTGCGCACATTCAGGCTCGAGCCGGAACAGCTGGATCGCCGTATCGCCGAGGTGGAAGGCTGGCCCGGCTACGCGAAATTAATAATCAGCGGCCCCGCCAACAGCGCTTTACGTGAGAGGCTTTATCGCGATAATCCCCGCTTGCTGGAGGTTCGCTTCGAGGCCGAAACCCCGGACCCCTTGGTCGAGCTGGCCGCCCAGGTGGAGACTATGAGCTGGCCGGAAGCGTACGAGCGCTACCTGCGCGAGGTCAAGGGTCTTGAAGAGACAGACGCGTTGCTGGCGGCTTTCCGCGAGATATTCGAGGAAGAGCATGCGTCCGCTTAGGCTCGATTTGGCCGGTTTCGGGTCGTTCGTCGAGAGCGCCAGCCTGGACTTTTCGGATGTTGAACTTTTCGCCATTACCGGTTCTACCGGCTCGGGCAAGACCACGCTTCTCGACGCCATAACCTTCGCGCTCTACGGTGAGACGCCGCGCATGGGTCGACGCGGCCTAAAGGCGTTATTGAGCCCCGGCGTCGACAAGGCCGCGGTACAGTTGACGTTTGCGCTGGCGGAAGAAGTATGGCGGGTGACGAGGGTGATCGGCGCCAAGAGCGAGGCGCGCCTGGAGAAGCAGGACGGCTCTTCCTGGCGCCTATCCGCGGCCTCGGAAAAGATCAAGACGCTCAATGAGGCCGTAGAAAAGCTGCTGGGGCTCGACTACAACGCCTTTACCCGCGCCATACTCTTGCCCCAGGGCAGGTTCGATACCTTTTTGAAGGGAGACAGCAGGGAGCGTCGCGAGTTGCTGTTTTCGCTCTATGGCCTGGAGGCGCTGGCGCAGTTGCGCGAGCGCGCGGTGGCGCGCCTTACGGATTTGCGCGAAAAGCTGGCTGCGGCGCAGACGCTGAGCGATCACTACCAGGGCGTGAACGAGGAGGCGCTTAGCGAGGTTAGAGACGAGGCGGAAGAGGCGGCCAGAGAGCGCCGCCGCCTGGACGGACTGATTGAAGGGCTGGAAAGAGAGATAAACAAGCTGAGCGGCAGCCTGGACATGTGGCAGGAAAAAGACCGCCTAGAGTCGCGCAAGCAGGCGCTGGCGCAAGAAGAGGAGAGCATGCGCGAGGTGCGCCGCTGGGTTGAGCTGGCGGAAGCGGCTGGCAGAGCCTTGCCGGAGGTACAGCGCCTGCGACGGGCGCAGGCGCAGGCTAGGCAGGCGGAGTTAGAGTTCGAAAAGAGTAATAGCGCCTACGAAAAGGCGAAGGAAGAATGGGAAAAAAAGGGCAAAATATTCAACGAAGACGACTTGGAAAGCCTCAGGAACCGCGTAGCGGCATTGCCGCTCTTCGAGGCGCGCCTACGCAAACTGAACATGCTGGGCGGCGACGCCGGCGCGGGGGAAGTTTTGCATTATGACGAAGAGCGCTATCGCGAGACGGAAAAAGAGCTGCTCAGGGCCAAAGAGCAAAGGAGGCTGACTGAAGAACGCCGCCGACTGCAGAAGCGTCGAGAAGGACTATTAGCCGACCTTCGGGACGTAGGGCAATTACTGGAGGAGGAGCAACAGAAGCTGCAAAAACTGACGGCGGACGGCAAGGAGGCCGCCGAAGAGCTTGCAGAGCTGAAGCGACGCCTGCAAGAGGAGCGCAGCCGCGCAGAGCTGGGTTCCTTTCATCACCTGCTGCGCGAGGGTGAGGAATGCCCGCTGTGCGGCCAGGTAGTAGCCAAGCTGCCGCCGCGGCGGCAGAGCCCGCTGGCGGGGCTGGAGAAAGCCGTGCGCCAAAAAGACGAAGAGGTGGCGCTCTTGCGGCGACGTTGGTCGGAAGCGGCTGCTGAGGTTAGGGGACTGCAAAGCAAAAAAGGCCAGTTGCAAAGGCAGCTCGCTGACGTTGAGCAAGACATTGTGCGCCTGGGCGCCGCCGATAGCGAAGGGAAGTCGAACGAGGCGGAGATTGCCGAGCGGCTTTTAGCGATGAGACGCGGCTTAGCGCGAGAGCTGCGAGAGCAGGCCCAGGGCGAAGAGCCCAGTCGCTACCCGCGCAGCTTGCGCCAAAAGCTCTCGCGTCTGGAGAAAGAGCGCGCGATCGTCGCAGAGCTCGAGCGCAGACTGCAGAAAGCTGAAGCGGATGCGCGCGCGGCGCGCGTGATATTTGAGACGCAAAGAGCGGCCTTAAAGCCTCTGCGCGCCAGCGTTACCGCACTGCTCGATGAATTGGGGTTTTCCTCCGCTGAAGAGGCCGAAAAAGCGGCGCGCAGCCCCCAGGAGGTAGAGAGTCTCAAGAAGCGCCTGGACGAGTGGCGAAACGAGGTCGCCTACGTCGGCAAACGCCTGCAGGAGTTAGAAGGAGAACTATCCGGGCAAAGAAAGGTAGACCCCGCCGAGATCACACGGAAAAAGCAAGAACTTCAGACTCGCCAGCGTCAGCGTGAGGCCCTGGATAAACGCCTGGGGCACCTCGAAGAGCGCGTGCGGCGGCTTGAAAAGGACCTGGAAGCCAAGCGTAAGGCGCAGGCGCAGGCGGCCGCGTTGGTGCAGGAAACGGGAATATGGGAGCAACTGGCCGAAGACCTCAAAGGCCACAAGTTCCCCGACTATCTGCTCGAGCGCCTGCAGCTAGACATGCTGGCGCGCGCCTCCGAGCTGCTTTTCACCCTCTCACAGCAGCGCTATCGCCTGTTATTGCGCGAGGGCGCGTACTTTGTCGAAGACTTGTGGACGGGCGCAGTTCGCCCCGCCAAGACTTTGTCCGGCGGCGAGACCTTTTTGGCCTCTCTCAGCCTGGCGCTCTCGCTTTCGGAACACCTTTCGCGCGGACGTCTGGGTGCGCTCTTCCTCGACGAGGGCTTTGGCACCCTCGACGCCGAAGCCCTGGAGCTGGCGGCCGAGGTCTTGGAATCCCTGCCCACGCAGGGGCGTATGGTGGGGGTAGTAACTCATGTACCGGAGCTGGCGCAGCGCATTCCCACGCGCCTGCTGGTGGAAAAGACGCCGCAAGGCAGCCGCGCGCGCTGGGACGATTAGCTTGACCCCGCCGAAAGCGAGCGCTCAGGGGGTGCTATACTGGCTTAGGTTTGAGTAAGAAACGTATCTTGCACAACACCCTCATTGTCATGGCCGGCACCCTAGCCAGCCGAGTTCTCGGTTTGCTGCGCCAAGGCGTGCTCAACAACTTTTTCGATAAATCAATAACCGACGCTTTTTTGGTGGCGTACCGCGTGCCCAACCTCTTCCGCGAGATTCTGGCCGAGGGGGCCGTCAGCAACGCCCTTATTCCCATACTGGCAGAGCTGCCGCGGGCGCAACGCGACCTTTTCAAGCGCCGCTTCGCGGCTTTCTTGCTTGGTTTGAACCTGATGGTGGTGGGTTTGGGAATACTCTTTGCGCCCTACCTTGCGGCGCTTTTGCTGGCGGCGCACACGCAACTGGATGCTGGCCTGGTTACCTATCTGATACGGCTGGTCATGCCCTTTTTGCTGGCAATCAGCATGGCTTCGCTTTTTGGGGCGTTTTTGCAGTCCGAAGAGCGCTTCTGGGGGCCCAGCTTTGCGCCAATGGCCTTCAACGTCGGCGCCATAGCGGTGATGTTGCTGTGGCCGGGTAAGGCTACGGCGCTGGCCTTGGCCTTCGTTCTGGGCGGTTTTATGCAGGCGGCGGTGCAGCTGCCGGCCCTCAAAGGTTTCGGACTGGAGCTCGCCTGGCACCCGGCGATCGGTAAGGCGGCGCTCTTGATGACGCCTTTCGTTTTTACCACCTCCACGCGCCAGTTTTTGACCATAGTCCTCTATGCCCTGCTGACGTCCATGCCGCTGGGTGCGGCGACGGGCTTTAGTAACGCCGACATGACCTACTTGATGGCGCTGGGGCTCTTTTCGGTCTCGCCGGCGATGGCCCTCTACCCGCGCCTTTCGGCGCACGCCGCGGCGGCTGAGAACGCCGCCTTTGCAGACTTGCTGAGGCGCGGGCTCGAGCGCGTGGCGGTCTTGCTGGGCTGGGCGGCTGCGTTGATGACGGGCCTGGCGCCCTGGGCGGTGGCCGTGCTCTTCGCCTGGCGCGCCAGCTTTGACTCTCAGGTGTTCGCCTATAGCGCCGCGGCTATGCGGGCTTTGGGCTTGGCGCTCGTGCCCTGGGGGCTATACAACCTTTACGTGCGCGGCCTCTACGCCCGCAAGCAGATAGCGCGCGCGGTCAAGATAAGCGTCACGCTCTTCCTGCTCAATACCCTTGGCTACTATTTGCTGGTCCATAAAGGGATGTTCTACCTCAACCTGGCGACGGTTTTGGCGGGACTGGCGGGCCTGCTCTGGATGATATGGATATACCACAGAGAAGGTCTCCTGGGGGCGGGAGCGCAGACGCTGTTTCTCTTCAAGGTGCTGGCGATAGCTGCACTCGCCGGCTGGATCGGCGGCCGCGCGGCCGCCGCGTTAGGTCCGGCTCGCGATCTGGAGCTGTCGTTGTTGCCGCTGGCGGGCGGAACGCTGGCTGCCAGCGCGATTTACCTAGCCGCTGCGTTGGCGCTGCGCCTGCCGCTCAAGATACGTTAGCCTCAGGGCTCGAGGCGGTGGCGGTCGCGCGGGAAGGCGCGGGCGTAACGCACGTTGGGAAGCCCCAAGAGCTTCTGGGTAAAACGCTCGGCGCCGATGGCGAAACCGCCGTGCGGCGGCATACCGTACTTGAAGACCTCGATGTAGTCGCGGAAGCGTTCGGGGTCCATGCCTTTCTTTTCTAGCTGCTGCACTATTATCTCGGGGTCGTGAATGCGTTGCCCGCCGGACGTTATTTCCAGGCCCCGGAAAAGCAGATCGTAGCCGCGCGTCAGGCCATCGCCCGTGGGGTAGGTATAGAAGGGGCGCACCGATTCGGGGTACTGCACTATAAACACGAAGTCCGTTTGGTACCTCTCGGCAAAATACTCGCCCAACGCGCGCTCGGCTTCGTCGTTGAGGTCGGCGCCCATTCCCAGACCCAGCTCTTCCTTGACTATCCGCTTGGCTTCGGAGTAGGGGACGCGCGGTATCTGGGCGGGCGCTTTGGGCGTCTCGGCTCCCAGCAGCTCGAGTTGCCGCGCCGCGGAAGACTGCGCTTCCGCCAGCATGGCCTTCACCAGTTCTTCTTCGAGTTTCATCACGTCCTCGTCGGATTGGATGAAGCCCATTTCTACGTCGAGACTGAGGTATTCGTTGAGGTGGCGGCTGGTGGCGTGCTCCTCGGCGCGCCAGACCGGGGCGACCTCGTAGACTCGCTCATAAACGCCGACCATTATCTGCTTGTAGAGTTGCGGGCTCTGCGCCAGATAAGCGGACTCGCCAAAGTAATCAACCTCGAAAAGGTTGGCGCCGCCCTCGGCGCCGGCGCGCACCAGCTTGGGGGTAAAAACCTCGGTGAAACCTTGGCTGTCCAGGTAGCGGCGGAAGCCGCGAACCAGGGCGGCCTGCACCTGCAGTGGGGCGCGCGCTTTTTCACCGCGCAGCGTAACGTAGCGGTAGCTAAGCAGCGTTTCCGGGTTGGCGCGCCACTCCTCTTTGGGTATCTCGACGGGGGTAGCTTGGGCCGAGGGCTGCAAGACGCTGAGTTCGCTGGCTAAAACCTCGAAGCCTCCAGGGGCCTTGGCGTTTAGCACCACCTCGCCGCGAACGCTGATGGCCGACTCGGGTAGGGGAAGTTTTTGCCCTCCGGGGAGCACTACCTGAATGAGGCCGCTGCGATCGCGCAGCAAAATGAACTGAACCCCACCCAGGTCGCGCCGCCAGTGCAGCCAGCCCTGCAGCTTTACCTCTTCGCCTACTTTGTCTTTGGCCTCGGCCGTCAGAGTTCTTTTCATCTTCATCCTCTTTCACGAAAAAGCCCCCGGTCCAAGGGAAACCGGGGGGAGCGGCGTTTCCCCCGTTAATGATCGTCATTACCGCAACGACACATACTATTGCAAGTCTAGGCGTTGTCGCTGCGGGGGTCAAGAGCGAGCGGCTTAAGACTCCCAGGCCTTGATTAGCTGCAACAGCTCGCCCGGTTCGCAGTTGCCGAAAAACGACTCGCGTATCTCTTCCTGCCTGACGAACTGGCCGTTATGGTCCGCCAGCATAGCCTCGCGCACCTCTTCAGGTTTGTTGCGCACCTTTTCAAGTTTGAGATCGCCCTCAGGTCCGTAGAAAACGCGATAAATGACGCCCGCCAGACGGCGTTCGGCGCTAATGGAGCCTTCCTCGCGCCAGACGTCGTACTCGAGCGAGACGAGAATGTCCTCTACCGAATCGTAGTCGCTCTTCTTTTTCAAGGCGCTACCTCCAACTGGCTGGGGCTGTTGATGATCATCTCGTAAGCGCCCGCGTATATTTTTACCCTGCCGCTGGCGCGAACCGTTTTGCCCAAGTAGGCTTCGGGGAAGGGTTGTTCGAACTGGCCGTAGACGCGCGGGAAGAAAACCAGACGAAAGGCGTCAGGGTCTTTGCTGAACTTGAGAAAAGCCACGCCTGTGCGGCTTTCGACCGCAACTACGCGGCCCTCTACGGTGACGATGCGGCCGAAGTACTTTGGCGCTTCGCTCCAGGGGATCACTCCCTGCAGCGGCGGCAGCAAGAAGGGGTTGTCGGGCCGAGCGTTTTTCCAATCGCGCTCCATGGTGCGCAGCAGCCGGAAAAAGGCTTTTGGTTCTGCCGCGGCGGTAATGACGGCGCCCAGCTCGCGATTTGCGTCGAGGGAGCTCTGGCTCATATTTATGGACCCCACCAAAGCGGTGTTGCCGTCGGCGACAATCACCTTGGCGTGCACGTAGGGACTGGGCAGGTAGCGCAGGTGAACGCCCGCTTTCCTGAGGCGTTCCGCGCCGGGGACGAAGTAAGTGTTTTCCTTGGGATCAGCGGGGCTGCCCACCAGCCTGACGTAGACTCCGCGCTTGACCGCGTTGCTCAGCGCCGCTATGACTTCTTCGTCCACCATTCCGGCTTGTTCCAGAAATAGAGTGGAGCGGGCGTTGTCGATCAGGCTTAGCACGACGTGGCGCGAGTTTCCTTCGCGAACGCCGCGCACGGTGCGGTCGGGGCTCCAGACGAGGTGCGCCCCAGACAGGTCTATGCGCTTGCCGCGCCAGTCGGCGTCGAAGACGCGCGCTACCTCGGCGACCCAGTCGGGGCGGTCGCTGACTATCATGTACTCGCGATTGGCCTTGAAGGTGGAGCCGGTCAGGTTGCCGCTGCCGAACCAGACAAAATGGTCGTCTACCACCATACTCTTTTCGTGAACGAAGACGAAACGGAAAGGCTTGGAAAAGCGCAGGTCTACGCCCTCGTCCCTCAGGGCGCTGATGACGTCCATGCTGGGCCTGCCGCCGGCTGGCTCGCGTTCCAGCAGTACGCGCACGCTTACGCCTCGTTGCACGGCTCTGCCGATGGCGTCTATTACGTCCTGGCGGCTGGGCGTCCACAGGTAGACTTTGAGACGGATGGAACGGTGCGCGCCGTCAATGAGGCTCAGCAGGTGCTGCACGCCGTCGTCGGGCTGTACGTACAGCTCAACCTTGGAGGCAAAGGAGAAAAAGCTAAGAAGGGTTAGTAGAACCAGTAATAATCGCTTCACGTCAGCTCCTTGATTTGCATTGTAGTGCAGTAGGGGTAGGGGCAATGGTCATGGCCGCACACTGATGCGGCGAATTTCAGCCTTGGAAAAAGCATCGTCTACCAGGGCGGCAACGTCGAGGCGGGACTCGGCGCGCTCCAGCTGCTCGGGGGTGCTCTTGGTGGCGGGGCGTTTGGGCTCGAGGAAACTACAGCAGTCTTGCTGCGGCAGGATCGAGGTTTGGTAGGTGCCGATCATCTGCGCCTGGGAGATGACCTCGTTTTTGTCCATTCCCACTAGCGGTCTGAGGACTAGCATCTTGACGGCCTTGGCCACCGCGTCCATGTTCTCGAGGGTTTGGCTGGCTACCTGACCCAGAGCGTCGCCCGTCACCAGAGCGGCGGCGTTCTCGCGTTCCGCCACACGCTCGGCTATGCGGTACATGAAGCGGCGGTAAAGGAGGGTGCGGTAGCGTTCGGGGGAGTTATTGAAGACCGCCTCTTGGGCGGCGGCCAGCGGCACCACGTAAAGCTTGGCGGGGCCGTGCCAGCCGGCTAGAATTTCCAGCTCGGCCACCGTCTTGCGCAGGGAGTCGAGGCTGGTGTGTGGGTAGGAGTGAAAGTGCACGTAAACGGGGCGCGCGCCCCGTTTGGCCATGCGCCAGGCGGCTACGGGAGAGTCTATGCCGCCGCTAATCAGCACCACGACCTTGCCGCTGGCGCCGACCGGCAGGCCGCCCGGCCCGGCGACGCGGTTACGGCTGGTGTAAACCCAGGCGACGTTCTCGTAGAACTCGACGAAAACCTCGGCGTCCGCCCCCTTGAGGCGCACGGGCCAGCCGCGGGCGGCGACGATGTGGGCTCCTATTTCGCGCTCGGCTTCGGGTGAAGTGAAAGGGAGGCGCTTATTGGCCCGCTTGGCGCTGACGCGAAAGCTGCCGCTATGCTGCGCCAGTTGGCGCAGCGCCGAATCGGCTATTTTGCGAAAGTCTATGTCCACCGTTTCCACGCGCGCAAAGTAAGCGACCCCAAAGACGCGAGCCAGCCTTTCTTGTGCTGAGGCGGCTTCTCTCGCCGGCACCTCGGCCAGAATGCGGCCGTACAGCAGCCTCACCGTGGCGTCGCCGCCCAGGGCGTCGCGCAGGCGTTGCGCCAGCAGTTGTTCGAAGTGGCGCCTGTTCTTCCCTTTGAGGGCTATCTCGTGATAGTGGATTAAAAAGCGCGCCTTGTCTACCACCTAAACAACCTCCGGGCGTTCTCGTCGCTTATTCTTTCCATCTCCTCAAAGGGCAGCCCACGGGAGTTGGCCAAAGCCTCCAGGGTATAGCGCACGAAGAGAGGCTCGTTTTTCTTGCCGCGCATGGGTTCGGGCGGCAGGTAAGGGCTGTCGGTTTCTACCAAGAGGCGCTCGAGCGGCAGCAGTCCGGCGATCTCACGCAGGCGCCGGTTCTTTTTGTAGGTTAGGTTACCGGCAAAACTGACGTAGCCGCCTAGAGCAGTCGCCGATTCGGCCAGCGCCATGTCGCCGCCGAAGGCGTGCAGGACGAAGCGCTGCGGTTTGTTGGCTTCCAGCCAGCTTTGCAGGTCGCGTTCGGCGTCGTCGCGGTTTTTTTGCGAGCGCACGTGAAATACCATCGCCAGGTCGTTATCGTTGGCGAGCTCGAGCTGGAAATCGAGCACCCGCAGCTGCTCTTCGCGACTGGCGGCGTCCCAGTAATAGTCGATGCCCGTCTCGCCGCTGGCGCGCACGCGCGGCTGCTGGGCCAGTTCCCGCAGGGACGCCGCTACTTCGCTATCAAAGAGGGAGGCCTCGGTCGGGTGCAGCCCAACGGCGGCGTAGACGTTAGCGAAGCGGGAGGCGTAGCGGGTGGCGCTGGCGCTGCTGGCGACGTCGGTCCCCAGGGTAAGAATGGCCCGCAGCCCGGACGCCCTTTGCAGCGCCTCTTGCGGCTCGGGCAACAAGTGGAGATGGCTGTGGGTGTCGGTCATGCTGAGAGCAGGCTAGCACATCCCGAGGCGGTAATGATAATCGGGGCTTATTACCCATACTTGCGTCACTGAGACTAGTGCTAGAATGGGCGGCGGTTTTGGGGCCTCGAGCCCCAGTCCTTTGGAGGCAAGAGATGCGAGACGTAACACTGGCAATTGCCGGTTCGGGCGGAGACGGTGTAATCACCGCTGGTGATTTTATCGTTCAGGCCGCGGCCCGGAAGGGTTTGAACGCTTTCATGCTAAAGTCTTACGGACCGCAGATTCGCGGAGGCGAGTCTTCGGCGAGAATCAGGATCTCCGATCGCCCGCTATACAGTCAGGGCGATTTCGTAGATTTCCTGGTCGTTTTTAGCTGGAAGGACCTGGCGCGTTTCCTCGACGAGATAAAGCTGCGTAAGGGCGCCGTTGTCCTCTACGACGAGGCTGACAAGACCCCCCCCGAGGAGTTTCCTATAGACGCCGAGCTGGGCGCCGAATTGATCCCCGTGCCGTTCAAGAAAATGGCCGCAGAAGAGATAAAGGTGCCCCTCACCAAGAACATGGTGGCTCTGGGCGTCATCGCCGAGCTGCTGCACCTGCCCCTGGACGCTATCAAAGACGCTGTTATTAAAAAGTTTGGCAAGCGCAAACCGGAGGCGGCGGAGGTCAACATCCACGCCATAGACTTGGGTAAAAAGTGGGTCAACGACAACCTGCCCAAGGGTACGCAGATAGTCCTGGAGGCCGAGGGTACGGACGAGCCCAAGCTGGTAATGACGGGTGACGACGCGGTGGCTTTTGGCGCCTTGCACGCTGGAGTGAAGGTATTTGCCGGCTACCCGATAACGCCGGCCAGCCCGATACTCGAGTTCCTCTCCAAGTGGCTGCCCAATTTTGGCGGCACCGTAGTTCAGACCGAAGACGAGATAGCCGCCATCAGCTACGCCATCGGCGCCAGCTGGGCGGGTCGCCAGGCCATGACCGCCAGCAGCGGCCCCGGTATCGCCCTCAAGCAGGAGGCGCTGGGGCTGGCGGGGATAGCCGAGATTCCTCTGGTGGTGGTGAACGTGCAGCGCGTGGGCCCTTCCACCGGAATTCCTTCCAAGAGCGAACAGGCCGACCTCTATCAGGCGGTCGGCGGGACTCCGGGGGATATTCCTCGGGTGGTGCTGGCGCCCAGCGACGTCGAAGACAACTTTCAGGTAGCCATAGAGGCCTTTTACCTGGCGGAGAAGTACCAGATACCCGTCATAATCCTCTCCGATCAGTTCCTCGGCGAGCGCAGCGAGACGATCGACGAAAAAGTATTGTTTGCCCGCAAGCGTGTCATCTCGCGCCAGCTGGCCAAGCTCAACGGCGGCGAGTACAAGCGTTACAAGCTGACCGACACCGGCGTCTCGCCAATGACCATTCCGGGAATGAGGGGCGGCCAGTACATCACCAGCGGCCTCGAGCACCTGGAAGACGGTCGCCCCACCTCCAGCGGCACTATCCATCAGGTCATGAGTGAGAAGAGGGCGCGCAAACTTCACCTCATCGCCGAAGAATCGGGTTTTGTCCGCACCTACGGGGACCCTGAAGCCGAGCTGGCCATTCTAGCCTGGGGCTCTTCCAAAGGGGCGGTGCGCGAGGCGGTAGAAGCAGCCGCGGAGCAGGGCTTGAAGGTCAAGGCGATCGTACCGCAGCTAATCTATCCGTTGCCCGAAAAGGTGCTCGACGAGGCTCTGCAAGGCGTCAAGCGCGCGGTCGTCATCGAGCTTTCTTACGGCGCGCAGTTCTACAGATTCCTGCGAGCCTACTACGACGGCCTGCCGGCAGAGACCTACTCCTACGCTCGGGGTGGGGCCAATCCGCTGCTGGTAAGCGAGGTGCTCGAGCAGATCCAGAAATACGCCCAGGAGGCCTGAGATGGAACCGGTAAAACTGACTGCAAAAGATTACAAGACGTCCGTACCGATCGTTTGGTGCCCGGGTTGCGGAGATTTTGGCGTCCTCAACGCTATGCACCAGGCGGCGGCGGAGCTGGCTATTCCTCCCGAGAACCTCATGGTGGTATCCGGTATCGGTTGCTCGAGCCGCATCGGCGGATACGTCAACGCCTTTGGTTTCAACACCATCCACGGGCGGGCTCTACCCATCGCCAGCGGCGCCAAGCTGGCCCGTCCCGAGATGACGGTCTGGGCCGCCGGAGGCGACGGCGACGGTTACTCTATCGGCACCAATCACTTCGTCCACACCATCCGCCGTAACTCCGACTTGACTTACATAGTCATGGACAACAACATCTACGGCTTGACCAAAGGCCAGGTATCGCCTACGACCCCCCATGGCGACGTCACCAAGTCCACCCCCATGGGTAACCCCGACCGCCCCCTAAACCCGCTGGCGCTGGCGCTGGAGCTGGGGGCGACCTTCATCGCCCAGGGTTTTTCGGGTAACGTCAAACACCTGCGCGACCTGATAGTCCAGGGGACGCGCCATAAGGGCTTCGCGCTGATTAACGTCAAGAGCCCCTGCGTTACCTTCCGCGGACGGCAAGAGTTCACGGTCGTGCGCGAGCACGGCGTTTACCTGGACGAGTCGCACGACCCCAGCGACTGGAACCAGGCGCACGAGGTCACCCAGTGGAGCGAGAAGATCCCGCTGGGCGTCATATACAAGATAGAAGGCGTGCCGACGCTCGACCAGGTTGCCGCCGACTTGCAAGAGAAGGCTCGGGAAAAGCAGCACTTCGAGAGTACCAAAGACCTATTGCGCATCTTTCACTAGGCGCAGCCGGTAAGGCGACGGGGGGACCGCTGTCCCCCCGTTTGTGTATGCTTTAGCCATGGGCAAAGCCGCACTTCTTACCTTCGCCTTGTCATTTCTACTGGCGGGCTGCGTACCGCGCTTGCAGGGAGTAAGTGAGAACGTTGCGCCCTCGCCCTACGATTGGAACCCCCACCCGGCGCCGGTCGAGTGGTGGTACGTCTCCGCCTACCTGCCGCAAGAAGGACTGGCTTTTCACTGGGCGTTTTTCAAGTTTTACGCACCGGCCGGACAGAAGGTGGCCGGTATGCCTGCGCGGGCGTTGATGCCGTATCCCTTCGCCAGCGTCCACCTGGCGATCACCGATCTGCGCAGCGATAAATTCACCGTCTATCAAAAAACCGATTTTCCCGGATTAACTGGCAGGTTCGCCGCCGACCCCTTGCGTCTGGAGTTGCAGGGCTGCCGCTTTGCGCAGCAGCGCCGCGCTTTTAAACTGGACTGCGAACCGCTACAGCTGACGCTGACGCCCGAAAAGGCGCCGGTGGCGCATCCCCCCGGTTGGTCGGGAACCAGCGAGACGGGCAGAATGTATTACATTTCCTATACCAGGGCCAGGCTGCAAGGCCGGATAGCTGGCAGGAAGGTAAATGGCGTCGCCTGGATAGACCATCAGTGGGGAGAACAGATGAGCGGCGTCAGCGCCCTCTGGGACTGGTACGGCCTGCACCTCAGCAACGGCGTAGACCTAATGCTCTACCGTATCCGTGACGCCGAGGGCAGGGTCAAGGTGCTACAGGGGAGCAGCGTCTCCCTCAGCGGCGTCGCCAGGCGCCTCGAAGGGCTGACGATGACGCCCCTTTCTAGCTGGACTTCTCCGCACAGTCACATCAAATACTCGCTAGCCTGGCGGGTAGAAGGGCGAGGCTGGTCGCTAACGCTGCTGCCGTTGCGCCGCGATCAGGAAATCCGCGGCAGCGTCCTGCCGGTCGCTTACTGGGAGGGACCGGTAGCCGGCGAGGGGACCTGGCGCGGCCAACCGGTCAAGGCCTGGGGTATGGGGGAATTCGTCGGCGGCGGTTTCCACAAGCGGTAATAGAGCTCCTCGCAATCACGCGCAACGAGAACTAGATTGACCATTGAGCCAATGTTACACGAATAACAGCAAGGGAAATAAATCACTAACTGAAAATGTTAAAAATATAACGAACTAATTCTTACTGCCCCGGGCAGGAATGCCGCGAAGATGATTAAGCGGCTACGACTCTACCAGTTTCTTAGCGCCCTTGAGAAGGCGCTTAACCGTGGCGTTATCGGCGGATTCGCAGTAGATACGCAGCAGGGGCTCGGTACCCGAAGGACGCACGAGCAGCCAAGAGCCGTCGGAAAAGTGCAGCTTGACACCGTCGAGCGTCTCTACCTGGGCGACTTTTTTATTGCCAATCTCAGCGGGCGGACTCGCTTTCAGCCGCGCCATAATCTCATCGCGAAGCTCAGCGTGCGCCAGGCGCAAGTCCAGTCGTTCAAAGGCGTGTTTGAAGCCGGTCAGATCTTCAATCTCGGCAAACTGTCGCCGCAGGCTTTTGCCGCTCACGGCCACGCTTTCTAGTAGCAGCAGACCGTTTAGAACGCCGTCGCGCTCGGGGATATGCCCGGCGACTCCGATACCGCCGGACTCCTCGCCGCCTATCAAAACGTCGCCCTTGATGAACTCATCGGTGATGTACTTGAAACCAATGGGTGTGGTAACCACCTCCAGCCCTAACTTTTGGGCGAGCAGGTCTATTATTTTAGATACCGAGAAAGTCTTTATTACCCTCCCGCGCAGACCCTTTTGGTAAAGATGCTTCAGCAGCACCGCGAATATTTGATGACTGTTGAAGTAGCTTCCACCGGCCAGCACCGCGCCGATGCGGTCGGCGTCGCCGTCGGTTACGGCGGCGAAGACCGGTTCGGACTCGGCGCCCATAACCGCCCGCAGAGTAGCCAGGTTATGAGGGATGGGCTCGGGGTTGACGCCGTAAAACAGCGGGTGCGGCACGCCGTGAAGTTCGCGCATGTCTATGCCCAAGCCGGCGAACTTGACGAAGCCGGAGAGCCATCCCGAGCCCGCCCCACCCATGGCGTCGTGATAAAAGGCTCCCTGGTGTCTGCTCAAAGCGTCCATGTCGAGTTGCCGAGAAAGCTCCTGATAGTATTCTTCTCTGATGTCAAAGCGCTCTATTCCGTCCTCCCCGACCTCCGCGGGCGGCTGCCGCTCGTCGATACGGCTAATCATCCCCTGGTAGATTTCGGGGGTAGCCGAGCCGCCGTAGGGGCCTTTCAGTTTGTAGCCGTTGTAGATAGGAGGGTTGTGGCTGGCGGTGATCATTACCCCGGCGGCAGCCTGGTAGCGCACGACCGCAAACGACGTCACCGGCGTGGGCAGATAGCTCTTGCTAAGGCGAACCTCGAGGCCGTTGGCGGCGATTACCGCGGCGGCGCGCCGGGCAAACGAGTCCGAAAGAAAACGGGTGTCGTGGCCGACGACGACAAGATTGCCGGAGGCCGACTTTACGTAGTCGGCGGTCGCCTGGGCGGCGCGGGCAACGTTCTTGAAGGTATATTTATCGGCTATCACGTCTCGCCAGCCGTCTGTGCCGAATCTTAGCTTATCCATAAGTCCATGATACGAGTAAGACGCTCCAGCTGATAGACTGTTCGTCGTGCCAAGCGACCTCCTTTCAACCCTCAACGAGCAACAGCAAGACGCGGTCAAACACTTTTTAGGCCCCGCGCTGGTCATTGCGGGAGCGGGTTCGGGAAAGACAAAAACCGTGGTGCACCGCGTCGCCTATCTCTTAGCGGAGCGCGAAGTGTACCCCAGCGAAGTGCTGGCGGTGACTTTTACCAACAAGGCCGCCGCAGAGATGAAGGAGCGCTTGCAGGCAATGGTGGGCGCCGCGGCCAAGGACCTTTGGGTAAGCACCTTCCACTCGGCGGCCTTGCGGGTGCTACGCCGCTACGGCGAGAGGGTCGGGTTGAAGAGTGGTTTCGTGGTATATGACGACGACGACCAGCGCGTACTGATTAAGGAGGTGCTGGCGACTCTCTCGCTGGAGGCGAGGCCGGTTTCCATAAGGGCGCTAATAGACCGCATTAAGAACCGTATGTGGTCAGTAGAGGACTTTTTAGTAGAAGCAGACGACTGGGTGGGAGGACTCAAAAAGCAACAGGCAGCCGAGGTTTACTCCCGTTACCAGCAGCGCTTGCAAGAGAACAACGCCGCGGATTTTAACGACCTGCTACTGCACACCGTCAGGCTTTTCGAGGAACACCCGGACGTTCTCGAAGCGGTGAGGCAGCGGGCGCGCTTTGTGCACGTAGACGAGTACCAAGACACCAACCCGGCCCAGTATCGCTTTACCAAGCTGATTGCCGGCGACGAGGCCAACCTGATGGTCGTGGGAGACCCAGACCAGTCCATTTACGGTTTTCGCAACGCAGACATAAGGAATATTCTCGACTTCGAGAAGGACTACCGCGGCGCCAAAACTTACCGCCTGGAGGCCAACTACCGTTCCAGCGGGGCAATATTGGCTGTCGCAAACGCCTTGATCAAGCACAACGAAAATCGGCTGGAGAAAACGCTCAAGCCTGTAAAAGGGGACGGCGAAGCGGTCAGGCTCTACATTGCGCCCGATCACCGCGAAGAGGCGGCGTTTGTGGCGCGTCAGGCGCAAAAACTGGCGCAAAGCTTCCCGCTCGACGGCATAGCCGTGCTCTACCGCACCAACGCCCAGTCGCGGGTGCTAGAAGAGGCTTTTAGGCGGATCAACATGCCGGCGAAGATCGTGGGGGGCGTGGGTTTTTACGAAAGGCGCGAGGTCAAGGACGTTTTAGCGTACGCCCGCCTGGCGGTCAACAACGTTGACGACGTGGCCTTGCGGCGGATTATTAACGTGCCGGCACGGGGGATAGGGCAGAACTCATTAGAGCGGTTGCGGAGCTATGCGGAGGCGCAAGGCCTGTCACTATTCGCGGCGCTTAATGCAGCCGAGGAGATTTTGCCGACAAGACAGGCGCGTGCGGTAAGAGAGTTCACCTTGCTCTTCCAGACGCTGATGGCGGCGGCGGACGATAGCGGGCCAGACGCCTTTTTGCGCCTGGTGCTGGCCGAAACGGGCTACAGCGAGGCGCTGCGGCGCGACAGGGACGGCGAGCAGCGCTTGGAGAACATAGAAGAACTGTTGCGGGCGGCCGCTGAATGGGAGGAAGAGAACGGCGGCGCAATCGCCGACTTCCTCGACGAAATAGCCTTGACGGCGCGCGCCGAAGAACCCAATGGCGCGCCGGCGAAGTCGGTTCAACTAATGACCTTGCACAACGCCAAGGGGCTCGAGTTCCCGGTGGTTTTTTTGGTGGGCGTAGAAGAGGGATTGCTGCCGCACCGCTCGAGCCTCGGGTCGGACGACGAGGTGGAAGAAGAGAGGCGCTTGCTCTACGTCGGCATGACGCGCGCACAGGAGTACTTATACCTGACGCTTTCCGAAGAGAGGGAAACGTGGGGGCAACGCGAGCGGGTAAGGCCTAGCAGGTTTCTGGAGGAAATACCCGAAGAGCTGCTTAGCAGGGTGGGCCCCTTCGGCGATCTGCCGCAGGCCAGGCCCCAAGCGGTGAACGCCGCTCTGCGGAGCCGCGCAGCGGGTAAGGGGGATAGGGCTTTCCACGGCGGAGAAAAAGTAAATCATCCCCGTTACGGCGTGGGAACGGTCGTGGCCGTGGCGGGCATAGGACCGAGGCAAGAGGTAACGGTACACTTCGCTGAGGGGCTCAAAAAACTGCTGGTGAAGTATGCCGGGCTCGAGCGCATAGAATAGGTCACGTGAGACGGGTATTGATTTTTCTTTTGCTGCAAGCACCTCTGGCGCTGGCTGCAGGCGGCTTGGACTTCGGATTGACGAACAACCTCAGCACGCCGGGATTTAGCGGTTACCTGGGATTCTATGCCGAAGGAGCGCCCTTCGCGGCCAGGGGCCGCTTGCTCTTTGGGGAAAGCGGAGGGTTGGTGGGTGGTCTGGACCTGCTGTATAGACCTCTTGAACTACCTTTTATCAAACCCTATCTGGGCGCCGGCGCCCAGACGTTGATCGCTAAAGTAAAACCCGCCGGCGGTTTGCAGATGGCCGCTGGTACCGATTCGTATGCGGTCCTAACCGCGGGATTGCAAATAGCCCTAGCCCGCATTAACCCCTATGTCGAACTCAGCTATTGCTACGGGGCTAGCTCACACGCCCGCGCTGCATTAGGCCTGGTATGGAGCTGGTAGCGTGGCTACTGCGGTAATAGTTCACGGTGGCGCCGGTCAGATTGACGTCGGCGACTGCTCCAGTCGCAAAGAAGGCCTGCGGGCCGCCCGCGAGGCCGCGTGGGCGGTCTTGCAAAACGGCGGCGGCGCTGTACAGGCCGCCGTCGCCGCGGTAGTGGCGCTGGAGGACGACCCGCAGTTCAACGCCGGCTACGGCTCAGTGCTGAACCGTGACGGTTTCGTAGAGATGGACGCCGCGGTCATGACGGCGGAAGAAAGGGCTTTTGGCGCCGTCGCAGCAGTCAGGGACGTCAAGAACCCAATACTCTTGGCGCTAGAGGTATTAAACTCGGAACACGTCTTGTTGGCCGCCGAGGGCGCCAGCCGCTTTGCGCGCGAGCGCGGCATTCCCAGTTACGATCCTGCCCGGCTCACTACGCAGCGGCAGATGCAGCGCTGGAGGCGGGCGCGTAGAAAAGAACTTGTAGAAAAGAGCGGCACCGTGGGCGCTGTGGCCATGGACGCAGAGGGTAGGATGGCGGCGGCCACTTCTACCGGAGGAATGCTGGACAAGCGCGTCGGCAGGGTGGGAGACACGCCCCTGCCCGGGGCGGGCAACTACGCCGCCGCCGGCTTGGGCGCGGCCAGCGGCACCGGCCATGGGGAATACTTTGCCAGAGCTCTAGCGGCCTTACGCGCCGTGGAGGCCCTGAGAAACGTTGACGGCGACGAGGCGGTAAGGCTTGCAGTGGCTGAGGTCGCAGGATTGGGCGGCCACGGCGGGATAATCCTGCTAGACAGCGCGGGCATAACCTGGTGGAGCCACGATACCCCCTACATGGGAGTGGCTTGGCGCGACAGCAGAGGCGAGGGTGCAGCCTGCGGCAAAAACGAGGCGGCTAAAATGCGAGGTGAGTGACAGCGTGATAGAGAAGAAAGCCCAATGTATAGCTCTCATGAGTGAAGGCGGCAGCCGCTGGAACGCCTCGCTGCGCGCAGCCCTGGCCTTGCACGATTTACACCTGCAGATCCTCGACTCTTTTCCTTCTGAAAGGTTGCATGAGGCTCTCTACGGGCTTTATCCGCTGGGCCTGGCGGGGGCCTTGATAGAAGGAGAGGGGTTGCAAAAGCGGGCCATGGAGGAGCTGCCGCGAGTAGAGGCCGAGGCGCGAGAGGCCTCGATGGTAGACGCCGTTAAGGTTCAGTTCCGCGAGGCGCAAGGGACCTTTATTTTCCCAGACGCCGCGCGCTCGCTTTTGGAAAACAGCGGCTATCGCGGCGGAAGAATATTGTGGGTTGGCAGAGCCGTACCAGGCCTGAGAACGCTGTTGCGGACGGCCAGCAAGGTTAGCGTCATGCAGCCAAACCTACCCTCGGCTGAGGCTTTTCTGCAGCAGTTGCCGGCGCCGCAACGCGGTCAGGCCGTCACCGCCGGGGCTGCGGCCGAGGCCCTGGCGTCCGAAGTCGACCTTGTCGTTTACAACGGCGGGGTCCTGCCCATGTCGCTTTTACAGCCATACCACGGGCTTTTTGCCTTCGTGGAACCTCAGCAGGACGCGTACCTCATCGTCGATCAAGCAATCAGTCCTGATTATTTTCGCAGGTATTACCTGAGCCGCCTGCTGTATTGGGTTTCTGGGATAGACCTGCCGCCAGAAGACTTCGTAGAATAAACGGCGTGGTGCCAGACCTTAAGAGCATACCCGGAGTATTAGGGAGGATTGCTAGGAGGCGGCTCAGCAGCGTCGCCTCGATTGATTACGATCCCGCACTAACACTTCCCGAAAAGAGAGCTTCTTTCCGCGAGGCGCTGGCGGCGCCCGGCTTAGCGGTCATCGCCGAGATAAAGAGAAAAAGCCCGTCAAAGGGAGAAATAGCCGATCTAGACGCCGCTGAAGTGGCTCTAGCTTACAAGCGCGGCGGCGCGCGCGCTATAAGCGTCTTGACAGAACCCGAGTTTTTTGGCGGTTCGGATGAGGACCTGCTCAGCGTCGCTCGAGCGGTAGACCTGCCGCTACTGCGCAAAGACTTCGTGGTCCACCCGCGGCAGGTATGGCAAGCGCGCGCCTTGGGAGCGTCTGCGGTGCTGCTGATAGCGGCCATACTCGGGAGTTATACCGCCGCCTACGTCAAAGAGGCCAGAAACGCCGGCCTCGACGCCTTGCTGGAAGTGCACGACGAGCGCGAGCTTGAAGCCGCCATACTAGCCGGCGCCGACATTATCGGAATCAACAACCGCGACCTGACCAGTCTAGAAGTGAACATTGCAAACGCTCCGCGGCTGGCGCAAAGGGCGCGCCAACTCGGTTACGAGGGCCTGCTGGTGGCGGAGTCAGGCTATTACGAGCAGCAGCAGCTACAAGCGATCGCAGAGTGCTGCGACGCCGTTTTGATCGGCAGCTCGCTGGCGGCCAGCGCCGACCCGCAAGCGGCGCTCGAGAAGCTGTTGAGGGGATGAACGCGCACTCCAAAAGCGGCTCCAGAACGTTCTTGACCCTAAAATGAGCCCGTGCTAGTCTTAGCTGGGAGCCTTGGGCTTCTCGCCGGGGCGTAGCGCAGTCCGGAAGCGCGCCTGCTTTGGGGGCAGGATGTCGCAGGTTCAAATCCTGCCGCCCCGACCAGCATGCGGGAGTAGCTCAGCTGGTAGAGCATCGGCCTTCCAAGCCGAGGGTCGCGGGTTCGAATCCCGTCTCCCGCTCCAACGAGGGGGGCGGCCTAGGCCGCCCCCGCTTCACACGCGCCCGTAGCTCAGGGGATAGAGCAGCCGCCTTCTAAGCGGTAGGTCGGGGGTTCGAATCCTCCCGGGCGCGCCAATTATTTTGCGAACAACAAAAGAGAATAGCGGGAATTCATTAGTACAACCAGATATCGCGCATAAATTGAGAGAGATAAATAATAGGTCGTTTGACCCTAAAATATCGGCGTATACTACTGTTGGAAGGGAAAGAAAATGAGAAAGAAAGCCATGTTTAGTCTGCTGGCGCTTTTCTGGGGTCTTGCACTAGCGCAGCTGGGCCCAGGGGGGATCATTCCCGGGATAACAAAGGAATATCCATTGCCAGGCTGGATTCGCCCTGGTTTGACGATGGCCTATAGCAGTGGGACTGGAGACCTAGCAATGGTCTTTTTGGTGACAAGGGTTCAGCGCGGCACGGCGCTGGGAATCCAGTTCACTATCATGGGTACGGATAGCGGTCCAATACTAGAGGCTCAGGCGGGCGTGCTGGTAAGTAAAGGCGCCGGCCTATTTTACCTTGACCCGCGTCTAGTGCGTGACTTGAACAACTTGCCGCATGACCCGAACGTGCAGATTTTGACCGGCCCCGGTCAAGTGGGTATCTCAATTCAGCAAGGTAATGATCTGACGCGCTATTCACTCACTTATGACCAGAGCAACGGCAAGGTTAGAGAAATATATGCTGTCGCCACCATGGCCGGCAAAAATGGGCCGCAGCGAGTGGCGGCTCACTTAGCGTTTGTTTCTGCTAATTATCAGAACTGGCCGAGGGTGAGAAATTTCCCGGCCGCGGCCAATGTGGCGGCCCGGTACGCCTTGATCATCAAATTAGGCGGTATTTACGGCGGCGCTACGCAGACAAACGGTTACCTGACGGTGGGCCCTACCATGAAGTACGGCGCCCTTCGGGGCTATAGTCTCAGCGGTAATCAAGGCCAGAAAGAGGAGTACGGCGTTCCCTCTTACGGCCCCGGCTACGTTAATCCGGCTCTGCTCGGCAAGGGAGTTCTGGCGTCGGCTCCGAGGCTTGGGTTTATGTTTACTTCGCAAAGCCCCAATGATTTGGCGGCAGTAGTGGGAGGTCAGACTCTTATCGCTATCAGGGTTGACCCAAGCAGCGGTCGAATTATGCAATTCACGCAGAGCTATCCGGGAATAGGTTGGGCGATTTATCAGCTAATTTCGCAGTAGAACCTATTTATAAACTCCGACGCGTTATGCCGGCAATTTAGCAACCGACTTGGCCCAGTGAATGTAATTTAGGTGGCGGAGGTAGGCCAGCGCGACGCCGCTGAGCGGCTGGTCGATCTCCAGGCTCATCAGCGCGTCTCCCCCTTTCTGCGCGCGCCCGGAAACGATGCGGGCGATGTTGGCCCCCTCGTCGGCAAGTACGGCCGCCACGCGGGAGATGACGCCCGGGGTGTCTTGGTGGAAAACGAGGAGAGCGGGCGCTTCGCCGCTCAAATAGGCGTCGAGACCGTCAACCTGCCAGATACGAACCACCCCGCCGCCAAGAGAACTACCGGTTATGAGGTGTCGCTCACGCTCGTTAGCTATTTTTATCCGTACCGTGTTGGGATGAACGTCGCCCAGCTCGACGTTTTCGAAAGAGAACTGCAGGCCGCTTTCGTCTGCCAGTTTATCCGCCTCCCTGATGCGCTCGTCGTCGGCTGGAAGGTCGAGCACGCCGGCCAGCAACGCCAGGTGGGTACCGTGGCCTTTACCGGTTTTGGCGAAACTGCCGTGCAGGCCAAAGAGAACTCGTGTCGGGGGTTCGTCCAGCAGCTGACGCGCCAGCCAGGCGATCCTGTTGGCGCCGGCGGTGTGGCTGGAAGAAGGGCCGACCATCACCGGACCTATCATGTCCAATAATCCCATGCTGGTATTTTAGGCCCAGCGGCTTCGCGGCATACGTGGCAAAATAGGGTTATGCGATTACTGTGGAGCTTAACCCTGTTGCTCGGAGCGGCATTGGCGCAGTCTCTCTCCCTGCCCCCGTCCGCCAGCGTCGGCGAGGTGCTGACAATACGCGCTCAAGGCCTGCAACCTGGAGCGTACCCTATCGAGATAAGCGGGCCCGACGGGGAGCAGGTAATCACCCTGGTGACGAATAAAAGCGAGGGAGAGCTCAACTGGATTCCCAAGAAGGCGGGCCAGTACGACTTCAGGCTATACGCTCACGAAGGAGTAGTTAGCGGGAAGCTGCAGGTAGAAGCGCCGCCGCCCGAGGTCAGGCTCGACGATGCAGGTCTGCACGTTGGCGACGTGCTTTTACCACTACCCAAGATGGACTGGATGGACCCCGTGCAGGAAGGAGACTCCGTCTACCTCGCCGCAAGGGGTATTCCGCTGGTGCTACGCCTGCGGTTTAAAGACCCGATGAAACCGCTCGCGTACTATCCGCCGGCCGGCGTAAAGCGTCTGGAGCCCGGGGCGGTAGTAACGCTGATGAACGGTCAGAGGGCGGCCCTGGCGGACGGCTTTGGCGAAGAGCCTTACCTGGACGAGTGGAGCAAACTGGGGGAGCTTAATAAGCTCGAAAGGTTCTGGCGCGACAAAGGCGTCGTGAAAGAGCTGCCCCCGGACCCCGAGGGTTACCGCCCATACTGGGTGTATTTGGCGAAAGACCCCAAACTCCTTAGCGCACAGGACCTGGCAAGCTGGGGAAGAGACCTTATTAAGCGAGGCCACCGCCCCGAGTTGGCCTGGGGCAGCGACTCCGCTTACTGGAGCGACACCTGGCAGAGGGCGGCGCTAGCCGCCCGCAAAGACGAGCCGCAACTATCGCGCTCCTTAACGCTGGCAATGCTCCGTTACGCCCCCTTACACAAGGGCTACGCCGGCTTCTTCCGCTCCCAGGCCAAATGGCTTGAAAAGCAGGGTTACTTGGCCGACGCCCTGACGCTGCGACAGGGTCTAAGGCAGCTCGGCGGGTTCGCCGCCGTACTTAGCGAACGGGGCTTGCGCGACGCGCTCTTAGCGCTTTTAGTCGCCTATCTAGCCTTGATGCTCGTCCTGATAACGCGCTATCTGCCGGCGCAAAGGCGTTCGCTGGCCAGCTGGGGCGGCCTCATCAACAGCTGGGGAAAGAACCCCTTGCGACGCCTGGCGCACCCGCTGCTGGCTTACGCTTCTTGGGGAGAACGCCTTTTGGCGCTGCTCCTTGCCGCCGCACTAGCGGCGGCCTTACTGCTATGGGGGTTGCTCAGCGGTTACCAATCGCATCGCAAGCAGCCCAACCTTGACAGGGCTACGCTTTATGGAGCGGCACAGTCACTGTCAGACTGGCCTAGCAGCCCGGGAAAAGATGCACTAATTGCGTATTCTCTGATAGACAAAGAACCGGATAAGGCTCGAGCCAAGCTAGCGCGGGAAACGCCCTTTGCTTTCGCGCGGGCGTTGCGATACCGCTTGACAGGGGAGGAGAGAGAATTGCAAATGGCCTATCGTCTCGACTCCAGTTACCAGCCCCTGAGGCAAAAACTGGGATTGGGGGGCGACGCCTGGAGCGGGGTCTATGACGAAGCGCAGGTCGAGCGCTTGGGGGTCCCTCGTGAGCGCGACCTTTGCCGCGTTTACCTCTGGGGCGCCTTCATGGAATTGGCAAAGAATCCTATCGCGCCGCTACAGGCAGTAGGAGTTAGGGAAGCTACCTGGGCCTGGTTGGCGCTTTTACTGGTCTTCGCGTGGTTGTTGGCGCACTTGTGGGCGTTGTTGTTGCCGCGACCGCGCGGCGCTACGCGCGCTGCGGGGCTCGTGGCCAAGGCCATAGAACTGCTCGTGCCCGGCAGTACGAGTTTTGGCAAGGGATGGGGGGTGGTGTTGCTATTGTTGGCCGCGGTTGGGGTCACGAAGCTATTCCTGGGTGACGTGCGTATGGCGACCGTACTGTTGCTGGCGGCTTTTCTGCCGCACTTTTTCCTCTGGTTAGATGAGGTGCGCTCATGATTGTTCCAGCTTTGGTTACGCCCTTCGATAAATCTGGCCGCCCCGACGGCGGCGCCCTGCAAGAACTCATAGACCGCCTGGAAGGTTCGGTTGATGGTTATTTAGTTCTGGGCTCCACCGGGGAGGCGGTGCTAATGGCCCCCGCCGAACGCCAGGAACTGCTGCGCGGTCTGCGGGTTAAAAAGCCGTTGTGGATAGGCGTAGGCGATGAATCTACCAGCCTTGCGGCCAGACACGCCGCCGCTGCGCAGCAGGCGGGAGCCGACTATCTGCTGGCGATGCCGCCGCGTTTTTACGATAAGGCCATGTCCCCTGGGGCCTTCGAGCGTTACTTTACGGCGCTGACGGAGTACGGCGAGGTGTGGCTCTATCACGTGCCGGTATTTACCAAGGCGCAGTTCCCGGTTGAGGTGGTGGCGCAGTTGGCGCGTCACCCCAAAATCACCGGCATGAAAGACTCGAGCGCGCAAATGGCGCGATTTGAGTACTACCGCAGCAACATCCCGGCAGGTGAGTTTACGGTATTTACCGGAAGCGCCACTACGTTGCCCGCGGCGGTGGCGTCGGGCGCCAAAGGCGCCATCATGGCCGTAGCCAACCTAACGCCGCGCTTGTTCGCTCGTATTTTCGAACAGCAACGCGACGAAGGCAGAGTAGACTCGCGCCTGGCGGCGCTGGCTTTCGACATTGCCGATCTGGTCGTAAAAGGAGGTTCGGTTTTGATAAAGCAGACATTGCGCCACCTGGGCGTCCCCGCGGGCTACCCGCGCTCCCCTTTCCCGCAGCAAAGCCCTTACTGGGACGAAGCAAAAGAACTCTTGGATAGGTTGGCGGAGGAGGGCTGGTTGTTGTGAAGAAAGCTATTTTACCGCTGCTCGCGGCGGCGCTTTTGGCCGTACTGTCGGCGTGCCTGCCAAGCGCCGGCGGACCGCAACCGCCGCAGGCCAGGGTGCAGAGTTTCCAGCTGCTCAGCGTGGATCCCTTTAGCGGCGAGGCTAGTTTTGCGATGCAGCTAAAGGTTAGTAACCCCAACAGTTTCGAACTGCCGTTGCTGGACAGCACCATGACTCTTTACTTCGGCGACGCGCAGATACCCTTTGAGTTGCCGCAGATGACGATACCGCCCGCGGGCTTTGAAGTCGTGCCTACGCGCATAAACGTCCCCTTGGCGCAGACTGCCGGCAGCATCTCTAAGCTGCTGCGTGGCGACGAGGTGAGGCTACGTATTACCGGCAAGGCCGCGGCGAAGCTCGGACCGGTTCCCTTGCAACTGGGCCCATTTACACTTTTAGACGAAACAGTTAGAGTCAACCTCAGCTTTGCCATGCCGCGCTTCGAGATAGACGCCGCGAACAGCAGCTTGGCTCTATCCGGAGCGCGATTACGGATAACGGTCGCTTTCAGGGTAACTAACCCAAATCCGATCGGTTTCACCTTGCGCGGCCCGGTAGCGTTGCTGATAGGCGGTCGCGAGGTGGGTAGCGCCGTGCTAGACGCTGCTCTCAGGCCGCAACAAACCAGCCCCGGGCAACTAGTTTTCAGCGTTAACGTAACCGAGGTTCCTGGCGCGGCGGCGGCGCTGCTTTCGGGATTGCAGGTCGAGGTGCGCGGCGGGGTAAACGCGGAGATACCCGGTATCTGGCGCCAGGCTTTGGACTTATTGCTCTCGGGGAGGGTACGCTAGCGCGTGGCGATTCCCTTCGAGCGCCTCGGCTGGCTCTTCGTGCGATACGGCAAGCGGGTCTACCCGGATTGGGCGGACCCGCTGCTCTTTGACTGGCTGCAGACCTTGCCGCGTGGCGCTTTGCTGCTGGACCTAGGAGGAGGCACCGGGGTGCTGGCGGCCGAGGCCCGGCGCGAGCGTCCCGACCTGCGTCTCGTGGTGGTAGACCCTGCCGTGGGAATGCTCAAACACGCAGGGGAGGGAGTAGATACGGTGGTGGCGCGAGCCGAAGAACTGCCCTTCGCCGACGCCGGCGTGGACGCAGTAATGCTTGGAGAAGCGCTCCACCACTTCCAGGACCCAAAGCAAGCCCTCGCTGAGGCGGCCAGGGTGCTGAAGCCGGGCGGCAGACTCTGGATTTACGACTTCGACCCGCGCCGCGGCCTGGGGCGCTGGGTCTTTTGGGGCGAAAGACTGCTGGGGGAGCCGGCTAATTTTTACGCTCCGCTAGAGTTGCAGGACGTACTAAGCAGCTTGGGTTTTAGCGTCGCCTTTCACGAAAGAGGCGGCAGGTACGTTCTGCAGGCTACTTTGCTTTTAGGCTGAATGCGTGGGGCAGCAGTTCCGCCACGCTAAAGCTCAGCTTCACGCCCTTTTCGTTCTCGCAGGTAAGGCTGGCGTCGCTCGAAGCGAACTCGCTGATTATTTGTCTGCAGGCGCCGCAGGGAGTGGCCGGTTCGTCTGCCCGCGAGTAGATGAAGACCTCTCTTATTTGCCGCTCGCCGGCGGTCACCATTGCGCCTACCGCTATCTGCTCGGCGCAGCGGGAAAGCGGATAGGCGCCGTTTTCAACGTTGACTCCAACGTAGGTCTTACCGCTGGCGCTCACGATTACGCAGCAGACGGGAAAGCGCGAGTAGGGTGAGTAGGAGTTTGCTATGTATTTTTGGCCAATCGCGAGCAGCTCGTCATGACTGGGGTATTTTTCTTTCACTGAGTCTCCTTAAGCGGCTTCGCCCGATACCGGTATGGCGTGAACCAGGTCTATCTTGCGCTCATCGCCCGACTCGATGACGAAGCGGTAGCCGTCAAAACGTTGCTCTTCGCCCACCTTGGGAATATAGCCAAAGCTCTCGTACAGGTAGCCCGAAAGAGTTTCGTAGTCGCCCTCGGGCAGCTTTACCCCTAGCGCTTCGGAAACGTCGTCGAGAGATGTCTGCGCTTCGATGAGGAAGCTGCCGTCGTCCTGCGGGCGGATGGGCTGTTCGGCTACGACGTCGGATTCATCGTAGATCTCACCGACGATCTCCTCGATTATGTCTTCCAGGGTAACGAGCCCGGCGGTGCCGCCGAATTCGTCGACGACTATCGCCATGTGTACCTTGCGTTTACGAATTTCCAGCAGCAGGTCCCATACCGACATTGACTCGGGTACGAAAAAGGGCCCTTGAGAGATGCTCATAACCGTTAGCTGGTCGAGCATTTCCGGTGTTTCCAGGTAATTAAGAAGGTTTTTGGAATAGGCTATACCAATTACCTCGTCTATGCTCTCCTTGAAGACGGGTATGCGCGAGAAGCGGTATTCGCGCTCGAGCCTGACGAACTCGCGCAGGCTGGCGTCGTGCTCAATGGCCACGACGTCCACTCGCGGAATCATTATCTCGCGCACCTGGGTGTCTTCCAGGTCGAGCACGCCCTGGATCATGTCTTCCTCGGCTTCTTCGATGGCGCCGCTGGCTTCGGCGCCGGAGAGGATCAGCTTTAGCTCGTTTTCGGTTACCAGCGGCACGGCGCGCGGCTCGAGCCCCAAAGCTCTCAAGACCAGAGAAGAGGCCCAGGTGAAAAAGCGGCCGATAGGGTAGAGGAGGATGGAGAGCCAGAAAATAGGCGTGATGACCAGTCTCGCCAGACGATTGGCGTTGTGCACCGCAATGGACTTTGGGGTAATCTCGCCGAAGAAAAGCACCAGAAAGGTCATCAGGCCGGTGGCGTAAGCGATGCCGGTAGAACCCCAGGTTTTGGTGGCGAGGTCCGTCACCAGCGCGGTGGCGGCGATGTTGACGAGGTTGTTGCCCACGAGGATCGTGGTCAGAAATCGGGTGATGTCGCGCTCCAGCAGGTGAAAGGGGCCGCGCGCGCCCTCCTGCTCGGCCAGTTCCCGCACCTTCCAGGGCCAGAGAGTGGTTATGGCCGTTTCCGACGCCGAGAAAAAGGCGGAAAAGGCCAGCAGGAAGAAGAGCAAGGTCACGTCTTTCCAGGTTGAAATTGCTAGCGACGATGCGCCTTGCGCAAGGCTAATTCCTGACAGGAGTGATATTGCGAGGAAAAAGAGGCTACGACTAGGAGGTCGATCCATAGTGCTCATGAGATTTTACCATAAGCGGAGATTTTAGCGATAAGAGGCGGCGCGAAGAGCCAGAGTCCGATTATCAAGGCGATGAGGCTGGCCAGCAGTACGGCTGCGGCGGCCGCGTCTTTGGCGGTTTTGGCCAGGGGGTGCAGTTCCCCGGTCACCAAGTCGACCAAAGCTTCAATGGCGCTGTTGACGAGCTCGAGCGCCAGCACCATCAGTATCAGCAAAAGGACCGTCGCCGTTCCCACTCCAAGCCAAAGGGAAAGCGCCAGCGCCAGCGCTGCAACCGCGCACTCGACCCGAAAATTAGGCTGCGTGCTCCAGACGTAGCGCAGACCTTCCCAGGCGTGAACAAATGACCGCAGGACGCGCCTCATAGCTGCAGTATCCTCTTCTGAACCTTCTCGAAGCCGCGCCAGGAGTTTTTATCGTCATGGTCGTGGCCCAGCAAATGCCAAAGCGAGTGGGCCGCCAGTATCAGCGACTCGTCTTCCAGCCCGTGTCCGGCTTGCTCCGCCTGTCTGGCGGCGGCTTGCAGGTTGATCCAGACGTCCCCGAGGTGCGGCGGCATAAACGAGTCGCCCTCTTCGTAGGTGGGGAAGCTGAGGACGTCGGTAGTCTCGTCTTCGCCCCAAAACTCGCGTTTGAGACGTCGCATGGTCTCGTCGCCGCAGAGAATGACAGTCACCTCTTTGTCCATCAGACCGAGCTCGTCCATTAGTTTAGCCAGCGCTGTTCTTAGTCGCGGCCGCAGACCGGGCGGGGAACGCCTTTTGTTGATTACCTCAACCGTCGCCACTGTTATCACTGCTCTTTTGGGTCTGCCTGGCGGCGTCAGCGCGCTCGTAGGCCTTGATTATGCGCGCCACGAGCGGGTGCCTCACCACGTCCGACTCCTTGAAGTAGACGAAACTAATACCGCTGATGCCTTGCAAGATCTTCTGCGCGGCCAGCAGGCCGCTATACTTGTTGGCCGGCAGGTCTATCTGGGTGACATCGCCGGTGACGACAACCTTTGAATTAAAGCCCATGCGCGTCAGAAACATCTTCATCTGCTCGGCGGTGGCGTTCTGCGCTTCGTCGAGAATTATGAAGGCGTCGTTGAGGGTGCGGCCGCGCATGAACGCCAGGGGGGCCACCTCAATGGTGCCGGAGGCCAGGTACTGGTCGAACCTTTCAGCGTCTATCATCTCAAAGAGCGCGTCGTACAAAGGCCGCAGGTAGGGGTCAACCTTGGCCTGAATGTCGCCCGGCAAAAAACCCAAGCGCTCGCCGGCTTCAACCGCCGGGCGGGTCAGGATTATCCTCTTGGTCTTTTTGGATTTGAAAGCGGCAACGGCCATGGCTACCGCCAGGTAAGTCTTGCCCGTGCCCGCCGGGCCGATACCAAAAATGATGTCGTTCGCGGCGATCGCCTCTACGTAGTTCTTCTGGCCGGGGGTCTTGGGGCGCAGTTTGCCCGGTAGGCGATAGCCGCGCAGGCGCGCCTCGGTTTCCGAGGGCATGCGCCTGCCCTTCAGAGCCAGGCTGAGGGTCTGCTCCAGTACGGTCTCGTCCAGGTCGGCCCCTTGCCGAAGGAGAGTAAGCAGGTCGCGCAAAACAGCTTCGGCCAGTTTGACCTCCTCCTCGCTGCCGCTTATACGTATCTGCTGGTCGCGGGTGATTATGGTGGCTCCCAGGCGTGAGCGCAAGACCTTTAGCCAGCGGTCGCGGCTGCCGAAGAGCGCCATGGCTTCGTCGGGAGAGTGCACGAAGATGCTGGAGCTGTATTCGTTGCTCTCAGTAGGTGTCTGTTTGCTTCCCATTGGCAGTATCAGCTTAGCAGTTTGCGGCGCTTGCCGCGATAGAGACGACGACGGCTTACCGGCTCGCTCAGTATCTCGTGCCATATCATGCCGGCGATAACGTCGCCACCGTCCAGCTGTCGCGCTACCGCGCGCTCGACCGGCGGCGCGGCGTCGGAGGCTTTGCGGCCGGCGGCGACGTATGCCTGACGCAGGCTTGATGCGGCAACGGCGTTTTTGGGCGTAGCCGTAGCTTGTTTTTGCGGCGGCGGCGCGGCGGCGATGCTGGGGGCGGGTTCACTTGCCGGGCGTTGCGGCTCGGGCGGTGTATCTTCAGAAGTGGTCTCCATATCGCCGGGAAGCTCGACTTCCAGCAGCGGCTCGGCCGGTTTCATGAGGGCCTTTATTATGGGCCAGACGATAAAAAAGAAGAAAAAGAGAAAGCCTATGAGGTCGCTAGCTTTCATTCTTCTTTCCTCGTTCGCCGCCCTTGCCGGCGCGTCCCAGCGACTCGCGCATGTCGGTATCGGCCTCGATATTCTTAATGTTGTAGTAGTCCATAACGCCCAAATTGCCGCTCTTCAAGGCCTCGGCCAGAGCCAGCGGCACCTCGGCCTGCGACTCGACCAGCTTGGCCCGCATCTCTTCTACCTTGGCGTGCATTTCCTGCTCGGCGGCTACCGCCATGGCGCGGCGCTCTTCCGCCTTGGCCTGAGCTATCTTCTTGTCGGCTTCGGCTTGGTCAATCTGCAGCTGGGCGCCGATGTTCTTACCGACGTCAACGTCGGCGATGTCAACAGAGAGAATCTCGAAGGCCGTACCGGAGTCTAGGCCTTTTTCGAGCACCGTTTTGGATATGCTGTCGGGGTTTTCCAAGACGTTCTTATGGCTCGCAGCGGAGCCTATGGTGGTTACTATTCCCTCGCCGACCCGGGCTATAATCGTTTCCTCTCCGGCGCCGCCGACCAGGCGATCGATGTTGGCGCGCACGGTAATGCGGGCGGTGGCCAGCAACTGGATGCCGTCTTTGGCTACGGCGGTAACCATGGGAGTCTGAATCACCTTGGGGTTGACCGATACCCTAACGGCTTCGAGTACGTCGCGGCCGGCCAGGTCAATGGCGGCGGCGCGGTCGAACGTGAGATTGATACCGGCTTTTTGGGCGGCAATCAGGGCGTTGACCACGCGGTCTACGTTGCCGCCGGCCAAGAAGTGCGATTCCAGCTTGTCGAGTTCTACCGGAATGCCCGCCTTGGTGGCGTTGATGAGGGGGTAGATGATGCGCGAAGGAGGGATACGCCTCAGCCGCATGCCGACCAAAGTCGATAGCGGCACGCGCACGCCAGAGGCCCAGGCTTGGACCCAGAGGCCCACGGGGACGATCGTGAAAAGAATAAATAGACCGATGAGGATCAGGCCGGCTATTACCAAAAGGCTCACACTCATTCTTCCTCCTCCCGGCGTACGACTACCCGCACGCCTTCCACCTCGATAACCCGCACGCGGCTGCCGCGGGGGATGTAGTCGCCATCGCTGACGACGTCTACTTTTTTCTCGCCGAACCTGGCTATCCCGGCGGGTCGCAGGTCGGTCATGGCGGTTCCAATAGCGCCGTTGAGAACCTGTAAGCGCTCATTGGGCGGGGCTTGGGCGTTGATCGCGCCGCCTAAGACGAGCGCCGAAGCCGCTCGCGTACGCGGTAGGTATCGCAGCGCCGTTATTAGCCCCAAAGCGGTGACGATCACGGCGATGGAGCCAGCCAGCATGGCCTGGTCGCCGAACGTCAGGTAGATGGAGACTCCCAGCGCCAAAATGCCACCAATGCCGGCTACGCCAAACCCCGGTATTACGAAGGCCTCGGCCAGCAACAGACCCAAGCCGGCTAAGAAGAGAACGATAGGCAGCAGGCCGCTGGCGCCACTGAGCAGGCCGCCGGCAAAGTAAAGGCCCAAGAATAGCGCGCCCAGCGCCCCGGGGACTCCAAAGCCGGGGGTGATGATCTCCACGAATACACCCAAAAGCCCCAGGGCCAGCAGCAGGGGCGCCACGTAGATGCTGGTCAGCACGCGCGCTAGCTTGATGCTGACGGGCAGCGGCAGCTCTTTGACGTCGCCGTCAAAGCCGGCTTTTGCCAGAGCGTCCCGTATGCTGGCGGCTTCAAAATCGGCGACGTGCAGCTCTACCGCTTTGGCGGCGCTGAGCGTCAACGGCTCTCCCTTGGCGGCCAAGCCCTTGACCACCATCTCCGGGTCGACCATGGCCTCGGCCAGTTCTACCGGGCGGCCGCGCGATTCGGCCACCGACCTGAACTTACCCTTGAAAGCGCTGATGTACTTGCGGTCCACGGGACTGGGTTTTTTAATCGGAGAAATGCTGATGGGCATGGCGGCGCCAATCTCGGAGCCCGGCAGCATGGCTATCTGCTCGGCAGAGAGACTTATCAAAGCGCCGGCGGAAAAGGCGTTTTGCACCACCGCCAAGGTGGGCAGAGGGCTATTGAGAATGGCGTCGGATATGCGAATTGCGGCGTCTACACGGCCTCCGGGGGTGTCTATTAAAAATACCACCCCGCCAGCGCCCTCCTTGCCGGCGCGAACCAGCGACGACTCAACGTAAGCGGCTAGCGGCCGGTCGATGTCACCGCTTATCTTGACGAGGTAGCTGCTGGCGCCCGCCCAACCGTACAAGAGAATAAGGGCTGCAGCGAGTTTGCGTATCATCAGCTTTAGAGTATCACTGATTGTGATGCTTGCAGTTAATGACCAGCACCGGGGTCTTGCTGCGGTGCAGTACGCCTTCGGTAACCGAGCCGATGATCAGCTTTTCCAGGCCGCCACGCCCGTGCGTGCCCATTATTAGCATGGCGAAGTCCTTGGCCATATCGCTAATTGCGCTGATGGGCTGACCTTCGACGAGAGCGGTTTTTACACTCACGCCAACCTCGCGGGCCAGCGCCTCGGCTCTCGCCAGCACCTCGTTGCCCGCCTTTTTGAGGTCGTCGTAGAGGTCGGCCTCGTAGGGTATTCCTTCGGGCAGCACCGGCAGCGCTAATAGCGGATTTTCGACTACGTAAACTATGGTAGGTTCGTAACCGCACTTGTCAGCCAGCCGCAGGCCTTCCCGCAATGCCGTTTCGCTGCAAGGAGAGCCGTCAACCGGTAGCAAGACTTTCTCTTTCATTTTCTACCCCGCTACTATTCTAGCGCGTTTGATAGCCGATGCGCTCGAGCGCTTTCTTGCCGGCCGTCTTTTCTTCCAGACTCTCGAAGCCCAGGCGAATAGCGCCGCCTTCCTCGCGGATGTTGAGGACCTCGATGTCCTTGATATTTACCTTGGCGGCGGCTAGCGCGCTGGTAATGCGCGCCAGTTGTCCCGGTTCGTCGGGCACCGCCACCACCAGGTCGTAATGCACGGGCAAGAGGCTGCGCCGCACCACCGGCAGGCTGTCGCGTATCCTTTTGGCTTCGGCCGCGGCCTGGAGCAGCGACTCCGGTTCGTCCAGCAGGGCTATTAGGTCTTGCAAACGTTCCCGCAGATCCTGGGCCGCCTCCTTGAGGGCGAGCTTGTTGGCCACCACCATGTCGCGGCTCATCTGCGGCGAGCCCGAGGCTATACGCGTGAGGTCGCGGAAACCGCCGGCGGCCAGAAAGATTAGAACGTCGCGCTGCGGGTCGGAATCCACCATCTGATTGAGGGCGACCGCCAGCAGGTAAGGGAGGTGAGAGATGCGCGCCACCAGCCTGTCGTGCAGCTGCGGTTCGAGCAGCATGGGAATGGCGCCTAGGCGTTCTACGGTCTTCTCCATGAGCCGCACGTCCTGCAAATTGGTATTGTCCGTTTGTGCCAGTATCCAGACGGCGTTTTGCAAAAGCCCCGCGTGGGCGAACTCGACTCCGGCGCGCTCGCTGCCGGCCATGGGGTGTCCGCCGACGAAGCGAGGTAGTACGGCCTCAAGCTCGCTGACCACCGGAGCCTTGACGCTGCCGACGTCGGTCCACAGAGTAGCGCTCGAGGCGTAGCGGGCGACGTCGCGCCCCAGCTCGGCCAGGGCGCCGACGGGAGCGGCTAGGATACCCAAGTCCAGCTCGCCGATCCACTCGCCCAGCCTGGTCCTGACCTCGTCTACGGCGCCCACCGCCCTGGCCGTCTCCAGGGCGGTGGGGTTGGGGTCGTAAGCCACGACGACGTCCGCCAAAAACCGCTCGCGCAGGCCCATGGCTATGCTGCCTCCCAAGAGGCCCGTCCCAAAAACGCCGACGCGCTTGAAAGGAGGCACCCTCAGGCTCCCACCAGCATCTTTTTATCGAGAGCGGGCAACAGTCTTGTCACGCGCCGCATTAGCTCCGCGAACTCGTTTTCGTGCAGCTGCTGGGCGGCGTCGGACTTGGCCTCTTTGGGGTTGGGGTGCGTCTCGACGATAATTCCGTCGGCGCCAGCGGCTATACCCGCAAGCGCCAGCGGCAATACGTACTCGCGCTTGCCAGCGGCGTGCGAGGGGTCTATCCAGACGGGTAGGTGACTGTGCGCTTTTAGTACCGGCACCGCGGAAACGTCTAGGGTGAAGCGCGTGGCTTTTTCGAAGGTGCGTATGCCGCGCTCAACCAAAATGACGTTGTTGTTGCCTTCGCTGAGGACGTACTCTGCCGCCATCAGGAACTCTTCGAGGGTCATGCTCATTCCTCTTTTGAGGAGCACGGTTTTGCCCGAGCCGCCGGCGGCCTTGAGCAAGGCGAAGTTCTGGGCGTTGCGGGCGCCGATTTGCAGAACGTCGGCGTACTGGGCGACCACGCCCACGAGGTCCGGACTGGTTACCTCGGTAACGACCGGTAGTCCGGTGGCTTCGCGCGCCTCGGCCAGCAGCTCGAGACCCTCTACTCCCAGGCCCTGGAAGGCGTAGGGGCTGGTGCGCGGTTTGAAGGCGCCGCCTCTGAGCATTTGCCCGCCGTTTTCCTTGACGTAGCGGGCGGCTTCAAGCAGCTGTTGGCGCGACTCGACGCCGCAAGGCCCGGCGGCGACCATAAAGTAGCCGTTGCCGGTCTTGCCGCTGGTAAAGGAGACGACCGACGGTTCGGGGTGTACCTCCCAGCTAGCCAGTTTGTAGGGCTTGGAGATGCGGATTACCTGATCCACCCCCGCCAAGGCGCGAAAGTGGTCCATCAACTCCGCGGTCGGCGGCGAGCCGATGGCGCCGATTAGGGTGCGACTCTCGCCCTGTGATACGTGAGGGGTGTAACCTTTGGCTTTAATTTCTTTGAGCAGCGAGTCAAAGGCCTCTTTGGAAACGCCTGGTTTTGTAACAATGAGCATGATCGAACTCCAGTTGTGTTACTCGTGGTGGTTGTTTTAGAAAAGGCGCGGACGCGCCCAGCCGACTAAGGGGTGGCGGCGATAGCCAGGATAGCCTTCTTCCACGGCGACACCACCTCCTCTCGCTGATGAGCGCTCTCGCACGAACATACAAATAACCTTACCGCAAAGGCGGCCTCGGCTGTCAAGAATGACCTGCGGGTTTTCTATCCAGCAGCGCCAGTGTGCAACGACTAACGCACACAAGGTCGCCCGCGTCATTACGGATCTCGACACGCCAAACCTGCGTAGAACGTCCCAGGTGCAACGGTCGGCCGCTGGCCAGCAGGCGCGCGCCGGCGCTTACGGGTCGCAGGTGGTTAGCGTTTATTTCCTGCCCAAAGGCCACTAAGCCCTCGGGAGCCGCCAGATTGGCGCCGATACTGGCGACGCTCTCCGCCAAGGAGACGTTGACGCCGCCGTGCAGGTAGCCGAAGGGCTGCAGGTGCTTTTTCTCAACCGTAAAGGTCATTAGCACCAGTTCGGGGCCGAGTTCCAGATACTCGAAGCTCAGCGTCTTGTCTAGTCCAGGTTTTTCCAGCAGGCCGTCGCCGAGTGTAGACATGGCGCTATTGTATGCGATGATGAAGCCGTGGAAACGATAACTTTTCTTCCCGGCTACCTGAGCCCGCCCAGCGGTTTCAGGCTGTTTGACGAAAGCGCCGGGGAATATAAATCGCAACACCTCAGTCCG